>REAG01000059.1 GCA_004294265.1 Cytophagales bacterium | reverse complement strand
ATTTTTTGAAAGTAGGATCTTTTTTTTCTATTAATTCTTGCCTTACAAACGGAAAATTACCTACAAAACCATGAAAATCTGGTAGTTTTTCTTGTACTTTAAAATACATTTTCCCGGCATTGGGAGGCGGAAAATCAAAAGTCATTCCTTTTTTTACATCAAAAATATTGATGGTTCTTACTTTTGGAAAATTTTCAAAATTAGACGGATCTTGCCTAAAAAGATTGATTGTGCTAAGCTCGGCAGGGAAACTTCCAATATCAAAACCCCAAATTTGAGCCAATAATTCGCTATGTTTGATGGCAGGTTTTAGATAACGCAAGCGGTCATAAAGTCGGATTAAAAAAGTACCCGAACCGCAAGTTGGGTCGCAATAAATTCCTTCAGGATTTTTAACAATCAAGGCAATCACAAAATCTACCAAGTCTTCTTTGGTAAAATATTGCCCTAAAGTATGCCTTTTATCGGGGTCGATTATCTCTTGAAAAAGCTCTCCAAGCACATCCTCTGGCAGATTTCCAAAATGATAAACCGTAAGTTCATTTAAAAATTCGTAGAAAATTGCATAGCTATTTTCAGGAATTCCCAGCTCTTCAATCGGTCCGTCTTCAAACACGGCTTGCCAATCTTTTTCTCGGGCTTTTGCAAAGGCATTTTTTAAAGAAATATTAAAATCAATATCTTGATTTCCAATGGCAGGTAAATCTTCAAAATATCTACGAATGGTAAGATAAAAAATAATTTTCGTTACTAAACCATACACCCGTTGGGCAGCAATAAGCTCAAAAAAGGCTTCAGTTGATGGATAATTAATGCCTTGTTTGACTACATATTCATCTATTTTTCGTTTTTTTTGAATATCTCCACAGGCGTTGCGAATATGTAAATTAAAAAGTGGCGAAAGTTTATCAACCGTGGCACGAGTAAGATTAACGAAATATATTTTGTCAGGGTCAAATTTAGTAAACTTACCTGTTTTGCTAAAATTTTCAAATTCTGTGCAAAAACGAGCAATATAAGTTTTGATTAAGGCTTGTTTATCTCCCCGCAGCCATTCTTCAATTGTATCAAGAATGGGTGTAGATTCAGAACCTGCAGCAGTAAGTTTTCCATTTAAAATGGTATAAACATTGAGGTTTTGAAAATCCCAAGTACAAGCAAATTTCACGTTGAGGGCAATGGCTTTTTGCTCAAAAGTTTTAAGATTTTCGGTATTTCCGTTGGGCGGTTTGAGTTCTAAAAGTAAAAAAGCCTCATTTGCTTCTCGGTTTTGCCAAAGTGTAATATCGCCAAAACGAGTGGTAGAGGCAGTTTTTGCTCCCACCTCGTTGGTGGCGGAAGTAAAAAAATAGGTATTTCGCTCAATTTCAGTTTGAAACCAGTTTTTTACTTCTCCCGAAAGTTCACGCTCGTTGGTTTTTATCATGGCAGAAATTAAGCGTTAGTAAAATTTAAAAATATATGATTAAGTGTGCGTTGTGGGTGGGCTGAAATATAAATTTGATGGTTATTTATAAAAGTATTTGAATTAGTAATTTTTTCTATTTCTTTATTATCTTTTTTAATCATATCATTTATTCCATTTATATTACTTTCTAAAGTTCCTTCAAGTACATACCCTACAAGAAAACCATCGCAATTAACATATTTACCACCATAAAGAAAATTGTTAATTCCAGTGTTTATGTATCTTCTTTTTAAACTTGAATCATTTGAACGCAAATTTTTTGCTTCGCAATAATATGTAAATTCTTCGTTTTGCCAAAAACCTGCAAACCGCATATCAATTCTTGCTTGTTTTGCAGCAAAACCTTTTTTTAATGGCTTTGATATATCAAAAATAAAATTTTCGGTATTAGTATGAATTTTCCATGTTTTTCTTTTAGGATTTCCAGTAATATAGTAATGTAATATAGAAGAAATATCGTTTTCATCAAAATCTAATTCAATGGTTTTTTTAGAAATTGAAACATTATAAGCCTCAATTAATAAAGTCATACATCTTACTTTAAATTTATTTTGAAAAGACAGTATTATTTCTGTTTTTAGTGTTCCTGCCATTAGGATTTCATTTTTAAAATATCAACTAATAAGGCGTTGCAATCTTCCATGGCTGCGGTTTGGCTCCAAAACCTTCTTTGGTTGGGTTTTATAATATATACGTCATTTCCATCGTAATAATTCAGTTTTTTTCTAAAATAAAGATTCTGACTTTCCTCTGCCCATAGGCATCTATCCAATCTTTTTAATTCGTTATAAATATTTTCTTTAGATTCAATGATTGGGTTTTGCTCATTTCCAAACGAGATTTTGACCATATATAATGGGCAGCTTCTATTAATAAAATAAGTAGTAACCGAAATTTTTAAATCAACATCTTCCAACCAATCATTGAGTTCTTTAGATAATCTATTTAAATAATCTGCACAGTTTTCAACATGAAACATTGCCGGTGATTTTGCTTGTTTTTCAAATAAATCTAAGCTAAAATTAAGTGTATCTTGAATAATAATTTGTTCGTCTTCGGTTAATTTCAGAATATCATTGTAAATAATTTGGTCTATTTCATTTTCTAAATGAGTAATATCTTGGGTTTGTTCGTTAGATTTTTTTATGGTAATGATTTGATCGATTAATGAAGAAATATTTTCTAAAATGTAATAATCTAAGTTTTTAATTATTGCAGGTAAAAGTAATAGTTCGTTTAGTTTTATACGTTCTCTTTCAATTCCCCTTGAGGACGTATAAATAGATAAAAAATAAGAAGTAAAAGTTGAATTAATGTAAGCACACAACAATTTAGAATTTCTAAAATCACCTGAATTAGAGAAACCAAACGCTGAATTTAAAAAATACTCAGTATTTTCTATTATGGACGAACAATATTTTTTATTTTCTTGTCCTTCCTTGACTAATAAATAGGGTGCTTTAATGAATTTTTCATTAATTTTTCTATACAATTTATCATTACTAATCACTGCTTTATGAGAAGTATAATATCTAGAAATTGACTGCGTATGAATTAATTTTTCAGGAATAAACTCTAATTTTAAACTATCAGCCATTATTCCAGTTGAACAATCCCAAATTTCGTTGTTTTCTTTTATGAAATCTTTTAATGACCCAAAAGTTGAATTAATTTTTTCAATCAATTCAAAGTCAAAATAGCTACCCCACATAGCGATTTTCCATATTTTGGTATCTTTTTTTTCACATTCAATTCTAGGTAAATACTTCACATCACTAGAGTCTATTACTATTCCATCTAAAATATCAGTCTTAATATAGGTTTTGGGAGCAATATAAGTGATGGTTGCCTTAACATTTTCAGGCTTTTCTTTTTGATAAAATACAATACTGATTGGACCAGCTGCAGAACCAAAAAGCTGCCCACCTGAAAATTCAGGTACATTTCTTAAAATTGAAAAATTATAAATTTTTTCTACATAATTTTTATTAAAAAGCCAATGCCTAAAGTTTTGATAATTTCCACCAGTATTGGTAAGCACTTTTGTGTTAAAAATTAAGGCAATTTTTCCGTTTGGAGCAAAAGAAATTGCTTTGCTTAGAAAAGGCAAAACCATTTCTTTGGCAAATTTTTCTTTAACGCAATAACTAGTAATAGTTTGAGTTAATTCTTTTGTACCAAAAGGCGGATTTCCAACAACTAAATCAAAATTTTGTAAGATTTTTATTTCCGATAAATCAGAAATTGTATCTCGTTTATAAAGATTATTACCTTGTTGTTTGAGTGTTTTATCTTCAGGGTCGTTGATTAAATAAGGAAACTGAATGGTTTTGTGCCACCATCCTGTTTTGGGGTCAAGATTTTCGAGCAATGCCAAATACAAACTAAAAGCAGCAACTTTGATGGCTTTTGAATCTATTTCTATACCAAAAATATTATTTAAGAGAATTTCTTTTAAAATTACAAAATCAGTAAGTAGTTTTTTTTCTTTTTTCTCATATCTTTTGATTAATTTTTTGAAACTTTGCACCAAAAAAATACCCGATCCAC
>REAG01000058.1 GCA_004294265.1 Cytophagales bacterium | reverse complement strand
CAGCAGAGTATAGAAAGAAAAATAGTTAACTAATTTCTATTCCCAATCTAAAGCTTTTCTTTTGATTACATAAAAGAAACCACAAAGCAAAAATGACATTAAAATAAGCATTTCAATAAATCCATCTGGTCCTAGTTCTCTGAAATTTACCGCCCAAGGATACATAAAAATAACCTCTACATCAAAAAATCACAAATAAAATTGCGGTAAAAAAATATTTTACTGAAAACGGACTTCTTGCATTTCCAACAGATTCAATGCCACATTAATTAGATATTAAAACAGTTAAATTTTTTTACTTTTTGAGAGTTTATAGGGAACTCCTAAAAACCTCAATTCCGTTGAAGCCCCACACTTGGATTCTGAGGTTTCGTAGCAGAAATTAGTTTGGGTGGGTTTTTAAAAATAATATTGGGGTTTTTAGAGGTTCCCTATATTTTAAATCTTTGATTTGATTTAAAATATGCAAATACATTTTATCGTAAATATATTGGTAAGATTATGTTTTTTTAGGACACATAACTTTTAGCTGTTTTATAGGGTGAATGTAACACTTAAAGCACTCTCTTTTAAACTTCTTTTTCGAATTTGTTTTTTCTATAAAATTTTACTCATCATCCATCATCTAACTCGCCAAAAAAGGCAATTCTACTTTTACTGATTACAACACAGTTTCATTCTTTTGGGCTTCTATTGATTTATTTTTAAAAATAAGTCATTTTGATTTTTTCAAATATTTAAAAAATGAAAAACATTTTCTTTCAGATAAATAATGTAAATTAAAGTCATTTTGATAAGCTTCTTTTTCAAAGGAAATATTGTGATATGCTTTTATTTTACTCATACCTTGCAATCTATATAAAAAATATTCGGTAAGATACCAAATATAAAATGGCAAAATTAAAAGCTCAATTTCTTGTTGGATATGAATATTTTCGTGATTCATTAAAATTTTATTATTTTTAAAATTCTTATCTTTTAAAATAATAAACGGATACAATGTAATTCCATAAACAGGAAGTTTTGAGAAAATTAAAAGTATGGGTTTTAACTTAAATTTTTGCATTTATAAAAATCAAAACAAGCGTTGAGAATTTCATTATCTCATTCTATTACTTGCCTGTACGGTTTCTTCGTCTTTTCTGATAAATTTATTGGCAATCGTGTTTAGAATTAAGGCGATTGCTGGAACTAATAAACCTATGCCATAACTTCCTTTGGCAGAATCCGTTATTAATTTATCGCCTTGAAAAGAAAAATAAATTATTGAACCTAACAATGCAGCAATTAAAACCGAATTTATCATGCCAAACATCATTTGTTTTAATCTGTTTTGATAACAAAAAAGCGAAAAAACACCTAATCCAGCAGCTCCAAATGCTAAGGCTAAAAGTAAGATTGTGGGGGAAGTATTTACAATTACACCTTTTTGAGTTTGCGTTAATTCAAAAGCGTTTAGTGTTACAACTAAATTTCCATCGGCACTTGTTTTGCTCCAAATTGGCACAAATATAAAAACCACAAGGGCAATTACCATCAAAATTAAAAATATACTTTGGATGCGTTGAATCATTTTTTTATTTTTTTTACAAATTAATACAGATAAGTTTGATATTCCAAAAAACAAATACTTAAATAATTTGCTAATTTTCCATCAATTTTTCTACCAATTTATCAATTTCTAACATTTCGGGAGCGATGTGTTTTTTGATATTGGTTCGCAATTTACCTAAGGCTATAGCAGAAATAATATTTTCGGAAGGCGGATTTTTTTCTACATATTCTTTGGCTTTTGCGTGTGCCACTTCGCTCCAATGGGCTAGTGAAATATGTAATTTTTCATTTTCGTTGAAAGTAGGAAAATATACATCTAAGATTTTTTTTGACACATGTCTTGGTCCAAAAAGCCCTTTTGATTGATAATCTTTCATCATCAAATTGGGTTTAGAAGCATTCAGATAACCTGTTAAAAAGTAAGCTTCCTTTAAATTAGCTGTAAAAAAAACATAAGCGGCACTTTCCACTATAAACTCTAAAGCCATATCGCTACGCTTTACGATTGTAGCATTCGCATCTTTAGAAGAAGCCGTATAAATTACCAAATAGGGAGCGTTCAGATTTTGAGAAGTAATGCCTCTTTGGTAATTTACTCTATCATTTGAAGTCATTTTTTTAGACTTTTCTGTTGCATGAATATTCCAAATATTTTCGCAATTTTTTGTCCATTTTGCCATATTTGACCAGCCAAGCTCATATAAATCGTCTGAAGAGTGAATGGTTATTTTTTTAATTCCATCTTTATTTTCAACTATAATTGGTAATAAAATTAAATCTGGATTTAATAAACAAAAGGGTAAAATATTTTTTGAAAGTGCCGTTCTAAACAAAAATTCAGAATGAACAATACTTTTAAAATTAACCAAATTCCACGGTTTTTTGGCATCAGGTTTTATATGTTCGGCAGTTTTTAATGGAATTGTTCGATTATTCCATTCTTTATCATTTTCGAAAGGCGTTATGTCCTCTAAAGCAATATCGACAAAATAAAATGTGCGAGGCACTAAAGTTGCCCCTTGTTTAAAATCGGTTTTGTAAGGATTTACTTTATTGTTTTTCTTACTATTATTTGTACTAAAAGCAGATGAATTTCCTTGCTTGGCATAAAACCAAGTTTGAGGTGTTAGCACTAATTTTGGCTCTGCCACTTCCCAATGACAATTATGTTTGGGTATTTTTCCTTTAAAAGATAAGCCTGTAAATGGCATTATTTTCTTTTTTTCAGTTAAATCTTTGTTTCCAAAAATTACGCAACTAGGAATATTAAAAAGCGGTGAAACTTTTTCTAAATCCCAAAGATTGGTAATTTTAAATCCTTTTGCTAATCCACTTCTAGTATTGTCATGCTGATCGCCACTAAAAAAGCTGCGTGGTAAAACCATGGAAATCTTACCATTTTCTCTTAAAAAGTAACCGCTACAATAAGCTAAAAAAATGGCAGCAATTTCTAAATGCGGATAATTAGCCGATTTTTTAGGCATTACTTTATGTCTTTCTGCAAGTCCATCCAAAATATTTTGATACTCTTCATTTTTTACACTACTAAAAGTAAACCAAGGCGGATTGCCCACAATGAAATCAAATTTATTAGCTAAAAAGTAAGGTTTATATAAATTTTGAACTATAAATTTCCAAATAGTATCTCTTTTTTCTTCTTTTACAATTTTAAAACTTTCATATATTTTATAAAAACTATCAATGATAGGTGGTGTTAATCCACCATTTTTATGAACTTTTCTTACGTTATTTTCAAATACTTCGATTGAGAATTTTTTTATTCCTTTTGTATGTTCTGCTAATTCTTCGCAAACATCAATCACTTCATCAAAAATGTGAATATCATCTAGAATTTTTGAATTTAGAATTAATATTTGTTTGTCAATATTCATTTTGAAACTATTTCCAAACAACTCTTCTGCACCATCTGGTGCTAATAAAGTATTAGCTAAAATAATATTTATTTTTACGGGTTTATTACTTTTACTAACGTCTTTCCCTAAAGACAACAATACGGTAGTTTTGGCAATTTGAACGCTTAATGGATGAATATCTATGCCATGAACGGCTTTTGCAATCTCATCAGTGTTTATTTCAAGGTTTAAGGTTTTGAGTCTTGCAATGGCAGCTCTTAAAAAAGAACCTGACCCGCAACTAGGATCTAAAATGCGGCTATTTTTTTTAAAATCATACTCTTGAACCACTCTTTCGCATAGCCAATCGGGTGTATAATACTCGCCTAAGCTATGGCGAGTATCCAAATCTATCAAGCCTTGGTAAACACCTTTGAGAATATCTTCGTCTATTTTTGAGAAATCAAAAGTTGATATTTCTTGGGCTATCTTACGAAAAACTTGCGTTAAAGCTTTAAAACTGCGTTCCGATTTCGTCCAATGAAAAAAATCATCTACCACAAAATTTTCAATATTTAAAGTTATAAAAGCCTCCCCCGAAAGGATTTCATATAATTTTTCATCGCTTATGTAA
>REAG01000057.1 GCA_004294265.1 Cytophagales bacterium | reverse complement strand
AATTATGAATTATGAATTATGAATTATGAATTATGAATTATTATTTTATTACAGTAAATTTTCCTACAAATGTTTCGCCTGTGGTAGTATCTTCAACATTGAAAATATAAAAACCACGAGCAATAATTTGCGAATTTGAAGACATTAAAGACCACGCATGTTCCCCCCCCGAAAACAATGTTTTTTCAATATCTGAATATACTTTAAACCATCCTTGCTGGCTATTTGAAGCCATATCGGAACCATCGTAATTTTCGTCATGCTTGATTGTGTCTATTAAATCACCTGCTAAAGTATAAATTCTTATCATACATCGTTTTGGCAAATTGGCAAATACGAGTTTTTTAGATTCTTCAAAATTACTTTTACCTTCCCAGCTTGCTATTCCATAATAAGGATTTGGATAAACATAAGGCTCGTTGGTTTTTATACTTCCATTGGCTGGCTTACCAGGAAAAATTCTAAATACATTTTCTAGTTTAGAAGTTTCTTGAGATTTTACGTTAAGCAAAGAGTCACCAGAATCAAAAGCAGTGAGTGCAACTGCATGTTGCCAACCATTTGCCATATTATCAAAAGTATATTTATAATAATAAACATTTGTATCGTTTTCAAATCTGACAGGTACAGGCAGTTCAATTTCTGCAAATCCATTGTCAAAAAACAATTTATTACCAACTTTGTCAAACGATTTTATCAATTTTAGGCTTTTATCAATATCAACATTATTTTGCATATCATACGCCAAAGTAGTTCTATAAATTTTAAAACCTTCAAAATCTTCTTTTCCTGTAACGGGGTCTTTGGAAAGTACCGAATTTTTAGTCCAAAACATTTCTACTTTATTATCTCCAACAATAAATTTTGTTTTTGGCAATGCAGGAGGTTCAGGAAAAATCCAACGATCGATTTTATTATTAGTTATGATATCTTCGCCATCATCTAAAATACCATTGGCGTTTTTATCTTCTCCGTAGTAAGAATTTCTAGCATCGAAAGCATTTTTTATAAATTGAGAAATTTGGACTGTAGTATTGCTTGCTGGATGAGCCGTTCCGTCTTCTACGCTCGAAGCACAAACAACTGCAAAACTAATTTCCATTTCTTCTCCAGGATTGAGCGTTGCAAACGGTCCGGCAGAAATTAGATTAGAACGATTTCCATTTAATCTTATCGTATTTTGAGTGTTTGCCCAACTTGATTTTTTATTTTGTCCTTCTTTTAAACGTAAGTATCTTTCTAAATCAGAACCCGGAACTCCAAAATTATTGTCTGATGAATTAAAAATCCAAGTATTATAGTTTGTAGTCATATTCGGACTTGTGATGGCGTTTGGATATAATATTTTACCATTTTTATCTTTCGCACCCAAATACATGACGCCAACATAACTTTGTGCGTTAGGTACAGACCTATCAGCATCCCATTCGTAAGCCAAAGCTAAACTATCTATATATCCATTTCCACCACCAGAAAAAAATGGGGTTCCTCCAGGAGGGTATTGAGATACGTTCCTTATCACAAAATCAGCCCAATAACCTATGTAAATATCGCTTAAAACATTATTTCCAACATTTTTTAAAGTAAAAACTAAGGGAATAAAAAAATTTGCGGAAGAAAAATTCCAATTATAGGATTCAAATTTAGTTGATATTTTCAAAGGGTTGTCATGTCCTGCAATTCTTTGAACCGAGCCAGGAACAAAAACATTGCTATCTGTAAAATTTCCTATAAAATCTTGGTGCGAAACTGCAGTAGGATTATAGAAAGCATCATCTATTAATTTTGATTTTATTTGCAAATTAGAGCCAATTGGAGCTGTAAATTCAAAACCCGAAGTTCCTGTTTGATACCCATTGGAAGATCCAATTGCACCAGTACTGACTGCGGTAACTCCATTATTAATAACTGCACCAATCCAAAGACCTCCTAAAAAAGCGTGCTCAATATTTGATTTTGCTGGAAATTCCAAAGAACCCCATCCTTGAACGGCATAATTGCCACGAAATGAGTTGCCTATCAATCCAAGATTACTTATGGTAGTTTCAATATTTGATTTTGAGGTTTTATTCTCAGAATAAAAAGACTGTGATAATGATATAAAAGAAAAAAATATAAAACAGTTTAATAGATTAATTTGCATTATTCTTTCTCAACTACTAATTTTTTAGAATAAATTTTTCCATTTTCATCACTAAAAACTAAGTGATAAAATCCATTACATAAATTTGATAAATCTACAATTGATTGATTAAAAACATGGGTTCTAATATGGGTTTTTCCAAAAACATCCAAAATGGTTAAATGTAGATTTTTTACAAATTCAAAATGAAATATTAATTCTGATGAATGAATTGGGTTTGTATAAGAGATTTTATTTTCATTTATAGTTTTTTCTGATAAACCTGTTAAAGTAGAAGGCGTTCTATTGATTAAAACATTATAAACTGATTTATTAAAGTTTTGGGCAGTTACAGTATAAGATATGGGAGAAGAATAATCTTTTGCCAACTGAAAGCTAGGGCTAACCGTTGATAAATTTGAAACTGAGCCAGTAGCGGTCAAATTAGAAATAACAATATCTTCAGGAATAGAAAAAGTTATGGTTGTTCCAGAGATAGTTCCAACATATCCGCCTTGCAAAGTAACCCCTGTAATACTTCCTGTAATGGATGAATTAACTAAAGATACTTGTAATTTCATAGTTACAGGTAAATGGTCTGACATATCAAATAAAGCAGAAGCAATATATCCAGGAACTGAACCATTGCCGTTAGGATTGGCTGGGTCATATACCGCCCCATTAAATCTAAGTCCATCGTTGCCAATAGCCTTATAGGATGCTGGAATATATTTAATTTTACTGTTTAAGTTTTCTGGTGGCAACAAATTGGCGGTAGCTAAAATAAAATCAAATCTATCATCCATTCCACCTGTTGAAAAGCATTGAGCGTTTGATGCAGTTCGAGTAGATTGTGTATGATGCAGTTGAAAAGCAGAATTATTAGACCAATCTCCAACTTGATTTACCGGATCAAACATTCTAATAGCACTTGGTAGGGTACTTGAAGTCATATTTTGCCAAGCTGGTTCAGAGCTTTTGTACAAATTAAAATCGCCCATGATAAAATAATTTCCTGTAGAGGTAAAATTATTTTTCATGTAATCCATAATGTTGGCAGCACATACGCCTCTTTCTCTAGCATCAGCAGCAGAGTTTGACGATTTTAAATGAGCCACAACAAAAACTAACGAAGCTGTATCTTCATTATTTGTTGGATTTTGATATCTTAGTTTATAAACTCGTGCATCTCTGGGTGTACATCCGATAGTAAACTGACCTGTTAGTGTTAAAATAGTAGAATTATAGTAAAGCATGTCTGTAATTCCATCGTTACCAGATTGAGAATTAAAGGAAGCTCTTTTATAGTAAGTTCTTCCATCTTGATTCATTGCATTTGCCAAAAGATATTGAGGAAAAGTGCTAGAACCTTGCTGAATTTCTTCTACGGCTAATACATCTGGTAATACAAACCCTACTATGGTTTTTAAGACATTTGCTCTGGTTATATAATCTGGTGGCGTACAATTTATCCCTAGGGATGCTGGACCATACCGCATTAGATTATATTGCATCACAGTTAGTGTATCAAATTTATTTTGAGAAAATAAGCTTACTACTGAAGTAAAAAAAAATAGAATAATAAGCTTTTTGATTTTCATATAAATTTAAAAAACAGATGTAAAATAATTAAACTATTTCTTGATTAATAGTTTTAAAACCTTTTTTGAAAAATCAAACTTCACAAAATAGATTCCTGATGCAAAAAATTGAGTGTTTACAATAATTTTACTATCAGTAGATACAGTTTTGAAAATCAAAGTTCCTATTCCATTATAGATGCTTATTACTTCATTTGAATTAATTCCTTCTATGGTTACTTCATTTTCAGCTGGATTAGGATAAATGAAAACATTATTTTCGTTTTTTAAAACTCCTGAAATACCTGTAAGTGAACTTAATTCTGTTACAGTTACTGTATAAACAATAGTACTCAAATTTTGAGCTGTAAC
>REAG01000056.1 GCA_004294265.1 Cytophagales bacterium | reverse complement strand
CTACAATCCCAACTTTTCGAGGGTTGAAAAAAACACTCGAAAAGTGCAGCTACAACCCTCAAAAAGTTTTTTTACTTTTTGAGCGGTTTCTAAAATTTATTACCAACTTTTCTACAATCCCAACTTTTCGGAGGTTGAAAAAAACCCTCAAAAAGTTGTAGGAACAGGCCAAAAGGCGTGTTCCTACAATCAAATTCAAAATTTAAAAATTAACCATTAAAATTTATTTTCTTTTTATTTCCACAAAACCTTTTAAAAGTACATCTCCATGGTTGAAGAAGTAAAAATAAGTTCCGTCCTGCAAAACTACGCCATCAATGATGCCATTAAATTCATTTTGATAATTTTCGACTTCGTATTTCACAACGCCCCATCTATCCATTAAAGTTAATTTATTTTTGAATTTTGGGTTTATACCTTTAATTACAAAATAATCGTTTTTGCCATCTTCGTTAGGCGTAATTAAACTTGGGGCTTCCAAAGCTTGTGGTTTTTTTATATAAACCATATAATCTTCGGTTTCGCCCACAATTCCTTCTTGCGTACAAGATTGATCTTGTGTTATCACGGTAGTTTTCATGCTAATTCTTATTCTTCTTGGACCTTCATATTTATCATTATTTCTGATAACGAGGTTTTTCAATTCCAAAGTATTGGATGGTTCAGAGGATGCTCGTAAGAAATCATCTAAATCTTCATAACTTCCATTATTGTTGTAATCTAACCAAATGGCGAAATAAATTAAACTAGAGGAGTTTTCGCCTGTGGTTGCTCCCATCGTGAAATTATAAGCATTGCCCATTATCAAAGTATCTATTTTGCCTGAGGCTGTAAAATCTCCAAAACCGCCTTTACTACAAGATGTTTTACTTGATACTTTTTTGCCATAATTAAACACAGAAATAAAATTGGTTTTACAATCCGTTATCACAGGCGGACAATCTAAGGGAGCTAATGTTTGAGCCAATTCAGCAATGGCAGCTGCTTCTTCGTTTGCACTTAAAAACAAATCTAATTTGTCTGATTTTACTAGGTTTCCGAACTCATCATACATTTTACATACAATAGAACCGGCAGGCGAATTTCCTGCAAAAACTATGGATACGCTATTTTTGAGGGTGTCAGAAGGATTTAACCAAGTAATATTTCTACCTGTTGTAGAAAGTGGTATATATCCCCAATCATACGTATAACCTGGTTTTGAAGGCATAATATAAGTAGCAGGAACACCTTGAAATACTACTTCAGGACCCATAATTCCTAAAACTGAAACCGAAACAATTCCTGTGCTTGTCGCCATAATTATAATTTCAACAGTATTGGCTGCCAAATAATTATCATCACCTGTTTGATTAATAGTTATTGTAGTTACTCCATCCGAAACGCCATTAATTTCTTGTCCATTTAAGGTTGCCACAGATGGTGTGCTATTTAAAATATCTAATGGCAATCCGCTTGATGCAAAACCTGATATTGTGATTGGATTGTTGATACCAATTTTGGCAAAATTTCTAAATCCAGTAATGGTTTGGGTAGATTTCACAATATTAATTTCACCAGTTTGATACACAAAATCGTAGTTATTGTCCGAAGCTCCGCTGTAATTTACAGTTGATGGAACTAAACTTACAGGCGTTAATAAATCGGCAAGTGTTTCTCCTATTGGTAAATTATCTATCATTCCTATTTGATCATCTCCTTTGTATCCCTCTAAATTATACCCTAAAATTGGATTTGGTTGGTTGTACATTCTTGTAAAGCTACCTCCAATAACTGTTAGAATTGCTTTTGTAATGGTTAATTTACCAGCAACCGTAACTACATTATAATTAGGAGAAACCGTTGAATTAATAGCAGGAAGAATAGGATAAATACCTGCATCACTTGTTTGAGTTTGCGTTACTTTTGAACTTACAATTAATTTATCTCCATTCAATAAGCCTTCAATTTGAGTATTAAAGAAAATAGGGTTTGGATCTCCATATTCTCTGGTGTAATTCAAAGAGGTTACAGTAAGAGTATTTGGCACAATATTTAACAGCCCAGCAACTGTTGTAAAGCTGTATTTATACATATCATCTCCAGAAATATGCGGTGTTAAAGTATAAGTGCCAATATTACTTTCAATATTCGTATTAGCCATATAAGTAATTATTATATTATCTGTGGCTTCAATTATTCCTTCTGTTGAGCCGCCATAACTTCCTTCTATTTCTCCATACTTACGTGTAAAATTACCAGCCGATATTGTTAAAGGAATTAAATCTGGAACTGTACTTAAAATTCTTAAAACTCCAGCTGCAGTTGTAAGATTATAGTTTTCTAAATTTCTTCCATTTATAGAAACAGGATAAATAATGTAATTATTGCCTATGGTTGAAGTATTAGGTGCATCGGTAATAAAGCTTACATTTATTTGATCATTATTTACCAATCCAGTAATTACAGGTGCAAAGTTAAACGGATTCGTATCATCATCATCTCTGCTTAAATTAGCTGGTTTAATCGTAAGATTGGCTTTTGAAATTTCTAATATTCCTGCAACCGTAACAAAACCATATTTGGCAGCATCCGAGCCTGTAATAATTGGCGTGATTGTATAGCCACCAATGGTTGAAAGCTGATTGGCTTGCGAAACATAGCTTACAAAAACGTAAGGAGCATTTTGCAAAAGCCCTAAAACTGTTCCTGTAAATATTGGATTAATTTCTCCGTAAGTTTTTGTAAAGCTATCGCCTATAATGGTTACAGCTGGTCGTTCGGTAAGAATACCTGGGAATAACACCAAAGAATATAAATTCAAATCTATACCTTCAATTTCTGGGATGATATTATATTTATTCGTCTCGCCTGGAATTAATTCTGTTGAGAAAATTATTTTCGGTAAACTACCTGATAACAAGCCTGTAATTGTGGTTGGAAAATCGGTTGGAATTGGCTGACCTTGAGCAATGGTAAAATCATTTGTTCTTACTATTAAGCGTCTGGTTCGGATGGTCATCCCTCCTACTGTATTTGAAACTAAACTATATCTGAAAGCGTCTGTACCTGTAAGAGTAGCTAATATTGGATATAATCCAAAACCCGAAACGGAATTAGTATTGGTATAATAAGAAACTGTTACGTTTGGAAAAGCATTATCAATTCCAGTTACCGTACCCTCAAAAACTGGATCAGGATTGCCATATTCTTTTATTACATTGGTTACTTTGGCTGTTAGTGTAAAAGGTGCAATTATTGTTAATTTGCCTGGAATAACAGTAATGTTGTAATTAGCTAAATTAGTTCCGCTTATTGTTCCATTTATATCAAAAATGCCGTTTGTATTTCCATCAACAGCATCCGTTGAATAATTTACAGAAAAATTATCATTTCTTACTATTCCAACAAAAGATGTTCCATTGAAAGTGGTTGGTAAAGTTCCAAATTGAAATAAACTAAAATCCTCAATAGTGGCTAACAAATTGGCTTTTTGAATTTCGATACTATAAGATTTTGAACTAGAACACGTGCCATTATTTCCAGAAATAGTAAATAAATAATTACCTGATTGCGTAGCAGTTCCAGAAATAGAACCAACATCTAAGGTTAAACCTTGTGGCAAAACTCCAGCAACTAAATTAAAGCTAAGTCCTAAAACCGAACTTAAAGATTGGTTATAATCTAACCCATAATTACCAACCTCAGCAACATCTAACATTCGCACAAAAGGCTGCACATCAACTATAAATTCTTTAGCGCTTTCGCAATTTCCAATCGTATTTACACCTATCAACGTATAGTTTGTTGTTGCAGATGGCGACAAGTTTACAATAGAAGAAGTTTCTAATCCTGGATACCAAGTGAAATTATTGGCTCCAGTTGCGGTAAGATTTGCTATACTTTGAGGACAAATTGACAAAGCTCCAGCAATAGAAAGTACTGGCAAAGCATTAACAGTTATTGATGCAATTCCAGAATTTTGACATCCATTTGCATCTGTTCCAACCACCGTATAAACACCAGAAATCGTTGGAATTGAACTTGTTGCATTTGCTACTCCCCCGCTCCAACTAAATGAAGTTGCTCCAAATC
>REAG01000182.1 GCA_004294265.1 Cytophagales bacterium | reverse complement strand
ACTTACATTTCAAAAGTAAAACATAAATATTTCTTTCAAAACTTCATTAATTATCTTTTCTCAAAGGCAAAAGAGATCAAAAAACGTAGTTTTTTGTGTGTTTGGTAATTAAATGGGCTGTTCCATAGTTTTAAATACGAAAGTCCTGAATAATGCTTGAATAATTAAAAATTCAAAGATTTCAAAAATTACCCAACAAACACAGATTATTTATTAAACTTTAAATAATTAATTTTTGAAAGTAATCCAAATTTAAAATCAACATTTAAAATTTTATAATATTTAATTTATATACACATATTACATCGTTTTATTGTATTTAAAAATAAAATAATTACTGAATTGTTATTTTATGAAAAGCTAAATAAGCCATTTATAAAACTTAAAAGATGTTATGTAGAATATTTTTTTAATTAATTATTAAAATTTTAGACAAATTGTTTTGAAAAAATAAACTATTTATTTTAATTTACACAAAATATCTTACATAGTTTAAAATTAAAACATGAAAACAAAATTAACCATTTTACTAAAATTGTTTTTTTTACTGCTTTCTATTGATAATTTGGCTCAAAAAAACGCAGAAGACACAATAGTAGTATATAATTTAGGTTCTAATGTGAATACAACCTTTCCCGATTTAAACCCAAAAATAACAGCTGACGGTCAAGAACTTTTTTTTACTCGAAGATTAGTAGATAACGGACAGGTTTTTGAAGAAATTTGGGTCTCAGAAAAAAACAGTCAAAATAAATGGGATAAAGCCATTAAATTGCTTGACCCATTCAATAGAGGCGATAAAAATAGCGTATCTTTTGTTTCTACAGATGGAAACAAAGTAATAATAAAAGGAGTTTATAGAGATGGAAAATTAAATTTAAAAGAACGTGGTTTTTCGGTACTTAAAAAAAGTAAAACTGGTTGGTCTCAACCAGAAGTTATAAATGTTGAGGCATATAATTTGTTAGACAAGGGACTCCACAACGGAATGGCAATGTCTTCAACTCAAGATGTTATGATTTTTACGATTTCTGAAGTTAAAGATGTAAAGGATAATGATTTATACATTAGTTTTATAAAACCAGATGGAAACTTTACTAAACCCATTAAATTGGCTGCAAACATTAATACATCTTCAAATGAATTTTCTCCTTTTCTAGCTTCAGATAATACAACTATGTATTTTGCAAGCGACAGACCCGGAGGATTGGGTGAAACAGATATTTGGATTACAAAAAGATTAGATAGCACATGGCAAAATTGGAGTAATCCTGTTAATTTAGGAGCACCAGTTAATACTAAAGATAAAGAAGGTTATTACTCTGTAGATGCTTCTTCTCAATATGCCTATATGGTTTCCGATAAAAATTCGTTGGGCGAAGCAGATGTTATACGCATTAAATTACGAAAAGACCAGCAAGCAAACCCTGTAGTTTTAGTTTCTGGTAAAGTGTTAGATAGAAGAGTAAATAAGCCCATTGAATCAAGAATTATTTACAAATTAATGCCAGAAGGCACAAAAGCCGGTGAAGTTCATACAGATCCTATTTCAGGAGAATATAAAATTATTTTGCCTTATGGTCGAAAATATGAATTTTTTGCTGGTGCTAAAGGTTATTTATCAGAAACAAGTTTTTTAGATTTAACACAGGTGGCTGAATATCAAGAACGCAAAATTGATTTAGGTTTAATTCCTATTGAAGTTGGGCAAATTGTGAAAATGAATAATATCTTTTTTGAATATAAATCGAGTATATTAGCTCAAGAATCATTTATTGAACTTGATAGAATTGTAGATGAAATGGAAGAAAACCCTACCATGGAAATTGAAATTGAAGGACATACTGACGATAAAGGTTCACATGAATATAATGTTTTACTTTCAGGAAAACGTGCAGATATAGTAAGGCAATATTTAATTACTAAGGTTGATAATCCAAACCGAGTTAAGTCTGTGGGATATGGAGAAACAAAACCGATTGCTCCAAATGATACAGAAGAAGGTCGCTCTATCAATCGAAGAGTTGAATTTACGGTTACACATAAGTAAAATAACCTAAATTTAATAATAAAAATTAATTTACTATGAACTCTATTAACTCCTAATTTCACTTTTTTTTGCAAATTGAATAGCAGAGTTTTCAGAAAATTATTTAAGTTTTTTTAGTATTTTCAATTATTTTTTATGTAGATTTGATACAAATATTTTCAATTCAAGGTTTAATACAGTATAAATTAGAAAAAATTACTATATAATATATCTTGTTCAATCAGCTTAAAACCAAAACAAAATGTTTCAAAAATTTTCCAAAATAATATTTTTATCGTTTTTAATAGCAAGCCATTCTATATTTGGTCAAGACACTTTAAAAACATACCTTTGGGAAGGTTCAGCACCACTAAGTCAAGGCACAGAAGAAGTTGATAAGCCCTCCGTAACGGTTTGGTTTCCAAAAAAAGAAAAATCCAACGGAGCAGCAATAGTTATTTGTCCTGGCGGAGGTTATGTAACACTTGCCAGCGATCATGAAGGCAGAAAAGTGGCTCAATGGTATGCCAATATGGGTTTTACAGCTGTTGTATTAACCTATCGGATTGGCACTTGGGATCACAAAAAATATCAACATCCAGCTCCTTTTTTAGATGTGAGTAGAGCCATGCGTTATGTAAGATTTAAAGCAAAAGAGTGGAAAATAAATCCTGAAAAAATTGGAATTATGGGTTTTTCAGCCGGTGGACATTTGGCTTCATGTGTCGCAACAATGTGGGATGGTGGAAATCCTAAAGCTTTGAATGTTATTGATAAGCAAAGTTCAAAACCTAATTTTTTAGTTTTGGTCTATCCAGTTATTACCTTTAGAACTAAATTTGCTTTTGCTTTTGGCAGAGGTGTTTTGCTTGGAGAAAATGCTTCAAAAGAAAAAATAGATAGTCTTTCTACCGAAATGCAAGTTTCTACGCACACGCCTCCAACTTTTATGATGTACACAGACGAAGACGATGTTAATGCTATGAATTCTATTTTGTTTTATACAGCTCTTAAAGAAAATCGAATTCCTGCTGAGTTACATATTTTTGAGCGTGGAAAGCATGGTTTTGGTATGTATCCTGAAGAAAAAACAATTAAAGATTGGAAAGAATTGCTTAAAGCTTGGCTTACTAATAGAGGTATCGAAATTAAGTAATTTTTATTAATTATTACTAATGGCAAATCAAATCCGAAACCAAGAAACGCAAAATACTACAAAACCATCTCCTAACGAAGGAAAAGGAATTTTTGCAACCATTTCAAATACTTTCAATACAGAAAATTTATTTGAAAATGGAGTTCCGTTACAATATATGCATAAAGTAATTTGGGTAACTTTTTTGATTATTTTATATATTGCTAACGCACATTATACCGAAAAAACAGTAAGAAAAATTGATAAACTAAAATTTGAAGTAGAGGAATTACGTACTGAATTTACAACGCTCAAAGCCAGCTATATGGTAGAAAGCAAACAATCTGAGATTGCTAAGCGTGTTGCCCCTTATGGAATTACAGAAAGTAATAATCCACCTGAAAAAATCACAATAGAAGATTAAGAAATCTGATAATTTTAATTATATCTACTTATAGAATAGCCCACTTAAATATTTCAAAAAGACCTCACCCATAACCCAATTTCTGCTACAAAACCGCAAAATTTGAAGGAAGAGGAGTGTTACACTTTTATGAAATATTACTAATGTATTGATTATTTAAGGTTAAAATACATGTATGGACTTTTCAAAAAAATTATTTAGCATAATGAACCGATCTCATTTCTCTAATTACTGTAACTTTAATTTGACCAGGATATTGCATTTCTTTTTCAATTTTTTGTGAAATATTGTAAGATAATATACCTGCTTTATCATCTGTAACGGCTTCCGAATCAACAATAATACGCAATTCTCTGCCTGCTTGCATAGCAAAACATTTTTGAACGCCATCAAAATTCAAACACAAAGTTTCTAAATCTTTTAATCTTTTCATGTAACTATCCGCAATTTCTCTTCGAGCACCTGGCCTTGAACCCGAAATGGCATCACAGGCTTGAATAATGGGCGAAATTAAGGCTGTCATTTCTATTTCATCATGATGGGCTCCAATTGCGTTGCAAATTTCGGGATGTTCTTTGTATTTTTTTGCTAATTCCATACCCAAAAGTGCGTGAGGCAATTCGCTTTCTTCATGCCAAGCTTTTCCAATATCGTGTAAAAGTCCAGCTCTTTTTGCCATTTTTGCATTTAAACCAAGCTCAGTAGCCATGGTTGAACATAATTTAGCTACTTCTCTTGAGTGTTGCAACAAATTTTGAGCATACGAAGATCGATAGCGCATTCTGCCAACAATCCGAATAAGTTCTGGGTGTAAGCCATGAATACCTAAATCTATGGCAGTTCTTTCCCCAATTTCTACAATTTCTTCTTCAATATCTTTGGTAGTTTTTTGAACTACTTCTTCTATTCTGGCAGGATGAATTCTTCCATCAGCCACCAATCTATGGAGAGATAAACGAGCAATTTCTCTTCTTACGGGGTCAAAACCCGAAATAACAATAGCTTCTGGCGTATCGTCCACAATAATCTCTACACCTGTTGCCGATTCTAAAGCTCGAATATTTCGACCCTCTCTTCCAATAATCTTACCTTTTATGTCATCACTTTCAATATTAAAAATTGAAACACAATTTTCAACCGCCTGCTCCGCAGCTGTGCGTTGAATGGTATGAATTATTATTTTTTTCGCCTCCTTAGTAGCAGTAAGTTTTGCCTCTTCTATGGCTTCTTTTATATGAGTAGCGGCTTGTGTGGTAGCTTCATTTTTAAGGTTTTCTATTAATTGGTCTTTCGCATCTTTTGCCGACAAATTAGCAATTCGTTCTAGCTGCTGCACCTGATTTAATCTTAGTTTTTCAACTTCATCTCGTTTTTTGTTTGTAGATTCAATTTGAGCTGTTAGACTAATTTTTAATTGATCAACTTCAGCCTCTTTTTTAGTAGAATTTTGTTGTTGTTGATTAATACTTTGTTCTCTTGAACGAATTTTTTGTTCATTTTGCAAAATAATATTTTTCTTTTTATTTGAGTCTTCTTCAAACTCAGTTTTAAGTTTCAAAAAATGTTCTTTTGCCTCTAAAACTTTGGCATTTTTAACCGCTTCTGCTTTAATTTCGGCTTCTTTTATTATAAGTTTTGCCTTTTCGGATGCCTCATCCTCGGCTTGCCTATGTTTTTTGGAAAGCATTGATTTTGCAACCATGAAACCAATTGTGCCAAATACTACTGAAATGACTAAATAAATAATAATATCCATATAATTGTTGTTTGTGAAGGATATTATAGAAAAAAATTAGCTTTCAAAAATGGCTTCAATCAGCCAAAGATTTTGATATTAAATTACTTAAGCTCGACAGGCGTTCATTCAGTTGTTTTTCAGATGCAGCAATTTCATTTTTCTGTTTTAAATGATTTACTGTTGTGTCGAAAGCTACCATGGCTAATAAATCGGTTTTATCCTCAATACCATACTGTTCTTTAAACATTTTCAATTTTTCGCTCAGCATTTTTGCCGACAACCTCATATTCTCCTCATCAGATTCATCTACTTTCATGACATAATCTTTGTCACCAATCTTAATTTTTATCGAAAGTATTGCCATCTGTGCGTATTATCAAACTTTTTGTAAATAAGCCAACCCTTTATCTATTTCCTTCAAATATTCGTTAATTTTTAATTTGTATTCGTTAGCCAATTTTTTATCTTCGGCAACATAATTTGCAATTTTAGTTATTTTAGATTGATTTTGAAAATTTTCGAGCTCTTCATTTTTATTTTCTATTTGTTTTCTCAAAACTTCATTCTCATTTATGGCTTCCTGAAGCTCTCTTTTTAGATAATGAAATGCTTCCACCATCTTTTTTGCCCTATTTTCCAGTGCATCAAGTTTTAAAGTAAGACTTTCATTAGTCATAGGTAACTACATTGATTTCAAGGCAAATAAACAAATAATATTCTAATACTAAGTTATGATATTTAAAATATTTTATAAAATAAAAATTTAGTTAAATAAAAATGAAAAAAAATTAAGTTTATTTTAAAAATTCCTCAAACCACCCGAATGAATAGCTAAAATGGTGCTATTTTCTTTAAAATAACTTTTATTAATTTTATCAATAATGCCAAAAAACATTTTTCCTGTGTAAACAAATTCGATAGGAATATTAAAATTTGTTTTAAAATTAATGATAAATTTTTCGAGTTCAGGTTTTTTTTTTGCGTATCCGCCAAAATGATAATCCGAATTAATATGCCAATTTTGATAGTTTTTGGCTTCTGTATTTTCTAAAAAAGGAACAAATTCTTTTTGCCAATCAATGCCTTTGAGTGATGAAAAACCTATAATTTGAGATTTATTTTCGGATGCTAAAATGATTCCTGCCAAAGTTCCGCCTGTGCCAACGCAAGTGCAAATATGCGAAAACTGATTGTAATCTTCAGATTTTATGATTTCTTTGCAGCCTTGAATTGCCAACGAATTAGTTCCGCCTTCAGGTAAGATAAACGAATTTTTAAACTGATTTAGAAAATTGGTTTTATCAATTTTTTGTTGTGTAATATTTTTATATAATTCACGGTTTATAAAATGAAGTTCCATTCCACATTCATTTTGAGCAAAATCTAAAGTGCTATTTTTTACTTTTTCGCCTCTAATAATTCCTATGGTTTTTATATTCATCATTTTGCCAGCAGCAGCTGTGGCATAAATATGATTAGAAAATGCTCCTCCAAAAGTTAGTATGTTTTCAAATGAATTTTCTTTAAAAAAAAGTAAGTTATATTTTAATTTTCGCCATTTATTGCCCGAAATAAATGGATGAATTAAATAATCACATTTTATAAATAACCTTACTTTTTTATGTGTAAATAAATCAGATTTCAATTCAATAATTTCTGAATTATTTTCGTTTGGCTGTATATCAAAATAATCTTGATTTAGAATCATAAAAAAGAATTTTTAAAAGTATTGATTTGAAAAAAATATAAATGCTTTTTAATGTAGAATTTAATAACAAATATTACCTGTATTAGATTGTTTAATTTGCTATTAACTGAATTAGATTAAAATAATGCTTTGTTTAAAATCTCAACTAAAAACTTCAATATTTTAAACTTTAAATAATGATTTTTATAATATGTAGAAATTAATAATCCTATTTTATGAAATTATACTGTAAAATAATAAATAATTATTACTAAAAAATCATTTCATTTGTTTGTTTTTCTATAAATTTTTAATGAATATTGGCTTTATCTAAAGAAGCCCAATACTTGCGTCCAATTTCTAAATGTTCATCAAAAGTTTTGCTAAAAAGATGTAAACCATTGAGTTCTGGGTTGGCACAAAAGAAAAAGAAATCATGCTTTTCGTAATTTAAAACTGCCTCTATAGATGCAACTGAAGGTGTATTAATAGGTCCTGGAGGTAATCCTTTTTTCATATATGTATTATAGGGCGATTTAAAATAGCGATGATATTCTGTAACTCGCTTTGCCGAAAAGTCTTGAGTTGCAAAAATAAGGGTAGGGTCAGCTTGTAACCGTTGATTTGATTTATATCTATTCATATAAACCCCAGCTATTCGTGGTTTTTCTTCATTTTTGAAAGTTTCAGCCTCTACAATAGATGCCATAATTGAAACATCAATAGGCGTTAATCCAATTTCTCGGGCTTTCAAAAGATTGTCTTTGTTCCAAAACTTTTGATATTCTTTCTGAAAAACATCAAATACTTCTTCTGGCGACCAAGTCCAATAAATTTCATAAGTATTTGGCATAAACATAACAACAAAATTTGTATCGTTAAAACCATATTTCATTGATAGTTCTGTGCTGCTCAATGTTTTTAAAACTGAATCTTTACTTACTGAAAGTTTGTAAGAAATTTTCAAAGCCAAGTCTTCTTTTGTTCTTGTGGGTGTCAGAACAAGTTTTAATGGATCTTGCCGTCCTTTTAATATTTTTTTAAAAAGTTGATAATTACTCATGTTTGTTTTGAGCTCGTATCTGCCAGGAATTACATTTTCACGGTAACCCAATAGTTTAGACAAAAACATAAAAGATAATCTATCATGCAAAAAACTTGCCTCTAGCGAATCCTTAACTTCTTCAAAAGTAGTATTTTTTTTTATGTATAATACTTTATCAGGTTTATCAACTAAAATATTATCAGTAAATAGCATTTGATAGGCATAAAAACTTAAAAATGCACATACAATGCCAAAAACGAGTAAATAAATAACTCGTTTTTGAAATTGCATTTTTTCTTTTTCTGTTGGTTTTTTCTTTGCCAAATCAATAGATAATTATTCGTATTTCAACATCATTTCAACTCTGCGGTTTATTTTTCTGTTTCCATCCGAGTTGTTAGGCATCTTAGGACGAGTTTGTCCAAAGCCTTCAGAAGTAATTCGAGTGTAAGAAATGCTCCTATCTTCTAAGTATTTTTCGACCGCTCCTGCTCTTTTTCTTGATAATATCATATTAGCTTCAATATCACCCACATCGTCTGTGTGACCCTCCAAATGTAATTTCATGCCAGGATTATTCATCATCACTTTTGCTAAATCATTTAAAGAAGAGTAAGAACTTTCAATAATTACATCTTTTCCAGTTTCAAATAATAAGTTATCAAAAGCTCGTTTTAAAGCCTCTTTTTCTTCAGGTTTTAATGGCGGACAACCTCTTAATTCTGCTATTCCTGCCGTTAATGGGCATAAATCATCTACATCAGGAATGCCATCTTTGTCTGAATCTTGTGGCGGACAACCTTTCAAAGCCCAAGTTCCTTTTTCTTTAGGACAATTATCTAATAAATCTGGAATACCATCTGAATCTTGATCTGGACAGCCATGAAATTCAGGAGGACCTTTTACTGTAATACATTCATCATCTTTGTCATAAACACCATCTTCGTCTGTATCTGCCCAAGGGCAACCGTGGTTTTCTTTTGGTCCTTGTTTGTCAATACAAGCATCTTCGCTATCAAAAATACCATCCAAATCTTTGTCTTCAGGGCAACCAAATGGGGTAACTTTTCCTCTTTCACCCATAAAGGGGCATTTATCATTGATATCCAAAACGCCATCTGCGTCCGTATCTTTATCGTGAGGTGTAAACTCATGCTTTTGTGAGGATGCCTGCCTAGCTCTTTTTCGGTCATCAGAACGCAACTTAGCGGTTCTTTTAGGGTTTTGAGCTTGCAAAAAGTTTGTTAAAAAACCTCCACTTAAAGTCAATAAGACTACAAATAATACAACTTTATTTTTCATATATTTTTAAAAATTATTCAAATAAAACAAAAATCATCTAATCAAACAAAAAATTTAAACAATTCAAATAAATTTATACTTAAATTTGTAAAAATAATAGATTTTTATAACCCTGTATCAATTATAATTTTCTACTGTTTTACAAAATTACTGTGATTTTATCAAAAAAAAACATATTTACAATATTAAAAATAAGTATCAACTGCTTATGTATTGGGTATTTGTTCGTAATTTTCAATGAAAAAAAAGTATCAATTCAATTTTTATATGAAAATTATATAAAAGGGTTTAGTTTAAATAATTTATTTATATTATTACTTGTTTTATTTCTTTTTTTAGTTAATTGGTCTTTAGAAGCCTTAAAATGGAATATATTATCACAAAACTTACAAAAAAATAGTTTTTTTGCTGTCTTAAAGGCAGTTTTTGCATCTGTAAGTGTAGGATTATTTACGCCTCAAATTGTAGGTGATTTATTTTCACAAAAGTATTATTTGAATGTCGAAAATAATTCAGAATCATTTTCTATTGTGTTTATTGCTCGAACTTCACAATTTATGATTACCATTTTTTATGGAGCATTAGCTTTTTTTACTTTTCAATTTATTCAACCCATTGAAACTAATTTTTTAAATATTTACTTATTTATTATAATTATTACTTTAATTTCAGTTTTTATATTTTTTATAATCATTAAAATACCAACATCTTTTATCCCAACTTGGATTTCAAAATATTTTGATTTAAAACAATTTATTACTTTCATTAATAAAATACAATGGCAAACGCATTTAAAAATTATAGGATTATCATGGCTTAGATTTGTAATATTTTCCTCCCAATATATATTGCTTTTGTTTATTTTTGGGGTTGATATTCAACAAATAACAGTAATTTTAAATATTTGGCTTACTTTTTTTGTCAAGTCAATTTTACCAACACTCAATTTTCTTAACGAACTTGGCATTCGAGAAGCTACAGCAATATACTTTTTTGAAAAAACTAATATTGCTGCCGAACCCGTTTTGCTTGCTAGCCTTTTACTTTGGATTATTAATATAATTTTGCCTTCCATTATTGGATTATTTGTAATAAATTCAACTAAAAAAACGGATTTAAAATGATGCCAAACGAAGATTTTTTTTCAGAAGATAATCAAAATTTAATTCAAGAATTATCATTAATTTCTATTGATAAAGCTATTTTAAAACTTAAGTCACAAAAAAATATTTTTGCAGAACAAATTATTCAACAACTTACTGCTAAACAAAAAATAAAAGACAAACTTCCTACTTGGTTGGCAACTAAAAATATATTATTTCCGCCAAATCTAAATTTAGAGCAAAGCTCTTCTGAAATAACGGCAGATTTTAAATCAAAAATTACCACTAATCAACTACTCATAGATTTAACAGGTGGTTTTGGAATAGATAGTTATTATTTTTCAAAAACATATAAATCGGTTTATTATGTGGAAAAAAATGAAAATTTATTTGAAATTGTAAAACATAATTTCAAAAAACTATTACAAGAAAATATTACTTTAATAAATCAAGATTGCATTACATTTTTAGAAAATTTTAAAACTAAATTATTACAAAAAGATATTGTTTTTTACATAGATCCTGCTCGAAGAGATGCTTCAAATAATAAAATGGTTATATTTTCAGAAACAGAACCAAATATCTTACAATTATTACCAAAATTGCTAACTTATGCCAACACAGTTTTATTGAAAGCATCACCTATGCATGATATAGATTTAGCAATAAAAGAATTACAAAATATTACGGATATATTTGTGGTTTCTGTCAAAAATGAATGTAAAGAATTGTTATTTTTAATTCAAAAAGAAAATCAAAAAGCTATCAAGATTCACACCATAAATATTTCAAAAAACAAAACCGAAATTTTAACTTTTGAAAAAAAACAGGAACTCGAAAGTCAAATTTCTTACCAAACACCATTAAAATATTTATACGAACCCAATGCTTCCATTTTAAAATCAGGAGCTTTCAAATGGGTAGGATTGACAAATAATTGTTTTAAAATTGCTCCAAACACCCATTTATATACTTCCGAAACCGCTAATTTAGATTTTCAAGGTAAAATTTTTGAAATAGTAGAAACCATAAATATTACTGAAATTAAATCCTATTTAAAATCAAATCAAATAAATGTGATTTGCAGAAACTATCCATTAACGCCACAAGAAATCAAAAAAAAATACAAAATTATAGATGGCGGAGATTTATATTTAATTTGCTTTAAAGATTATAAGCATAAACCATTAACTATATTAGCAAAACGCAAAGAAATAAACTAATTTAAACTTAAAATAAAATTTTATTTCTACAAACAAAACCTTTATATTTGAAAAAAAATAAATCATTTTGCCTTATAATATTTATTTCTTAGTTTCAATATTTTTATTTTCAATTGGATTATTTATTACTATAACATCCAAAAATTTTATTAAAATTTTAATTGGCATAGAGCTTATATTGAACGCTTCAAATGTAAATTTAGTAGCTTTTGATTTGTTCAATAATAGAATGGATGGGCAAATGTTTGCCTTGTTTGTAATTTTAATAGCTGTTTGCGAAACCGCAGTTGCCCTTGCCATCATTATAAAAGTATATCAACATTTTAAAACTATGAATCCTGAAATGATTCATAATTTTAAAAATTAAACAATATTTTTAAAATTCTATCGTTAAATAAAGATTGAAAAATATATTTATAATTTCGCAATTAATTACTTTTACGCTTTGGGCTCAGGTGGGCGGAATTTTTTCATTTCAATCCTTAAATTTGTCTTCAAATGCTCGGGTTTCGGCTTTGGGAGGCGAAAATATTTCTATTGTTGATAACGACCCCAACCTAATGTTTCACAACCCCTCGTTGATAAACAAAACTATGTTAAAAAAAGTAGCGGTAAATGTAAGTCCGCACATGGCAGGTATTATCAACCAATCGGCTTGTTATTCTTTTTTATTGAAAAAAATAGGTCAATTTGGCGTAGGATTGCACTATTTAAACTATGGTTCTGCTGTTAGAAGAGATGATACTGGAGACGATTTAGGTAAGATTTACGGTTTTGATGCAATAGCAAATATAAGTCATTCGCGCCAAATAGGTAATTTTTCGATTGGGGCTTCTGCCAAAATATTGGCTTCTCGTATGGTGGATTTTGTAGGATATGGTTTTGGTATAGATTTAGGAAGTACTTTTAAACATCCTACAAAAGATTTTAGTGTGAGTATTTTAGCTAAAAATATTGGCATTGGAAATTATGCTATTCCTATCAATGCTTTAGTAGGATTATCCTATAAATTAACGCATTTACCGCTCCGATTATCAGTAACATTTCAGCATTTGAATCGATGGAATTTGGCATACAATAACCCGAATGCAATCAATGGTTACGATATAAATGGGGTTGCTTTAAAAGACACTGTTTATTGGTATCACGAAATACCAAGGCATATAATTTTTGGTGGAGAATTTATGTTTTCTAAAGGATTTAACGTAAGAATTGGTTATAATCACCAACGTAGAGCTGATTTGAGACCTGCCGAAGCTCATCTTTTATCAGGAATGACAATGGGATTTATGTTGAAAGTAAAAGCTTTTGAAATTGCCTACACGAAAGCTTTTTATCATTCTTCGGATGGAATTGATATGTTCAGTTTGATTTTTGCCTTAGATGGATTTTATAAAAAATCCGAACCTAAAGTTGAGGAAAACATTGCTAATCCGTAATATTTATATGATTATTTTTAATAAAATTAATTTACTTTTATTGGAAAATCTATATTAATCCTTCTAAAACATCTCTTATATTTACTCTTTTACCATTTTTGTAAGGTACAATCCAAGCATCTTTTACACCCATTTCTCTTAAATATTTTTTGAAAGTTTCTGCCTCCCAATAGTCATTAAAATAACCGAGCGTGTATTTTTTTACACCATCATCGTCCACATCGCCACTAAAATTTTTATTATTTTCAAAATATTTTCTTAAATCTTTATTTTTAAAAGCTCCAATTTGAACTTTAAAAATTACGCCTTTAGTAAGTAATTCTTTTTTTTCTGGCGTAGTTGTTGTGGCATCTGTGGCATTTCGTTCGGGTGCGGTTGCAGTATTAATGCTGTTTTTATAGTTTGTAAATTCTTCTTTTGTTTTGGCTAATTCTTCCGATTTTTGAGCATTTACGGTTTCTAGCTCAGAAATAGAATTTTTCTTTGCTGCCAAATCTGATTTTAAAGATGTATTTTCTTCTAAAATCCGTTTCAGTTCCATAGGATCTAATTCTTTCTTTTTTTTCTCCCATTCTTTTTTGTCTTCTTGCGAAATAGAAATTAAGGAATGTAAAAATATAAGGCTATAAACGATTTTTTGAATGGCTGATTTCATTTTAAATGGAAATATAAAGTAAAAATATTATTATTAATATTTTAAACATACGTTAATTTTACAAAATTACCATATTTATTTTTTTAAAATAAATAAATTGTAAGAAAATATTTAATTTAGTGATGAAAAATTAATAAAAATAAAACCCAGTCAAACCACTATAAATATTGGTAGAAAGACTGGGTTTTTAAAAAATACTTTTTGTAAGAGGTTGGAAAAACCTCTTTTTTATTTTCCTTTATAATTAGGCTTCTTTTTTTGCATAAAAGCCATTACTCCTGAAATTAAATCGTCAGTTTTAAAATTAACGGCTTGGCTTGTTGCTTCTGTTTCCAAAGCGTCTGCTAATGTTCTTTTTTCTGCCTCACGAAGATTGATTTTCGTTTGTTGCATAGCAACATAAGCACCATTGGCAATATGTTCCGCTATTTTTTGGACATAAGCATCTATTTCCGTTTCTACAATTGTATTATTAATCATACCTAATTGATGTACCTCTTCGCCTGATAATCGCGCAGCAGTAGTCATCAATTCAAAGGCTTTTTGATAACCAACAGATTTTACTAAATAATAAGAACCTCCACCATCACTTGATAGTCCAATATTTGTAAATATTTGACTAAACATAGCATCAGGAGTTGCAAAAGTCATATCACAAGCCAGAGCAAAATTAGCCCCAACTCCTGCGGCAACACCTTTTACTTTGGCAATAAAAGGAATATTGAGTTCTCTTATTTTCAAAGAAATAGGATTAATTTTTGTTCTTAAATAAGTAGTAATATCGTATTCTTTTGGATTTAATAACATTGTGCTATCCACCAAATCAGCACCACTACAAAAATTACCTTCTGCTCCTGTTAAAATTACAACTCTTGTGCCATCAGTTTCACATTCATCAATTGCTTCTTTTAATAAAGACAATGTGTGTTGGCTGACTGCATTTTTGGCTTTTGGGTGATTGATAGTAATGGTTTTGATTTTATGTTCATCAATACTTACTAATATTTTTTCAGACATAGTTATATTTTGAAATAATTAAAATAAAAAACCATAAGAAATTAAAGCACCTAATACTGATACTATGGTTGCAATATAAGCACTCATATTTGATGAACTATATTCCATTTGTGCAAATCTACCAAATGACCTCAATAAATAATAAACGCCTGCTACCAATGCTATCAAAGGTAAAATAACTTTCATACTACCAAATCCTAAAAGTCCTGCAACGATTGTTCCGATGACTTTGATGCCTGTTGCAATAGTGGCTGTGCCTGTAACAGCGGTTGTTACCATTAAGGTACTGCGGGTTTTTGCGTGGTCTTCGCTACTCATATTTTTTTATTTTTTGAATGAATAATTCTATATTTCTAAATTTTAAAGCAATTTATAAATAAAAAACAACAATTCCAAATAAAAAATTCAAAAACAATTATTTTTTTTCAAAAAAATCAGCAGCAATTTGACTGTACGAATATTGTTTGGTTTTAGATTGGGTTTTTCCATAAGGAAATAATTGTTCATTCTGCCAATTTATAATTTTTTGTTCTGATTGTAAAAAACCAAAATTATAGGCGGCAGCATAAAATTTTACTTTTTCAGTTTCATTATTAAATTTTTTTTCTGCAAATCTTTTCCCGACTACCCAACAAAAAGCCTTCAAATATTTGAGTTGCCAAACCAATACTGACAATCTTTGTATACGTTCTTTTCTTTGTGCTTTGATGTCTTTTTCTTTATAATTAAATATCTTTTTATCT
>REAG01000055.1 GCA_004294265.1 Cytophagales bacterium | reverse complement strand
CCACCAAAAGAACTTACATCAGCAACGCCTTCAGTTCCAAGCAATTTCTTACGAACAATCCAATCTTGAATAGTTCGCAAATCCATTAAAGAATAAGTAGTATCTCCATCTTGTTTTGGCACCAAAACATACTGATAAACTTCGCTCAAACCAGTGGCAACTGGAGCTAAAGTTGGAACTCCCATAGATTTTGGAATATCTTGTTCAAGGTCTTTAAGCCTTTCCATTACCAATTGTCTTGCTCTGTAAACTTCAGTTTCATCGTCAAAAACTAAAATAACACTAGATAAACCAAATTTTGAAATAGAACGAATTTCTAATAAGCCAGGCGTGTTTGCCATCGCTAATTCTATCGGAGAGGTTATAAACTTCTCCATTTCATAAGGTGCTAAATTTGGGTTTTGAGTAATAATCTGTACTTGATTATTGGTTACGTCAGGAACGGCATCTATAGGGAGTTTTGAAATTGAATATGTGCCAAATATTACTAAAATAAGCGTTAGTATCCCTATCGTTAATTTATGAGAAATGCTATATTCTATTAGCTTATCTATCATTTTATATTTTTATAATTATTTAGCATATATAACTATTAATAATTTCAATGTTAATAATTTTATATTAATTAATTAAAAAACTTAGTATCATTATAACTAAAATTGAATTTTTAGTATAAATTTTTGTGTTATTTTAATATTTTGAAAAAATTTTATAATAAAGATAGATTTAACTTATATTGAATTTACATTTATTTTAGTATATATATAGTATCCATTTTTAAAGGAATATATCTTTGATAAGGAAATTTTTTAAAAACAGAGGTGTTTTCTATATCTGACCTAAAAGTTATAAAGTATTTCCAATTTTCTTGTACATATTCATTACGCCAATTTTCGGCATTATTGTGTTTATAATTTTGCCAGCCCCACATATCAATTCCTGAATGAATATTTAAGTGTTTTATATTATCCACTTGAGTTAAATAGTCATAAGCGATTTTTCTTGATTTATTCCATTCAAAATAGTCATGTGTGCATAAAATACCAAATAATCCGACCATAACAATATAAGTGTAGCTAAAATAATTAAATTTAGATTTAAAGTAAGATAGTATAAAAATTGTTGATAAAAAAACAGGTAAAATATATCTATCCATAAAAGCATCCGAAAAAGCCATCATAAAAGCATAAATTATAAAACAAAATAAACCAATTTTAGGTAATAAATTATTTGAAAATATTTTGAAATTAATATTTTTGATCACAAAATAAAAGGAAAATATTAATGAAAATGCTCCTACAAGTCCCAATATTTTAAATATTAAATTGACTTTATAGTAAGAATTATAATCAGTAATTGAATTGGGAATAAAGATATCATACAAAAGTTTTGTATCTACACTGACACTGCTCATAACATTATGGAAAGGAAAACTTGGAAACGCCCTTAATGCACAAATAATAAAAGGCAATGAAAATAAAAGCATTTTTAAAATACCTGTTTTTGTTTCATTCTTGACATTTTGAATACAAATAATTATAGAAATTGGTAATAAAAATATACCCGAATAAAAAAAATATAAACTCAAACGATGGTAAAATGAAAAAGCAATTTGAGGTAAATTTTTAAATCCAGAAAGTAATAAATCACTTGGTTTGAAATAATTATTGACTTTGTTTTCAGAATAAACCAACCAAATTTCATACACTTGTAAAGTAAATATAGAAATAAATAAAATTACTAAATAAAATATAATTAATCTTTTATTTTTTGAAAAAAGTGAAATTAATAAAAATGATAAAGGCAAAAATACACCTATTTGTCGTGTAAGGATAAGTAATATTGTTAAAATAATTGAAAATATAAAATTTAAAATTTGATAAGTATTTTCAGAATATTTAATGTAAAAATAAATTGTTATAATAGTTAAGCTCAAAAAAGTAACATCTGTCATAAATGTATTTGATAACGAAATAATAAGTGGATTTAAAACATATAAAACTGTAAAAATAATAGCGTTTTTTGAGTCAATTTGAGTGGATAAAATTTTATGTAAAAGCAAAGAACTTACTAGATGCAACGATAAAACCGAAAGTCTTAAAATAAAAAAAGAAAATCCGAATATTTTACCAAACAAAAAGCCCCATAAAATCTGAGTTACCAAAGTCATTGAGCCCCAATTAACCAATTTTAAAGGTTCTCCATTCAATAAATCACGAACTGGAATAGCATAACACCAATCATCGTTGAGTGGAAATTCTCCAAAAGGTTGAATAAAAGCCTCAATAACAAGAATTAAAAATCCTAATAAGTAATAATTATAATCATTTTTTTTCATACTATATTCATTTAATGTAACTTAAAAAAAATGAAATTATTACATTTTTTTAGATATAAAACCTACATTTATTAATACAAATTAAATATGTTTTTGATAATATTGAGAAAAAAATATCATAAAATCGTATTTTTTTGAAAAAAACAAGGATAAACATAGAATTTGAAGTATAAATATCTAAGTTTGTATTCAAATAAATAATAATGAAACTAAGTTGGTGGAAATACATAACTATTTTTCTCATTTATTATAGTGTATTGGGCGGATTAGTTTTTGAAGTACCCCGATTACCTATATTAAATGAAACGGTTCGCAATTTATATTATCATGTGCCGCTTTGGTTTGGAATGATAATAATTTTACTAATTTCAATGATTAATGCCATTAAATACTTGAAAACCAACGATTTAAAGTACGATACTTCATCTATTGCTTTTGCAGAAATTGGTATTTTTTATGGCATTTTAGGAATTATAACTGGTTCTATTTGGGCAAAATTTACTTGGGGAAGCTTTTGGACGAACGACCCTAAACTCAATGCTGCAGCCATTGGATTGCTTATTTATTTTGCTTATTTAATATTGAGAGGTTCGGTAACGGATGAAACGCAAAAAGCTAGAATTTCTGCCGTTTATAATATTTTTTCTTACTTAATTTTTATCCCTCTTATTTTTGTATTACCAAGATTGGTTGACTCATTGCATCCTGGAAATGGTGGAAACCCTGGTTTTAATTCTTACGATTTAGATTCTAAAATGCGAATGGTTTTTTATCCTGCAGTTATTGCCTGGACACTTTTAGGCGTTTGGATTAGTCAAATAGTGATTTTTTATAAAAATTTAAAATTAAAATCAAATGAAGAATAAAACATTAAAAGTAAGTATTTTATTTTTTGTATGTTCAATTTATAATGTTTTTTCACAATCTGTTGAGATGGCTGATGCTTTTAGGCAAGATGGAAAAATATATGTTGTTTTAGCTGTAATTACAGTTATGCTAACTTCAATTTTCTTTGTTTTGATAAGATTAGATAGAAAAATTAGTAAATTTTAGATATAATGTATGTTTCCGACAAAATTAAAATTGAATTAGAATATTTCAGAAAACTTCACGAAACATTTTCGATTCGACTTGGAAAAAGAGATGTTTTGGTTCGAGAAGTTGACGAAAATGTACTTTTTATGCTTTTGTCTGCTTCAATTTCAATGGATGTGAGTGAAGAAGAATTTTTTGAAAACTTTGTTATCACTGACAAATTTCTTACTAACAAACAAGAGTATTTAATTGATGCCTATGCCCTAATTGATACTGAAGATTCCAAAGAAAAACACCTTCATTTTTTTCAATTTAAACTTTATGAAAATGAAAAAGGGGCAGCTGCTTCCGTGAAAGATGTTTTTGAATTTGCTACTTTAATCAACCATGTTTTTTTGCATCCTGAATTAAATAAAGAGTATAAAAATGAAGTAATAAATGAAATTAAACAATTAGTTGATGGGTATTTACAAAAAAATATAAGGAAAAACAAAATTAAGTATAAATGTCATTTCATCAATAACAATAAAGGTATTACGTCTGTAAATAAAAAAGATTTTGAAGGATTAAATTTTTTAAAATCTAAAACTGAAAATGATTTTATATGTGGAGTAGTTTTATATAATGGCAAAGTAATCGTGCCATTCGGAGAAAATTTATGGGCTATACCAATCTCTACTCTATGGAATTAATTATTTCCCATTCGCTTATTGATTAGTTTTAAATAATGAGCTTTTTTAAAAAAGATGAG
>REAG01000123.1 GCA_004294265.1 Cytophagales bacterium | reverse complement strand
ACTTCTTATAATTCTGATTTGCGTTATTTTTGTTGATAATACAAATTTAGTAAAATTTTTGATACTTATAAGTATCTTTGTGTACTACAAATCACTTTTTGAGTTTATTAAATGCCTTATTTTCCTCTAAATCGACTTTGTAAAAAAAATAAAAATTATTATCTTTGAAAATTGATGTGATTTGTTAAAAAAATACAATAATTTTAAAGGACAGTTAAAATGTGGGCTAATATTTATATGATTTTAAAGTTTTAAACATTTAATCCAATTTGAATGTTACAAATACTGTTTTTTGTTTATATAAAATCATAAAACCAGCATTTTAAGTTAAAATAACTCTAAATATTTACACTTTTAATTAATATTATGTATTAGATTTGCAACGTGAATATATCAACTCCAACCTCAAAACCTATAAGTTTAGCCTTAAAATTGAAAGGCTTTGTGGCTTTGCTAAAACCAAGATTAACCCTAACAGTTGTGATTTCAGCTGGTTTTGGTTATTTATTTGCAGCAAAAGGCGAAATAAATTATATTACTTTGTGTAGCTTACTTTTAGGCGGTTTTATAATGACAGGTGCTGCCAATATTTTAAATCAAGCGCTTGAAAAAGATTCGGATGCTTTGATGAAACGCACAACTTCACGCCCTTTACCTACCGAATTAATTTCTATCAATGAAGCCCTAACTTTTTGTGTATTTCTCGTTCTAAGCGGCTTTTTGATTTTATTATCTATTACAAATCCTTTAACAGCATTTCTTACTTTTATTTCCGTTATTTTATATGCTTTTGTTTATACACCCATGAAAAAAGTTACACCTTTTTCGGTTTTGATTGGAGCTTTTCCAGGAGCAATGCCGCCACTTATCGGTTGGGCAGCTTACGCCAATAACCTTCAAATTGAGGCTTGGGTATTGTTTAGTATTCAATTTATGTGGCAATTTCCGCATTTTTGGGCGATTGCTTGGGTGTTAGATGCGGATTACAGCAAGGCAGGAATTAAAATGTTGCCAACAAGCTCAGGTAAATCTACTCAAAGTGCTTTTCAAATATTGGTTTACACTTTATTTATGATTCCTATTGGTTTAATACCTATGAAATTAGGATTTACAGGCATCATTTCGGCAGGAATTATTACTTTTATTGGACTCTTATTTGTGGCTCAAGCCATTTATTTATTAAAAACCAAAACAGATAAGGCTGCAAAAATGTTAATGTTTGGAAGTTTTATTTATTTACCAATTTTACAAATAGCACTAATATTAGATAGAATATGAATTCAGTAGTATCAAAAGAACAAGAAATACCTGCTTTTCGACCTTTAGGAATGAACCCACTCAAATTTTCGGCATGGCTTTTTATTGTAAGTATTATCATGGTCTTTGCATCCCTTACAAGTGCATTTATAGTAAGGCGTTCTGAAGGTAATTGGCTCGAATTTGAATTGCCAATTTTATTTTGGTATAACACTGTATTATTACTTTTAAGTAGTGTTACCATGCACTTTAGTTACTTACAAGCGAAAAAAGATAATTTCACTCAATTAAAAATTGGAATTTTTTTTACTGCAATATTAGGAATTGGATTTTTAATTTTACAATTTTACGGCTGGATTGCTTTAGTAGATAACAAAGTGTTTTTAGTGGGAAATCCCGCTGGTTCTTTTGTTTATATATTAAGCGGTTTGCACGGAGCTCATATAATTGCCGGAGTTATTTTTCTTTTAATCGTTTTTATAATGGTTTTTCAAGATAAAATACACTCAAAAAAAATGTTATGGATAGAAATATGCACAACTTTTTGGCATTTTTTAGATGGTCTTTGGCTTTATTTATTTTTATTCTTAATATTGAACCGTTAAATTTGCATTTATATAACTTTAAAACAACCTAATACAAAAAATGGCAGCAACAGCTACAATAATTTCGCCTTCTCAAGATATCTGGCTTGGAAATGCAGAACCAATGAAGTCAAGTTATGGAAAACTAATGATGTGGTTTTTCTTAGTTTCAGATGCTTTTACTTTTTCAGCACTTCTCATAACCTATGGTTTAATAAGATTTAGTTTCCCTTCTTACGATGGTGCAATAGAAAATTTTGTGATGTCAGGTTCTTATTGGCCTATTCCAGAGGCAGTTTTTACACATTTTCCTTTTCTTCATGGTGTAAATGCTCCTTTGGCTTTCGTAGGTTTAATGACTTTTATTTTGATTATGAGTTCCGTTACAATGGTTTTAGCGGTTGAGGCTGGACATAGAATGGATCAGAAATCAGTAGAAAAATGGATGCTTTGGACAATTTTTGGGGGTATTTGCTTTTTGGCTTCTCAGGCTTGGGAATGGTCAATATTTATTGAAGGAATTGATGGATGGCATGCAAATCTTAAAGATAATCCTTACGGTCCTCCTGCTTTTGCAGATTTATTCTTCTTTATCACAGGTTTTCATGGCACACACGTACTTTCAGGCGTTGTTTTAAATATTATCATTTATTATAATACGGTCATGGGAACTTATCAACAAAGAGGACATTACGAAATGGTGGAAAAAGTTGGTCTTTACTGGCATTTTGTAGATTTAGTTTGGGTGTTTGTTTTTACATTCTTCTATCTTGTTTAGTTTAAATAATAAAATAAAAATAATTTAATACATAATATATATATAAATGGAACATTCACACGGACACACTGCACAGTTTACGCCAGAAACAGATCCTCATTCGGTAGAAACTAGAAAAAATATTTGGAAAGTATTTTATTTGCTTCTTGCCATAACTGCTTTTGAGTTTTTAATCGCTTTTACTAAAGGACCTTTAGGATTAGGAAAATGGTTAGTTATAGTAATTTTTGTTACACTTACTTTGGTAAAGGCTTTTTATATAGTGGCTGAATTTATGCACTTAAAATACGAAGTAAAAAGTTTAATACTTTCTATTGTTATTCCAATTATCTTTATAATATGGTTTATAACTGCTATGCTTACTGAAGGTGGACATATTTTCCTTAAATGGATTAAATAAAATTTATTAAAAAAAGATTCTAGCAATAGAATCTTTTTTTTTAAAATAAAACTAACAAATAGATGTTTTAATTTCATATTTAGTTTACTTCCTTATAATTCAGTTGCATTGAAGCTGATATTGGGTTATGAGTTGCAGTGGTTTAGGTTAATATTGATTCTAACTGTTTTGGTATTTTATAATAAAGAATTAAAATTTTAAATACTTTTCAATAATATTTTATCTAAAAATATTTACCTATTTTAATAAACAAATTTTATAAAATATTTCTATAATCAAAATAGCTTTCTATTTTTACAAAATAATTAAAAAAAAGAGTTTTTTATCATTTATACATTAAAGATTTAACATGAAAGTAACCGTAGTAGGTGCTGGTAACGTAGGAGCTACCTGTGCTGATGTATTAGCTTACAAAGATATTGTAAACGAAGTTGTATTATTAGATATTAAAGATGGCGTTGCTGAAGGAAAATCTTTGGATATTTATCAAAAAGCACCTATCGATTTGTACGATACAAGAGTTGTTGGTTCTACCAATGATTATTCAAAAACTGCCAACTCTGATGTGGTAGTAATTACTTCGGGTTTGCCTCGCAAACCGGGTATGACAAGAGATGATTTAATCTCAATCAATGCAGGAATTGTAAAAACTGTTACTGAAAATGTTGTTAAATATTCTCCAAATGCCATTATTATTGTGGTTTCAAATCCTTTGGATGTAATGACTTATCAAGCACATTTAACTTCAAAATTACCTAGAAATAGAGTAATTGGAATGGCTGGCATCTTGGATACTGCTCGTTATAGAGCTTTTATTGCGGAAGAATTAAATGTATCTCCAAAAGATATTCAAGCCGTATTGTTGGGCGGACATGGCGATACGATGGTGCCTTTGCCACGATACACAACTGTTGGTGGAATTCCGGTTACCGAACTTATAGATGCTGATAAATTGCAAGGTATCTTAGAAAGAACAAAAAGAGGCGGTGGCGAATGTGTAAAATTAATGGGAACTTCGGCTTGGTATGCACCAGGTTCGGCAGCTGCTCAGATGGTTGAAGCGATTGTAAAAGATCAAAAAAGAGTTTTCCCAGTTTGTATGCAATTAAAAGGCGAATTTGGAATTTCGGATTGTTATTTAGGCGTTCCAGTAGTTTTAGGAAAAAATGGCGTAGAACGTATTTTTGAAGTAAAACTCAACGATGCCGAATTACAATTATTAAAAGATTCAGAAAAAGCCGTTAAGGTTGTTATGGGTGTTTTGGATAACACGAAATAATTGTTAATTGTTAATGGTTAATTGTTAATGGTTAATTGTTAATGTAGAGACGCCATGCTTGGCGTCTTTGTAAATGATAAATCACAAATCGTTTATATTTGGTAGATACAAGGCATACCTTGTATCTACATACAGATTGGTAAAAAAATTAATTTTAAATATATTTAAAAATAAAAAAATGGAAGACAAAAATTATGGTATTTCTCAAATAAGTAAATTTATTTCAAATACCGATCTTTTCGATGGAAAAGATGAAGTTGCACAAAAATATGCAGAAAAAATATTGGCTGGTTCGTATTCAAATATGGCTGGTTATGATTTGAAAGCATATAAAAGTAATATGGCAAAAGTGATAACTTTTTAATATATTTTTTTAAAAAAGGCAATGATTTTTTGTAAATTATTGCCTTTTTTTATGTAAAAATAGCACTTCCTACCCTTACCATAGTGCTACCCAAATCGGATGCAAGGGCATAATCGTTGCTCATTCCCATTGAAAGTTCTTTTATTTCAATATTTTCTTTTTTTATGGAATGAAAAGAGTCAAAAAAAGTTTTTAATCTTGAAAATTCATTTTTAACAATTGAAATATCGTTTGTATTGGTAGCCATTCCCATTAGTCCAATGATTTTGATATTTTTTAGTAGGTTTATTTTTTCGGAATTCAAAATTTCTAAAGCTTCAGTTTCCGAAAGTCCAAATTTAGTTTCTTCTTTGGCAATATAAATTTGCAATAAGCATTCAATAATGCGGTTATTTTTTAAGGCTTGTTTGTTAATTTCTTCTAATAAATTCATGCTTTCCACCGAATGTATGCAAGAAATAAAAGGGGCAATATATTTAACTTTATTACTTTGCAAATGTCCGATTAAATGCCATTGAATATCTTTTGGCAATTTTTCGTATTTTTCAACCAATTCTTGCACTCTATTTTCTCCAAAAGCTCGTTCGCTTGTGGCATAAACATTTTCTAAAACCTCAATCGGCTTTGTTTTTGTTACTACAATTAGTTTACAACTATTTGATAAAGCGTTTTTAATATTTATAATGTTTTTTTGGATGTTCATTTTATAAAAGCGAAATTTTTAAATTGTTTGTTATTTTTTTTAGATTTTCAATATTTCACTATTTTAAAATATACATTTTTTTAAAAAAAATCAATATTTCTAAAGTAGTACTGTGAATATTTTTTATATTGATTACAAATAAATTAAATATATTAAAATTATATAAATTTTTCTATCTAAAATACAATTTTAAGTATTTTTTAACATTGATTTAAATTTAAACAAAAATATTGAATTTAATATTATCAAAATATTAAATATATTAGCTTTTTAGTAATTTAAAATTGATAAATTATACTAAAATAAATAAAATATTACTAAGTAAAATCTTGATAAAATCTTTATTATAATGGGTAAACCAACCGGATTTCTAGAAAAAACCCGTGAAATGCCAGGCAAAGAAAAGCCAGGTTCACGAACAGAGCATTACAAAGAATTTGTTGCGGATTGGTCGGATGAGCAAACCAACCAACAATCGGGCAGATGTATGAATTGTGGCATTCCTTTTTGCCATAGTGGCTGTCCGCTAGGTAATATTATTCCTGAATTTAATGATGCGGTGTATCAAAAAAATTGGGAAGAAGCGTATGAAATATTAACTTCAACCAATAATTTTCCTGAGTTTACAGGTAGAATTTGTCCCGCACCTTGCGAGGCATCTTGCGTTTTGGGAATAAACCAACCAGCAGTAACGATAGAACAAATCGAGAAAACAATTATTGAAACTGCTTTTAAAAATAATTTAGTAAAACCAAGAATTCCTACAGAAAGAACTGGTAAAAATATTGCTATAATAGGTTCTGGACCTGCTGGATTAGCTACTGCTGCTCAATTAAATTATGCAGGACATTCTGTAACAGTTTTTGAAAGAGATGATGAAGTTGGTGGGTTGCTACGATATGGAATCCCTGATTTCAAATTAGAAAAATGGGTTATCGAAAGAAGAGTAAATGTGATGCGAGAAGAAGGCGTTGTTTTCAAAACTTCAACAAATGTAGGAAAAGATATTAAAGTATCAGAAATATTAAATGATTACGATGCTGTAGTTTTGGCAGGTGGTTCTACAATTCCTAGAGATGTTACTATTAAAGGTCGTGAATTGAATGGCGTTTATTTTGCCATGGAATTTTTGCCTCAGCAAAATAGACGGGTTTCAAATAAAGCCGTTACTAAAGATTTGAAAGCCACTAATAAAAATGTTTTTGTAATTGGTGGTGGAGATACAGGCTCGGATTGTGTAGGTACTTCTATTAGACATGGAGCAAAATCTGTAACGCAAATTGAACTCTTGAGCAAACCGCCAGAAGGCAAAAACACCAATACGCCTTGGCCAAATTGGCCCATGATTTTAAGAACTTCCTCATCGCACGAAGAAGGTTGCGAACGCCAATGGGCAATCAATACCAAAGAATTTGTGGGCGATGAGAATGGTAATTTGAAAGGCATAAAAATAGTGGAAGTGGATTGGGCAATGGAAAACGGTAAACCAAAAATGGTAGAAAGACCGGGTACGGAAAAAACTATTGATTGCGAATTAGCTTTGATTGCTGCTGGATTTTTGCATCCTCAACACGAAGGAATGTTGAATGATTTAGGTGTAGAATATGATGAGCGTGGCAATGTAAAAACTAATAATTACCAAACATTGAACCCAAAAGTTTTTTCTGCGGGCGATATGCGTAGGGGACAATCCTTGGTTGTGTGGGCAATTTCTGAAGGCAGAGAATGTGCTAGAAAACTGGACGAATACCTCATGGGAGATTCCAAATTAGAAACCAAAGACACAGGAATTTTATCCAGCGTTTATTAATTAAAAAAGCCTTCAATAAATTTTATTGAAGGCTTTTTTGTTAAAGGTAAACTTTTTTTGCTATTTTCATCTAAAGTCTAATAAATATTTATAAATACCTTGTAAACTTTTCCCATAGGGGAAATAAGAAAGGGGTTTTCTAAAAATATAATTGTAAATATTTAGTGGACTTTTTGTACAAGATTAGATAAGCCCAGATAAGTATTTTAACTTTTATTAATTAATTAATTAATTAATAAATACATTAGTAATATTTAATAAAATTATGACAATTACCTCCTACTGAATTCTGCGGTTTCGTAGCAGAAATTGGGTTAGGGGTGGGGCATTTTTTTTTGAAATATTTAAGTGCTCTTTTCTATAAAAGATTTTCAAAAATTTTAATAAGAAATTATTAATGGTTTTTTTCTCATAAACTTTTTTAAAAATATTTTAGTATATTTTTTTTATTGTATTTTATTTATATATATTTGCATTATTCTTTATAAATTAACTTAATTTTATTCTCATGAAAACTAAATTACAAATTCTCCTTTCAATATGGCTTTTTTCAGCCTTTCATTTGTTTGCACAACCTATGATTGGTACTGTAACATCAAATAATTTAAATATAGGTAGTGGCGATGGTTATATTATTGTCAATGGAATTTCTGGTTCTGGAGCAATCACAATATCTGCCTCATCTTCTAATAATGCAATTTTGAGCGTAACAGGTGTAAAATATACATCGCCTCAAAAAGTGGCTATTATTAATGTAAAAGAATTCGGAAATTCGGGTTCTGTTAATTTAACTGTAACTGCCGATAATGGTTCACAAACAGATAAAGTTTTCACAATTAATGTAGGAGATTTTTATAGAAAAGGTTGTATGCTAAGTATTTATGATATTGTTTTTTGGACAAATAATCTCCCCTCATTAACTACTGAGTCGGTTTTAGATACTATTGTTCCAACATCTGCAAACAATATGCAGGATGATGAAAATGGAATTTATAAAGGTTTGCCCCTAACTCAAGGTGGTCCAAATGGTTCAAAATATGGAATATCTATAACTACAAGACTCAAAGGTTATTATACACCACCATCAACTGGTTATTATTTGTTTGTTGGAAATGCTCCACAAGGTGTGCAAATGAATTTGTATAAAAATAACGAAATATTACCTGTTAATGTCTATGGTAGATTTCAAAAAGAAATTGAAGTTCTTAGCTTAACAAATAAAATATCCTTTGTAACTACTTTATCAGGTGGAAATACTTATGGCTTTCTAGCATCTGGAAGTGCTTATGATAATAATATTTGGGATATTAGTGTTGCTTATCTAGGTACAAATCCTCCAAATATTGTTCCAGTTTCTGGTAATGGTGTTTACAACACGCCAAGTGTTGCTGGGGCAAATCCAGTTGTTATGTCAGGAAATCAAATAACCCCTTACTCTGATTTTAAAAAACCTATTCTAACTGAAACACTTAATTTTTTAAGAAAATCTAATAATAAAATATATATAACTTGGAAAAAAGCTGTTGATCCTGACGAGGAGTCAAATTCAGGAATTTTTGGATATAAAATTTATGTTGATGGTAAATTAAATAAAATATTGAAAGGAGAAAATAATACTTCTTACGTTCTTTCAGGATTAGATGAGGTTACTAATTACTCAATTTTTTATACTTGTTTTGACAAAAATGGCAATGAGTCTTTTCCAAGCAACGTAATAAACGAAACTACATATACTGCCGAAACTAATAAACCTACACCACCAAATTCATTTACAGTTTTGGGCTTAGGAGATATGAGTATCAATGTTGCATGGTCTGGAGCTACTGATGTAGAGTCTGCTATATTTGGATATAACCTATTTGTGGATGGTATTAAATATAATACAAGTGCTTTAGGAATTTTAAGCAAAACAAATCAAATTTTAAAAACATACCAACCCAATACAGTTCATGAATATTATGTAACAGCTTTGGATGGTTCTTTAAACGAATCTTTACCAAGTGTAACTCAGGTATTTACAACTTTAGGCTTTGATCATTTATTAAACTCTCCGGGTGTAAAAAAAGTTGCTATGGATATTACTACGGATTATGTAGGAAAAAGCGAAGGTATTGGTTTGAACGGTGCTGCATTTAATAGAAATGATTTTCTAGGAAGTACTTTGGATATTCACACAGATTTAGCTCCCAGTATGGTTCGTTGGGGTTCTTTAGATGCTAATCTTGTTTCTTTTTCTGGTCGTTCTGGATTGGTAGCTAAAAATAGACCAAATTCCGCTACATTTTCAGAATTTATAAAATTTGCAACTTTTTTAAAAGCACATGCAGAAATTGCCATAGGCACTGATGATAATCCAGAAATTGATTGGCGTGCCAATCCTACGAATACAATGCAAAGATTTATAGGTTATATTCAAGGAACAAAAACAATTGCAGGTTTTCCACAATATAATTTAGGATATGCTAGAAGGTTAGAAGAAGGTTTTATAAATCCACCCCTTTATGATAATTCTACTACTAATGTTTACATTGAGTTTGGATGCGAACCTTGGGGAGGCACTAGCAATGGGGTAGGAGTAGATCACAATGCTGGAGGGTTCAATGATTATAAAGTTTATGCATTATGGGCAAGAGAATTAGCAAATGCAGCAAAAGCTATTCCAGGCTTTGATTCAACAAGAATTAAATTGTATTATTCTGGCAGAGAACCACATCCTACTGAATATGGGTCAAAAGAATTGCATGAAGATATGTTCTTTTCTCCAGGACCAGACAGGCTTGATGGTTATACATTAGGAGGATATGTAGGTGGAAATTTAGGTTATGTTAAAGAAATCGAAGTTGGTAAAAGCGAATTAGATTATTTTAAAAATGCTAGAGAGCAGATTTTTAAAAAATTGGCAGGTCTTAAACTTACAATGAACATAGATTTAACGGCTGCTGTTAATGGAAATCCAAGACAACCAAAATTAAGGCCCTCTATTTTTTATGAAACAGACATGAGTAGTGAAACTATCAATAAAAAATTTGGACAAGCAATTTTAATGGCTGATTTCCACATGCAATCTCTTAAATTAGGACAAATTTCACCTTTAAATTTCGCGTTAGGTGATAGTCAATGGGGTTTGTTCCAATCGGGAACTATAAAAATGCCTAGATATTATGTAATGAAACTTCTAAATAGATTTGTTAAATCCAATATTTTGGGTGTTTCGGGTCGAACAAAAGAGGTATTATTGAAATCAGATGGTAACGTAAGTCAAGATCCTGATCCAGTTTCTATGAATGCCTATCATAAAGATGGAAAATATGTTGTTTTATTAGTAAGTAAAGATTTTGAACATGATTTTGAAGTTCAATTAAATTTACCTGCAGGCATTACACCTGTTGCAAGTTCTGGAAAAAAATATATCTTAAGACCTGAAACAAATTTTGATTCAAAAGGTACAATTTTGGATTCTGAAAATGTAGTGGTAAATAATAAATTGATTGTAACAGTACCTAAATATACGTTAGTTTTATTAACATTTTCTGGTAATACGCTTACAAATAGAGAGTTAACAGTCGGTTACACAAATTATAGAAAACCCACAAGTGTTTCTCTATCAGTTGAAGAAGCTCCATCTTTAAGTCCAAATATTGAAACTCCTTTAGGTACAATGGAATTTAAAACCTCATTTGTTCCTTCAAATGTTTATGAAGAATCAAAAAGATTACAGTGGAAAATATTCAAATCTAGCCCAACTATGGAGATAGATATACAGGAAAAAAATAACGGATCTCAGCTTAATATCCAAGCTCAAAACTGTTCAAGCATTGGTACAGTAACTGTAGTTGGAGAATTAATGGATAATCCTAATTTGTTTTCTTTTACAAGAACATTTACAATAACTAATCAAGTAGTTAATTTAGATAATTTACTACCATGTCCTACATCTAAAATTAATGAAACTAATATTCAAAATTTGGTTAATTTTAATGTTTCTCCAAACCCTTCTGAAGGAACGGTTACATTAACTGCTAATTTGAGTGGTTCTGTTGTAATTACTAACATTCAAGGTTCTGTCATTTATCAAACAGAGTTTAATCAAAATTCTAAAAAATCTATTTTAAATCTTGAACCAGGTATATATATTGCTAAGTTCAGTTCTAAATATGGAACAACTTCTAAGAAAATAGTTATAACAAACTAATTAATATTAATTAATATTCAAAAAAGGTTGATAATAGAATTATCAACCTTTTTGTTTTTGAAATAATATTTTTTTTTATTTTAATTAAAATATATTTTCGGAAATATTATTTTTTTTAGAAAAGTTATCATAATTTTGTGAAATATATAAATCATTAAAAATAATAATATATGAAATTAAAAGTTTTTATAAAATTAAAATTTGTTTTTCTTTTACTAGCAAGTCTAACTTTTGCCCAAGAACAATTAAAAAAAACTGTTGATATAAAAGGTACAGTTTTATCAGGTATAGATGACAAAAGTATGGGTATTTCTAAAGGAGACCCAGTTGTTGGAGCTACTGTTGTTGTGGTAGGAACAACCAAAGGAACTACGACAGATTATGATGGAAACTTTATATTAAAAAATGTAGAGGTATCAGAAAATTCTAGTATTTCAATTTCATTTTTTGGCTACAAAAATGAAATAATTAAAATTGATGGTTCTAAAACAGAATTTAACATTAGCCTTCAAACTGATGCCATTGAAATACCTCCAGTAGTAGCTATTGGATATGGTACTATCAAAACATCTCAAGTTACAAGTTCAAATGTATCCGTAAGTCGTAAATCTATGGAGCAAACAATCAATGTAGATGCAGCATCTGCATTGCAAGGGAGAGCAGCAGGTGTTAATGTAACACAAACTTCAGGTGCTCCTGGAGCAGCATCTTCCGTAAATATTCGTGGTGTAGGCTCTATTAATGGTTCGCAACCTCTTTATGTGATTGATGGTGTACCTTTAGATGTTTCAGAAGGAAATCTTTCAAATTTCAATCCAGCCGATTTTGAAAGCATGGAGGTACTTAAAGATGCAGCAGCTACTGCAATTTATGGTTCAAGAGGTTCTAATGGGGTTGTTATTATCACTACCAAAAGAGGAAAAAGCGGTAAAGGGAGAATTGAGTTTGATGCAATGGCTGGTATTCAAAATGTTTGGAATAAACTAGATGTTTTAAATGCTGACCAATATAAAGCCTTTATGAAAGATGTTTACACAAACTCTGGCGATGCAACTGCAACTGGTGTTAATCAAGCCTATACAACAAAAGATCCTGCTATTATTGCAAAACAAGGTAACACTAACTGGTTAGATCAATTATTACAAACGGGTACTATTCAAAATTACAATATCAGAGCTTCAGGTGGTAACGAAAATGCAAATTACGCTGTTGGTCTTGGTTATTTTAATCAACAAGGAACTCAAAAAGGAAATGGATATGATAGATATACTTTTAGAGTAAATTCTGATATTATACCAAAAAAATGGCTCAAAGTGGGAGAGGCGCTTTCTTTTGCTCGTGAAACTAGTAAAAAAGGAATTGATTTTGCTGACGGTGCTCTTACTGGAAGCCCATTAATGCCTGTGTATAATACTGAATATACTTCTGCAAACTCAATTACGCCCTATTCTACTGTATATGACCCTAGTTTACCTTTAATTAATCAACCAAATGCTTTTTCGAGACTAAACGCACAAAATAGTACGATTATTGGAAATAATGATTTTAGAAATCCTGTAGCTGCCAATACTTTTATTAGAGATTTAACAGAAAAATATCGTATTTTTGGAAATGTATATGCTGAAATAGATATTTCTAAAGCATTAGGAATTAAAGCTATTGAAGGATTGAAATGGCGTTCAAGTTTTGGTGTAGATATTTTTACAGAATCAAAACAAGCTATTAGGGATAAATTTGAGGGGGGACTATCTGCTGATAGAATTGATAGAACTGAAGTAACTCAAACCGAAAGAACTAATTTTTCAAACGTAGTTAATCATTTGCTTATGTATAACAAATCTTTCGCCAATGATCATGACCTAGGTGTAACTGTAGGTATGGATGCACAATATTTTAGAAATAAAACTTTAGTTGCTACTGCACAAGATTTTCCTCAAGGATTATATACCATTGGTGCAACTCAATCAAGTGTGTATTTAAGACCAGACGGAAAAATTCTCGAAAATGGCTTGTATGGTTTTTTAGGTCGTATAAATTACGCTTACAAAAACACTTACATGGCTACAATCAATGCTAGATATGACGGTTCTTCCCGATTTGCTAATGACTTTAAATATGGTTTTTTCCCATCAATTTCTCTTGGTTGGAGAATCTCAAATATGAAATTTATGGAAAATATCAAAATAATTTCAGAATTAAAATTAAGGGTAGGCTGGGGTTTAACTGGAAATCAGGAAATTGGAAACTTTAGATACGCTCAAGTTATAAGTACAGATATTATTAGGTATTCACTTGGAAATACGGTATATCCTGGAATAGCACCAACCCGAGGTTTGGCTAATCCAAACTTAAAATGGGAGTCTGCACAACAGTTTAATGCTGGTGTTGATGTAGGTATTTATAAAAACCGGGTTCTATTAAATATTGATGCTTACATGAAAAATTCTTACGATATGTTGGTGCCAGTTTCAATACCTGCGCTTTCTGGTGCAACTGATGCTCCTTACTACGAAAGGGTAAGTTATTTTACTAATATTGGTTCAATTTCAAATAAAGGTTTAGAAATTGCAATTTTATACAGAAATGAAAGTAGAGAATTCAAATATTCTCTTGGCCCAAATGTATCTTTTATTTCAAATAAAGTTACCGCATTAGCTACTGACAAACCAGGTCAGCCAATATTTGATTTTAATGGTGTTTCTTATATAGAGGTTAATGAACCAGTTTCTTACTTTAGAGGTTATGTATATGATGGAGTAATTCAAACTCAGTCTGAAGCTGATTCCTATGTAGGAAATCAAACAATTGCAGGTGGTGGTTTAGCTGATTTAGGAGTAAATGTTAAAAAAGGTGTTGGGGATGCAAAGTTTAAAGATGTTAACAATGATGGTGTTTTAGATAGTAAAGATAGAGTAAACATTGGCAATCCTATTCCTTTTATGAATTTTGGATTTTCTGCTGATGCATCCTATAAAGGTTTTGATTTCAAACTATTTTTACAAGGTTCTTTTGGTCAAGAAATTTATAATAACCAAAGAAAAGGTTTAGAGGCTATGGATAATGGTGGGGGACCTCAAGATAAAAATCAATTGGTATCTGTCCTTGACAGATCTACAAGGGCTAAACCAACAAATATGCCTTTGGCTTACACTAAAGATCCTGCTCAAAATTCTAGACCTTCATCAAGGTGGGTTGAAGATGGAAGTTTTGTAAGGCTTAAAAACATTCAAATTGGGTATAGTATTCCTGCTAAATTACTAACTAAAATGTTTAAAACGGATGATCAAATTTCATTACGTTTTTATATTCAAGCTCAAAATTTAATAACTTTAACCGCTTACAAAGGTTTTGATCCAGAATTAGCTAACTTAGGTAAAGATGCAAATGGAAGAGATGTCATTTCTTCTCAAGTTGCTGGTTACGACAGAGGTTCTTATCCTCAACCACGCACTTATTCTGTTGGTTTACAATTCACATTTTAATTCTATACAATTTAAATTTATAAAAAAATGAAAAAGTTAATTATAGCTTCAATTGTTTTCTTACTCACTACTGGTTGTGCAAATTACATCTATTTAGACCCTAAAAATGATATTCTAGCTGAAAACTTTTACAAAACAGAACAAGATGCTTTTTCTGCAATCATGGCTTGCTACTCTAATATTCAACATGTAGCCTATTATGGTAGTTCCTATTTTCAAGTTGTAGAAATGGCAAGTGATGATATCACAACAAAAAATTTAACTGATGCCATTGATGACTTTAACTGGTCTGCAACCCAAGATGCAGGTGGTGAACCTCAATTTAGAGATCTTTGGAGGTTTATGTACGAAGGTGTTTACAGAACAAATTTAGTACTCGAAAATGTTTCTAAAACCCGGAGAGATAAAAAGTCTGAAATTCCATTTAAAAGTGAGGTAGATAGAAATGCCATTTTGGGAGAAGCCTATTTTTTAAGAGGGTTACACTATTTTAATTTGGCTGTACTTTTTGGTGGTGCACCAATCCTTACTGAAACTCCTCAAAGTGCTAGTTTTCCAGGTCCGCTTTATGTAAAGCGAAGTACAAGGCAAGAGGTTTTTAATCAAGCAGTTGAAGACTTAAAAATGGCAACCAATCTTTTACCTCCAACTTGGTCTGATATAAATCAAGGACGTATAACCCTACATGCTGCAAATGCACTTCTTGGTAAAATTTATTTGCATAAAGCTTGTTATATAGCTGCCACACGAGAAAGTGATTTTCAATCTGCTAAAGATTATTTGTTTAAAGTTATTGATAGTAAAAAGTTTAGTTTATTAACTGGACCTACTGCATGGAAAGATATATTTGAAAAAGAATATCACTCAGAGTCTATTTTTGAAATAACTTATTCAAAATATGGAAATTTCGGTTGGACACACGATGTTGGAATAGCAAGTGAAAATCAACAAAGAGATTTAAGATTTGGTGTTCAAGGAGGCATATCTCAAGGTTATGGCGAATTAATTGCTACTCAAGAATGGGCTAACAGTTGTGAAATGGGAGATCCTCGCATCCGACAATCTTTAAGATTTCTATATGATAATGATTTTAGTGGCGTAGGTGATGATAAAACTACAAAAGTTACTGGAAAATCCTATGAAGCAGGAATGGCGAGAGATGTAAAAGAAAATAGATCAAATACTATTGGCGAGTTCTTTCATGTAAAAAAAGGAGTTGATAACTTTGGGGCAAGTGGACCTGGTGGAGCATTTGGTGAAATGAATTATAAAATGATACGTTACTCAGATGTTTTATTGATGTATGCAGAAGCTTGTTTAGAAACTGGCGAATTAACAAAAGCAACTGAATATCTTAATAAAGTAAGAGAAAGAGCAAGAGGATTATCAAGTCAATATTTAACAATTAAAAGACGTTTGGTAATGGATGATGTACCTACCCCTATAGTAACATTTGGTGGTTTTATTTATGATGGACAAAATATTCCTAATCATTTACCTAAACGCCCCAATGCAAGTGACGCAACGGTTATGTATGCTGGTTTTCCTAATACTGTGGAATTAGACATACCAAATAATTTAGTTGTTGGCGAATCATCTCTTAAAATTCTTTCTGAATTTCCTTATGCTACATTAACAGAAAATAATGAACCTTTAAATTATGGTGTAACAAACGCAGAAAGTGCTTTTTTAAATCCAGAACTAGGTTTATTTCCCATAAGAATGTTTGAAGATAAAAAATATGGATTAAGAGATGCTATTGTTAGAGAAAGGCGTGTAGAGTTAGCATTTGAATACCATAGATTTTTAGATTTAAGACGTTGGGAGGCATTAGATGAAAAAGACCATCCTGGTTCAGCTAGCATTGTATTTAGTTTAAAAAATGAACCTGATAACAAAAAAAAATATCTTAATACAATTCATAATTTATGCCCAATACCACAAAATCAAATTGATTTAAGTCGTGAAACCTTAACTCAAAATCCAGGGTATTAATTTATAAATGATATTTAGAAAAAAAATATAATAATTTCTTTGTTTAATATAATTTTTTTTATTAATTTTGTTTCCATATAATTTAATCTTTATAATCATGTTTAAAAAAGTACATTTATTATCGAAAATCGCAGCACTTGCGTTCTCTTTACCACTGATTTCCTTTTCGCAGGTTATCAATAATAGTAACCTTACAGTTTTTCCTGTATTTACACCCGCACCACCTACTTTAGATGGTGAGTTAGATGATTATTGTTGGACAGAATCTAATATTCTTGGAGAAGACAATTCTCAAAATATTATAGACAATTCTTCTGGATTGTTTAAAAATCTTTTGAATAATATGATTACCATTGACGCAGATGGAGTAAAACCTTTTCCAAATGATCGCAACAATCAAGTAACTTCTTTTTCAACAGCTTGGGATGAAACGTATTTGTATATGGCAGCTAAAGTAAAATCTCCATCATCTGTAGCTTTTAGAAACGCAAAACCTACTGAACAATCAGCAGAAGCATTAGAGCTTTTTCTTAATAATGGTGAAGCTAGAACATCTATAAATCCTGGAGAGCCTAATTTTCCTCAAATTTATAATGCTTTAAGAGATGCTCAAATGGTTTTGAGCTACAAAAACACTCCCGATGTTTCTATCATACCTGCTAAAGGTTTGGGTCATGGTATGCTTTTAGAAGGCTCATCTGCTGTTTGTAAAAATACTACAGAAGGATATATTATTGAGTGCAGAATTCCTTGGAAAAGCATTAACAAAGAGTTTATTGATGATTTAACTCTCGATTATGGTACGACTCCTGCTGCACAAGCTTCCAAACCTAGTAATACTCGTAAACCTTTAGGTTTTGATATTTCTAACAACATTGCAACAACAGATAAAAATCCTGAAAATAATTATATTAGAAGAGGACAACTCATGTGGAATCAATGTTGCTGGAATTGTAATTGGACTATTTCTAAACATTTTGGTGTAATGGTTCTTAAAGGTGTTCCTGGTGTTATTTCAGTAATTGGCATTGATGTAGTAACTAAAAATGGTAGTCCATTCGTTATCTCCAATGCAGGAGAAAACTTAACTTTAAAATCAATTATTACTCCACGTGGTGCAAATCCTATTGTTGAATGGACAGTACAAGGAATTTCAAATTTGGGTTTTCCTTTAGCAATTATTAATGAGTTAGGTGTCATTACTCCGTTTAGTGATGGTTCTGTAACTGTAACTGCTACTTCTGTAGGAAATAGATCTTATACAAAATCTGTTGTTGTAGAAATTTCTAATCAACCTGTTCCAACGGATATTTCAATTGATGCACCTAATATTACATCAAATTGGGGTTATTCAAACGTAGTATCAACTGTATTGCCTGCATTTACTCCTCAAAATGTGACTTATTCTTTAGATCCTGTTTCATTAGAGAGTGCAACAATAAATTCAATTACAGGTTCTGTTCGTTCAAAATCTTTAACTGAAAATTCAGTTATTACTGTAACAGCAACTTCTTTAGCAAATGGTTTAAAAAAGTCTAAAGAGATTTTAATTAATAATCAAGTACCTGTTAATTGTTTTTCTTTAAATTCATATCAGTTTATTAATCAATGTTCAAAATATCCAAATACCTTAAATGGATTAGGATATTATACTATGAGAGCTGGAAGTTATTCTACTAGTGATAAAATGTCTTTTAATTTTGAATATTCTGATATTTTTAATACGACAGGTCCTGGAATTATTCCAAGAGAATTTACAACTTTATCAGTTTTGGGTACTCCACTAGGTGTTGGTAGATCTGCATTGAGTTCAACACCAGATGCTCATATACTATCGCTTTCATCTTCAACTATTGTTATTACACTTTCAGGTTCGTATATTTATAATCCTTCTTTAAGATATACTGTTGTTATGACTGCATCAACAAATAGAAATACGATTACTTCAACTTGTAATGGTAATGTGTTTAGCATTAATAATGCACCACCATTGGGTTGTGGCGGGACTCATACTTTAACTGGGGTAACTTCTCAATCTGAAGAAATTTCTTCTTTGAGTCTTTTCCCTAATCCAGCAACTGAGTCGGTTACAGTTTCTGCAAATGGTTTATCTTCTGTAATTATTTATAGTTTGGTTGGTATGCCAGTGGTATCTGTTACGGTTTCAAGTGGAGAGACCAAAATTTCTACGGGTAATTTGGCGGCAGGAATTTATATAGTTTCTGCTCAGTTGAAAAATGGAAGTCGTTTAACTAAAAAATTAATTATCGAAAAATAGATAATTTTAAATTAAAATAAAAAAGGGTAGCAAATTTGCTACCCTTTTTTATTTTAATATAAAATGAAATAGCATATTTGCATAATTAAATATTAAAATACATTTTTAAGATTTTAAATACATTTTTATTAAATTTATAGTATAATTAAAAATATGAAATTATTAGGAGGAAAGGTTGCATTAGTAACAGGTGCATCCAAAGGAATTGGTAGAGCTATTGCTGAAAGTTTTGCCAAACATGGTGCATCGGTCGCTTTTACTTATCTATCAAGTGTAGAAAAAGGGGAGGCACTCGAAAAAGAATTGGCTCAATATGGCACTAAAATAAAAGGATACAAATCTGATGCTTCAGATTATATTTCTGCTGAAGAACTGGCAAACATCACTCAAGCTGAGTTTGGAAAAATAGATATTGTTGTAAATAATGCAGGCATAACCAGAGATGGTTTGCTGATGAGAATGACAGAAGAAAATTGGGATGAAGTTCAAAGAGTGAATATGAAATCTGTATTTAACCTTACCAAATCTGCAACCAAAATTATGATGAAACAAAAATATGGTAGTGTAATAAACATAACTTCAGTTGTTGGTTTGAAAGGCAATGCAGGTCAAGCAAATTATGCTGCATCAAAAGCAGGAATTATTGGATTTACAAAATCTGTAGCTCTTGAATTAGGCTCACGAAATATACGATGTAATGCAGTAGCACCTGGTTTTATCGAAACCGAAATGACAGCAGTTTTAGATCAAAAAGTGGTTGAAAGTTGGAGAGCTGGAATACCTTTAAAGCGTGGTGGTCAACCGCAAGAAGTTGCTGATGCTTGTGTGTTTTTGGCTTCTGATATGAGTAGTTATATTACTGGTCAAGTTTTGCAAGTTGATGGCGGATTGTTAACTTAATTATGAGTTATGAATTATGAGTTATGAATTATGAATTATGAATTATGAATTATGAATTATGAGTTATCAATTTAGAATTAATTTTTTATTATAAATTTTATTTTAAAAAATAATGTATTATGACTATCAATTTACAACTAACAATTTACAACTAACAACTAACAACTAAACAAATGGCAACTTCAAAATCAATTTATTTGGGTGATTTACGCACTAAATGCATTCATTTAAAATCAAATTCTGAAATATTAACTGATGCTCCAACAGATAATCACGGGAAAGGTGAAGCTTTTTCTCCAACTGATTTAGTAGCAACTGCTTTGGGAGCTTGTATGCTTACAACTATGGCTATAGTAGGGGAGCGAGAAAATCTTGATTTGAAAGGCGTAGGAATGGAAATTAAAAAAGTAATGACAACTGAACCACCTCGAGCAATTTCAGAAATACATATTTCATTTAATTTTAATGATATTTACCTTAACGAAAATCAACAAATTAAATTAAAAAATACGGCACTAACTTGCCCAGTATCATTAAGTTTAGATCCTGAAATTAAGCAGATTATAGATTTTAATTTTAATTAATTACTTTTCAATCATATTCAATTTTAAATATTTTTCTAAAATAATAAATATAACTAATTTTAAAATAAAAATTATTAAAAATGGCAATAGAATATAAACCTTTGGTTTCAAGGTATGATAAAATGAAATATAATCGTTGTGGAAACAGTGGCTTACTTTTGCCAGCGGTTTCACTTGGATTATGGCATAATTTCGGAGATGTAGATGATGCACACGTGTATAAAAAAACACTTACAAGAGCCTTTGATATGGGAATTACTCATTTCGATTTAGCAAATAATTACGGACCGCCTCCGGGATCTGCAGAAATAAATTTTGGAATTGTACTTAAAAAACAATTTAATGGTTTTAGAGATGAATTAATCATTTCTACAAAAGCTGGTTACACTATGTGGGATGGACCTTATGGAGATTGGGGGTCGAAAAAATATTTAATTTCTAGTTTAGACCAAAGTTTAAGCCGAATGCAGCTAGATTATGTTGATATTTTTTATTCGCATCGCTTTGACCCAAACACGCCTATTGAAGAAACTATGGGTGCTTTAGATTTAATTGTAAGACAGGGTAAGGCATTATATGTAGGTATTTCAAATTATGATCCTCAAGAAACATTAAAAGCAATTGAAGTTTTGAATAAATTAGGAACACCTTGTGTGATTCATCAACCCAAATATTCTATGTTTGTACGTACACCTGAAAATGGTTTATTTGATGTTTTGGACAAAAATAAAATAGGATGTATTCCATTTTCGCCATTAGCTCAAGGATTATTAACAAATAAATATTTAAAAGGAATACCAAAAGATTCTAGAGCTGGAAAGTCGCATGGCTTTTTACAGCAAGATCAAGTTACACCCAAAGTAATTTCTCAAATTGAAAAGTTAAATTCTATTGCTGTTTCGAGAGGACAAACCTTAGCACAAATGGCATTGGCTTGGGTTTTAAGACAAAAAACCGTAACTAGTGTTTTGATTGGAGCCAGTTCGGTTGCTCAATTGGAAGATTCAGTTAAATGTCTTGACAATTCGGCATTTACTAATGAGCTACTTCAAGAAATTGACATCATATTGTCTTGAAATTTTAAAATTTAAGTTTCTTAAAAGCATAATTCAAAGTAATAATTAAAGTTATTTTAAATTATGTTGATGATTAATTGATTCTAATATTTATTCTTGAAATATTTTTTCGTTTAAATTAAATATTATAATTAGTAATATTTCATTTTTTATTTTAATATATACTTATTAATATTATATAAAACGGAATGTTTTCATAACTTTTGAATTTTAAGTTTTAGTTTCAGAATGGGTAATTAGTTTTGCTATTTACAAAAAGTTAAATAGGTTTTACAGTAAATAAAATTTAACAAAAAAGGCTATCTTTAAGAGATAGCCTTTTTTGTTCTTGCAATATATAGTAAATTATTTTACTATAGCAGCAGCAGAATCAACAACTGCAGCAGCAGAATCAACAACTGCAGCAGCAGAATCAACAACTGCATTAGCAGCTGAATCTACAGTAGCAACTACATCTCCAGCAGCTTCAGTAGAAGCAGTTTCAGCTTTTTTACAAGACGCCAATGCTAATGCACCAGCCACGATTGATAACGCAAATACTTTTTTCATATTATTTATTTTTAAAATTTAACAATACGCAAATATATAGAATAAGTTTAAATATACAAAATATATTTTTTATTTTTGTCTAAAAACTAATGTAATACTAATACCTTCATAACCAAAATATTCTCTCATTTTATTTTCTAAATATCTTTTATAAGGTTCGTTTACATATCTTGGATTTGAACAAAAATAGGCAAATGTAGGGTTTCTGATTGGTAATTGAGTAATATATTTTATTTTAACATACCTTCCAGAGACGGCTGGTGGTGGATATTGAGCTATTGCTTCTTGCATTTTGTCATTCAAAACCGATGTAGGAATTTTCTTTGTTTTGTTATTAAAAATTTCAACAGCTTTTTCTAAAACCTTATGAATACGTTGTTTATTAATCACAGAAGTGAAAATAACAGGCAAAAAATCGTTTGGAGAGAGTTTCTTTTTAATAAAGTCCTCCCATTCTTTTGTTGATTTTGAGTCTTTATCTTCAATTAAATCCCATTTATTGACTGCAATTATGGTTGCTTTTTTGTATTTTACTGCCAAGCCGATAATGCTCATATCTTGGCTTTCAAGTCCTCTCTCGGCATCCAACATACAAATACAGATGTCAGATTTTTCGATTGCTTTTATAGACCGCATACTTGAATAAAATTCTATATCATCCTTTTCGACAGATTTCTTACGAATTCCAGCTGTATCTGTCAAAATAATATCTAAACCGTATGCCTTGTATCTTGTGTCGATGGCATCTCTGGTTGTACCTGCAATATCGGTTACAATACTTCTTTCAGTACCTAAAAGCACATTTAGAAGTGAAGATTTGCCTACATTGGGTCTGCCAACTATGGCAATTCTTGGGATTTTAGGAGCTTTAATTTGCTCCTCTGTTAGTTCTAGTTCTTCTTTGAAATGAGTTATAACTTGATCTAACAAATCACCAGTACCCGAGCCCGTCTGAGAAGAGATTGCATAGATCTCATCTCCACCTATTCCTAATCCATAAAAATCAGCAATATAGTGTGTTTTATCGGGTGTATCGGCTTTATTTGCAATAATGTAAGTCGGTTTTTTTGTCCTACGTACATGATTTGCAAACTCTTTATCTAAATCATTAATACCATCAACAATGTCAACCATAAATAAAATCACGGTTGCTTCTTCCATCGCTAGTTTTACTTGTTTTCTTATTTCTGATTCAAAAATATCTTCACTTCCAACCACATAACCGCCTGTATCTATTACTGTAAATTCATGTCCTAACCATTCACTTTCGCCATAATGTCTATCTCTCGTTACCCCACTTTCATTGTCCATGATGGCTCTTCTTTCTCCAACTAATCGGTTAAAAAAAGTGGACTTTCCTACGTTTGGGCGTCCAACAATTGCTACTACATTTACCATTGCAATCTTTATTAAGCCACAAATATAGGATATATTTATGAATTTTGATTTTTAAACTTAATTTTAAATCTTAACAAATTGTTATTTAAGTCTTTTTCTAATTGGTTAAGATAAATTCAATTTATAAAAATAATATTATTTTTGAATTAGGTTTATTGTACTAAAAGGTATATTTTATAATTTTTAGTTTTGTTTTTTGAATTAGGAATAAAACATTCAAATCAGTCTTTATTAAAATAAACAAAATCTAAATATTCATTTTTATTTTAAAATCTATCAAATAGATTTTATTTTTTTTAGATATTTGCCATTATATCTAAAAATTTAAAATGTCTATATTTCCAGAACTAGAAATAAAAAAAATTACGACACATCAAATTCAAGAAATGAAAGGTCGTGGCGAAAAAATCACTATGCTAACTGCTTACGAATATTCTATTGCCAAGATTTTAGATTCTTCAGGAATAGATATACTTTTGGTGGGAGATTCAGCATCAAATGTAATTCACGGACACGAAACTACGCTTCCAATTACTTTAGATCAAATGATTTCACATGCTTCGGCAGTAGTTCGTGCAGTTCAACGTGCCCTAGTTGTGGTTGATATTCCATTTGGTTCATATCAAGGCAACTCTTCTGAAGCTCTCAGAAGTGCAATTAGAATTATGAAAGAATCTGGTGCTCACGCTATTAAAGTTGAGGGCGGCTCTGAAATTAAAGACTCAATAATTCGTATATTATCTGCTGGTGTGCCTGTTATGGGTCATTTGGGACTTACACCTCAATCAATTTATAAATTTGGAACTTATACTGTACGAGCAAAAGAAGAAGAGGAAGCAAAAAAATTATTTGAAGATGCCCAAGTGCTACAAGATTTAGGTTGTTTTGGATTGGTTTTAGAAAAAATCCCTGCAAGTTTAGCTAAAAAAGTTGCTTCTAACTTACGAATTCCTGTTATTGGAATTGGTGCAGGTCCTGATGTTGATGGACAAGTACTAGTTACACATGATATGTTGGGTATAAATAACGAATTCAAACCACGATTTTTAAGGAAATATGCCAATTTAAACGATATAATTACTAATGCAGTTCGCAACTATGTGAAAGACGTTAAATTAGAAGATTTCCCTAATAACAATGAGAGTTATTAAATAAATTTATTACTAATAGTTTATCATTTTTTTAATTTAATAATAATAATTTATTACCTCAACCACCACTACTAGGAGGGATAATATAAACTGTTGAAATTTCTGAAATATTAAAATCTAAATTAACAATTTGCATTTCCACTGCAAAACGAGAACTTTCTATTAAAGAAATGATTTTGGGGTATTTTTCTATTAAATAATACTTTAAATCTCCTATTGTATGTAAATTTTTATCTATAATAATGTCATCTCCAATAATATCTTTAATGACAGCAAATGTTTTTAATTTCATCTATTTTAATTTTTAACCACCAATTTCAAGCATACTTAAATTACTACCTGTAAACTTTAAAACTTGCTTTTGAGCCATCGCAAGATTAAGTTTTTCTTCTAGTAAATAGTCATTTTCATAAATTTGTGAAATATCTAAAGGCGTATTTGAACTCAGACAACCAAAAATATTACCGGAACTGTCTAAGCGTAAACGATTGCAGTCAGCACAAAATGGTTCAGACTCATTGGCGATGATTCCAAAAGTATTCCCTGATTTTGTTTGCCAATAATTGGCAGTTGCAGCATCTTCTCTAAGTATTTTTTTAAATTCATATTTAGATTTTATTACTTTTAAAATATCTTTTTGACTAAAAAAATTATCAAAATTACCATCTTTTATGTGTCCCATTTTCATTAATTCTAAAAAACGAATAGATATATTTTTTGAAAACGAATATTCTAATAAGGGTAAAATCTGTGAGCTATTTATGTTTTTTAAAATAACAGCATTTAATTTTACATGAATATTTTTTGATTTTGCTGCTTCAATACCTTCCAAGATTTTATATAAACTTCTGCGTTTGCTAATTCTAAAAAATATGTCTTCATCCATGGCATCCAACGAAACATTAATAGAGTCTAATTCATTTATATTTAATTTATCTATTAAATTTTTAAGTAAAAATCCATTGGTTGTTAGTTTGATTTTAACGTCTAGACTTGATAATTGTTGAATTAAAGGCACAATATTTTTATACAAAGTAGGTTCTCCACCTGTAAGTCTAATAGTTTTAAATTGTAAGATTTTGTGTAATTTAATGATTATTTCTAATAGATTTTCCGTTTTTAAAATTTGATTTTCAAATTTACTAACTTGCTTATAATCAGCATTTTCGTTTACACAATACGTACAAGCCAAATTACAAGTATTGGTAAGGCTAACACGCAAAGTTTTAAAAATACGAGAATATGAATCGGTAATAATCAAATTTATTTTATAAGTCTTTTATCAAAATTAAAATCTTGTACGTCAATAATTTTTACTTTAGAAAAATCAGGGTGCAAAGGATTTATTAAAATATTTTTATCAATCGGAACAATGACTGAAGAAACCTCAGCTAACAAAGACACTTTAGAATTTAACCATTGCTGTCCAAAATACTGAGATATAGTTATATTTTTAGTCCAATTTATGTCTGCATCCATTTCCATAGAATAAACTTTTAAAATATCAGGTATTTCAATAACCACTATTTTATAATCTGAAGGAATATTTACAAATTGCATATTTACAACCACCTCTAAAGCCGCTAAAGCTACATTACTTGCTGTGTAAAGCATTGTATCTCCGATAAAATTCCATCTTCCTCCGTATAATCTAGCTCCTTCACCAGTTAAATCTTTGGCAAAGTTTTTTTTTGCAATTCTATAAACTTTCATTGATATTTATGCAAAAATGCCATGCTCAAACTGCCCAATTTTGTTGTAAACTAATTCAACACCTGATAAGGTATCCAAAAAACTGATAGGTTTTTGAAAGTTAAGTGCAAAAAGCTCTGTGTTCATCCAATTATGAAAACCATTTGGAGAATCAAAAGTTGAATTACCTTTTTGATAAAGCTTTTCAATCATTAAAATATGCTCACTGATGTGCGTGTCTAGTTTGTCATTGTCTGAATATCGTTGAATAGTACGAACTGAAACATGAAGCATTTTTGCCATTTCTACAATATCAATATTAGTAGAATAAGAAAGTTCCAAAAGTTTCTTTTTTGATACGCCACTTCGAGCTGTATCTATCATTTTATATGGATTATAAAAATTAGGATTTGCAGTTGTATGGTAGGAAATTTGTGGCTCACTTACAACGGATATATCTTGCTCTTCTGTGTCAATAAATTTTGATTTTTTCATTTTGCTTATTTTTAACAACACAAATGTCGTAATTATTTAGACAAATGTCAATTATTATTCAATATTTTTTCAATATTTATTTTAATAAATTTATTTTTAGGTGTTTCGCAAGTCGGACAACAGTAAGATATTGGTAAATTTTCAAATTTAATTCCTTTTTTAATACCTTGCATTTCATCACCAAATCGTTCGTCATAAACTGTAAAACATGATAGACATTGATGTAAATCTAGATCAATTTTTTCGGAAGTTGTTTTAGAAATTACATTTTTTCCGATAGGTTTACTTTTTTCTATTTCGTTTAGGTTACTAAAAAATTTTTTACTTAATTCTAATAATTTAGCAGAAAGTTCATTTTTATAAATTCCATGTGCAAATATATTTTTGTTTGGATTATTAGGATTAAAATTATCTGAATAATAAATATCAAAAGATGGTAAACTGTTATCTTCAGTTTTGCACTTTTCAATGATAATGGAAGCTGGGATAAACTTAGATGGATTTAATTTTATGCCAAAAACTAATCCAAAAGTACGCACATCGTCTTTGTCAAAAGCCCGAATGATATGTTTTTTGATTTCAATTTCTTCCGAATTTATATCATCCACAATCCAATTAAGTTCGTTTGAAGAGTGTCTGAGGTTAATTCCATGTTTTCCTAATATTTTCTCCCAATAAATACGGTCTTTAGATTCTATACCTTTTACAATCAAAGTACGCCATGGTGTGATGCACAACTGACCAATATCGGTATGGTTACATAATTTGCATAATTCAAAGATAAACGGAATTGGATAAAGATAATCTCTGCGGTAAACGCCAAGCCAATATTTATCACCATATTTTACCATTCCTTCATAATAAGGAAATACAAATCGAGGTAATTTTAAATCTTTTGTAATATTCTCAAAAAGAAAAATCGTATTTTCGTTTACAGTTGCCATTATTTGGTTGCCATTTGTAATTTTATTGTTTAAAAATAATTCTTCTATTTCTTTACAAATTTTAGGAATATCGGTGGTGTAAATTAGTCTATTCCAAAGAATTACGTTTTCTTGTCCTTCAAAATTAAGATATAAATACCAATATTGGTAAGTTTCAGAAGCAATAAAATTCAATTCACCAGAAAAAAACGGAACTAAAGTTTGAACAGAGTCGCAGATATTTACTTTTAATTTTGGATCAAAATCAAATTGATCAAAAATATCTTTATAAATTCCTTCTGTAAGCCAATTATCGGGCGAAAGAATACTTTCAGCCACATACGAACTCACAATATTTGGATATTCATCTTTATCTAATTCGTAAGAAATATTTTTTTCGTGTAACTGATTTTGAAAACTTAAAATGTATTCATTTTTAACATTCAAATATATTTCTTGCCTAGGTCCAAAATTGATATTTTCAACTTTTTCTGAATAGGCAATTTCTACAATATCTTGCAAAACACGTGGCGTAAAAATACCGCCAATGGCATTAAATTTTACGATATGATTCATATTTTAGTTTTCTTTTCTAATTAAATTTATTAAAATTAATTTTGCAACTTTAGGATCTATAATAGGCTTATCAAGTTCAAAATCAAGATTTATTCGCCATTTTTGCATCGTTGTAGCTCCAATAATCGCATCTTCCGATAAACCAGGAACAACATAAAACTCGTCCGTAAGCCGAACGTCTTCTAAATAGAAATCTAATCTACAAGCCTCTCTTACTTCAATAAAGTTTCCTTCTGAAGCTGTTCCAAAAAGCATAGGACGCTTAAATTTTATAGGATTTGCCAACTTTTCGAGCATATCAGGATGAATGCACGAATAAGTAGAACCACTATCAAACAAAGTATAAAGAATTTTGTCTGAAATATCACCTTCGTAAGAAATTGGCAATTTAATTATACTCATATTTTTATTTTTCTTCTGCGTTATTGTTCAATTCAGCAAATGCAACAACAATTTCTTTGAAATTTGGATTATTTACATGTAAAATTAAAGAATTTAAAATCTCAAGACCTTCAATATAAGCTGTCATATTAATTTGAAGTATTTTTTTTCCTTTGTATTTATTAAACCATTCATCAAACTTTCTTTTTCGAGCTTTTTGCCTGTTATCCAAACTTTCGCACACATATATAATAGCGTTTTCTTCATTTTGAAAAAAATCTCCTAGTATATATGCTACCGTTATTCCTATTCTTGGGTCTAGAGGCGTTTTTTTATGTTCACCAACTAAACTTAAATCAAAAGAATAAATATATTTTGAAATGTGTGGATATTGATGAAACATATAATCAAAAGAAAATAAATTTATTTTGTATTCAATGTTATTAGTTGTTTTAAATACATAAATCAAATCTTCTAACTTATTGAATAGATAAGGTTCTAGCATCTTCTATTATTTTTTTTGCACCTTCATTAGTTCCATTTTTGGCATAATGAGTAGATAAAGCCTTTTTAATATCCAACATTTTTTGAAAAAAAGGTGCTCCAACAGAATTTAATGTTTTATCTTTTTTCATTTTCTTTTTTTTATTTTATTCAAATATATAAAATATTATACTTATTTACAAACATTTATTGTTAAACCATTTCTAATTTTCCTGCTTTTTCGGGTTTATATTCACGTTCTAAAATTCCTTTAACTTCGGGTCTGCAACTACCGCAACCCATGCCAGCACCTGTTTCTTTGCATAAAGCCGTAAAGTCTTTGCATCCTGCTTTTACTTTATTTACCAAATTTCCTTCTCCAACACTATTGCAAGAGCAAACCAATTTTCCAAGTACAGGTTCGGCTTTTTTATTGGAACGAAGTAATTCCAAACGCTTATCCGAAAGTTCAATTTTATTACTAATTAAATCTTTAAATTCTATAAATTCTGATTTATCTCCAATTAAAATTGCTCCAATTAATTTGTCGTTGTGAATAACACATTTTTTATAATAGCGTTGCGATTTATCTATAAAAACCACCTCTTCGTAAGTGGGATCATCGGGCGGAGCTTCTGGAAAACCAATCGAACAAAGTTGCAATCCTTCCATTTTTAAGATATTCATAAAAGTAGAACCTTTATAAATGGCACTCAAATCGCCCGAAAGATGCTTTGCAATCACATCGGCTTGTTGCTCGGCTGCAGCAGTAATTCCCCACATCATGCCTTTAAATTCTGCAATTTCTCCTGCTGCGTAAATACTAGAATCTGAAGTTTGCAAATATTCATTCACTACAACTCCACGCTTTACATCAATCCCGGAAGCTCTTGCAAGTTCCACATTTGGCGTTGTGCCAATAGCAAAAACTGCAGCTGAACATTCAATTCTTTTTCCAGATTTTAAAGTTACAGCTTCGATGTGTTCATTTCCAAAAAATGACTGAACTTCATCATTAAAATAAAACTGAATATTACGTTCTTGATATTCTTCTAAAAGTAATTGACTTCCTAAACTATCCAATTGCCGTTCCATTAACCTGTCCGTTCGATTGACAACTGTAATTTTAACTTTCATTTGTGTTAAAGAAGCTGCCAATTCTAAGCCCAAAAGTCCACCTCCGACTATTAATATATGTGCATTTGGCAAACAATAAGGCAATAATTTGTCGGCATCAATTCTACTTCTCATATTGAAAATACCAGCCATTTTGCCAATAGGGACTTCTTTTGGCATAAAAGCACGGCTTCCCATGCCTAAAAATAAAATATCATACTTATGTACAATTCCTTTATCGTCAGTGATGGTTTTATTAGTTCTATCAATATTTGAAATCAAAGTTTCTCTATGAACATGCAAATCCCAATCAGGAATTTCCTCATCTTTTAACTTAACTAATTGTTCCCACACTTGATGCCCCGAAATATAATCAGGCAACATAACTCGGTTATAAAAAGGCCATAATTCTTTTGAAAAAATATGAATTTCGTCTTCTTTATTCAGCTCTCTGTAGGATTTACAAAAGCCAAAACAAGCAGCACCAGCACCCACTATTACGATTTTTTGTTTTGGTTTTTTAAATAAAGCGACCTGAACAGCAGCAAACTTAAAATCAGGTTCTTTGGAGCGAGCATCAACCAAATTATTGGTAAGATTATTGGCTCTTCCAAAATCATTATTCATTGTTTTTCCCCAGTGCATAGGTAAAAATACAACTCCTTTTTTTATATCAGTAGTTACTTTTGCTTTTGCTCTAACTTCGCCTCTTGCATTATTGATAACTACAATACTATCTTCCAAAATATGCCTTTTTTCTGCATCAGATGGATGAATTTCTAAATATGGAACTTCAATATGTTGTTTTAGTTTATTTACTTTTCCAGTTTTTGTCATTGTATGCCACTGATCTCTTATTCTTCCTGTGGTAAGAATAAGAGGTAATTCAGTTGATAATGATTCAGATAAATTGACATCAGATACCGCATGAATTTGAGCTTTTTTATTTAGTGTATAAAATATTTTATTTTCAAATAATCTTTCTTTTCCTCCCAATAATTCTCCTTTCGGAAATGGCCATTGAACGGAAGTATTTGCTTTTAGAATTTCATAATTTAATCCTGAAATATCAGTATTTGTACCTTCGGAAAGTGCAGCATGTTCTGCATAAACTTCTTCGCAATTTTTATAATTAAATGAATTGCCAAAACCCATTTTTTTGGCAAATTTCAAAATAATATCTGTGTCAGGCAGAGCTTCTCCTGGTGCATCTACAATTTTATTTAAGTAAGTTATTCTGCGTTCGGAATTTGTCATTGTGCCTTCTTTTTCTGTCCATGAAGCCGCAGGAAGTATCACATCCGCATATTTTGTAGTGTCCGAAAGCCAAGAACAATCTTGAACAACCACGAATTTTGCCTTTTCTAAAGCCTTTTCTACCGTTCGCACATCAGGCATGCTTACCAATGGATTTGTGCAAACAATCCAAATGGCTTTCATTCTGCCATCTGCCAAAGCCTCAAACATTTCAGTTGCAGTCAGACCCGGTTTTGATGCAATTTGAACAGGACTTTTCCAAAAATCCTCCACCGCTTTGCGGTGTTCGGGGTTTAATAAATCTCGATGGTTTGGTAATAAATTTGCTAATCCACCAACTTCTCTGCCTCCCATCGCATTGGGCTGACCAGTGAGCGAAAACGGTCCAGAACCAGGTTTACCAATATGACCTGTAATTAAATTTAAGTTAATTAAAGCCAAATTTTTATTCACTCCAATCACAGATTGGTTCAAACCCATCGTCCACATTGTTATAAAACCTTTGGCACGACTGATATATTCGGCTGCCCAACGAATATCTTCCGCTCGAACACCACAAATAGTGGCAGATTCTTTCAAAGTTTTAAGGAAAACTATTTCTTTATATTTTTCAAAACCATCTGCATAATTAGTAATAAAGTCTAAATCGACAGCATCTTTTTCTATTAATAATCTTCCAATGGCATGATACAAAACAATATCCGTTCCAGGATTGATTTGCAAATGCAAATCTGCGATGGCAGCCGTTTGCGTTTTTCGTGGATCAACCACAATTATTTTTGTATCAGGATTTTTTTGTTTGTGAGCTTCCACTCTTCGCCATAAAATCGGGTGGCACCACGCAGGATTTGCACCAGTTACAAAAAAAGTATCTGCAATTTCAATATCATCATAACAAACAGGAACGGCATCCTCGCCCAAACTAAGCTTATAACCAACCACAGCCGAACTCATACACAATCTAGAATTTGTATCAATATTATTTGAACCAATAAATCCTTTAATTAATTTATTTATTACATAATACTCTTCAGTGAGACATTGTCCTGAAACATAAAAGCCAACCGAATCAGGTCCATATTTTTCTATAAAAGTCTTAAATGTGGCGGCAGTTCTATCCAATGCTTGATCCCAGCTAACTCTTTGGCGTGGTTGATTTCTACCCCAACGCATTTCTGGATAAAAAATTCTATCTGACTTATCCATTACGGTATAGTGTAAATTCATTCCCTTAGAACAAAGCATTCCTTTATTAACAGGATGGTCTTTATCGCCTTCTATTTTGATTTTTCCATTGGTTTCTTTGTGAACAATAATTCCACAGCCAACACCACAATAAGAACAGGTAGATTTATAGGATTTTTTATCGAAAGAATTAGACATTTGCTATTTTTTTTATAAACTAAGTTCAAAAATGAATGAGTTTTTGATTATAATTTATAAAAATAAGTATTTATGCTTAATTTTCAATAGGTATTTTAAAAAATAAATAAATATTTTTTTGAAGTATTTAAGTAATTGTTATCAAATTAATTTCTTAAATCATTTTTTATGGTATAAAAATTAAAAAATATTGTATTAACGCATTTAGAGATTAAAAAGAAATTTTTTTAAAAAATTGAAAGATTATTATATAAAGTCAAATAAATAATTACAATTCCTTTTTAACTTTTCCCCATTGGGGAAATAAGAAAGGGGTTTT
>REAG01000181.1 GCA_004294265.1 Cytophagales bacterium | reverse complement strand
GTCCATGTTGCTTCCAACCTTTTACCATGTCCATGTGAATCAAAATTATCATGGATATCAAACTTTAGTTGTTTTAAATTTGCATTGTCCGATAATTTTAAATTTACAGTAAAACTAGAGCCTTTGGCAGCTTCAATTAATTTTTCATCACCCTCTAATTTAAACATCGGAACAGTAGATACGATTTCTAACACGGGTTTGGTTTTATCACTTGGATCAACGGCTTTGCTGCATGAGCCTAAAATAGCTAGAGCAGTTAATGAATAATAGATAATTTTCATGATTTTGGGGGATTATTTTACAATACAAACCTACAAATAAATTTTCATTAATGCAACTTTATTTCATTAATAATTCAACATTTGCCAATTATCTTTTGCATTTGTTGAAATAGAAAACACTTTCCATTCAGCATCGGTACACAAACAAGCATCTAGCTCATTTTCAATCGCTTCTTTATTCAAGTCCTGACCTATAATTACAATTTCATTTTGTCTATCTCCAAATTCTTTTGTCCATTTCAATTCAATAACATCTCTATTTTCAACAAAATCAGGATACAACATTCGTTCGCTAAAAGGCATGCTATCCCACCAAACGCCTGCATTTTCTGCTCTCAAACTTCCGCCAGCTTGGCTCCAATTTACAGCAGAATCGGGTCTTGAAGCCAACCAAAACAAACCTTTGCTTCTAATTATGTTTGCAGGCCAGTTTTCGTTGATGTATTTCCAAAATCGTTCAGGATGGAATGGATTTCTACTTCTATAAACGAAAGAGCTAAACCCATATTCCTCAGTCTCTGGAGTATGAACCCCTTTTTCGAGTTCGTTTTTCCAATTTGCAGATTCTGATGCGGTTTCAAAATCAAACATTTTGGTATTTAATATTTCTTTTAAAGGAACAGCACTATGCGAAGCAGTTAGGATTTTTGCTCCTGAATTTAAACTTTTTATAAATGCTTTTATTTCACCTAACCATTCTTTAGAAACTAAATCAGATTTATTAATGATGATTACATTGGCAAATTCAATTTGTTCGGTCAATAAATTTACTATCGTACGTTGGTCATTTGGGTCAGATTCGTTCATTTTCTTAGTCAAGACAGTATCCATACTTCCAAAGTCTTTTCCAAAATTAAACGCATCAACTAAAGTAACCATGCAATCTAAAGTAGCAAATTTTGATAAATCAACTTTTCCATCCTCCGAAACAAAACTAAATGTTTGAGCAATCGGTAAAGGTTCAGATATTCCTGTACTTTCAATCAATAAATAATCAAAGCGATTTTCTTTTGCCAATTTTTCAATTTCAATCATCAAATCTTCTCGCAATGTGCAGCAAATACAGCCATTGCTCATCTCCACCAATTTTTCTTCGGTTCTCGAAAGTGTGTGTTCTTGCTTAATTAAATGTGCATCTACATTTACTTCACTCATATCATTTACAATCACAGCAACTTTTAATCCTTCCTTATTTTGAAGAATATTTTTAAGTAATGTAGTTTTTCCAGCTCCTAAAAAACCACTAAGAACCGTTACTGGAAGTTTTTTTGTCAATTCTTTAACCATATTTTTAAATTTCAATTTTGTTAATTGATTTTTTTTTCATTAAAATAAAATACACATTCTTACCATTAGCTTCAAAAATATCATAATATAAACCGTTTATGATAGAAAATGTTTGTTTGGTCGGTTTTAGATTTAATAAAGCCAATATTTCGTACTCATCGGCAATAGAATAAACTTTAAAAGCTGTTTTAGGACTTTTTCCATCTCTGTTTTCAACAATAAAATTTTCATTTTCAGTTATTGCAAATACCTTTAATGTTAAAAAAACGAACAACATTAAAAATGAAATAATTATTTTCATATTTATACTAAATTAATTTTACAAATATAAAATTAAATTTTTATTAATGCAACAAAATTGCAATAATAAAACACATATATACTATAAAACCATAATCCAAATTTTAAAATGGATTATGGTTTAAAAATTAATTCAATTATAAAATTTATTTAACCTCAACAGCTAAAATATATTCTATTGACTCATTGCCACTTGCATCTATTACAATCATTTCAAGATGATATTCCGTTAGTTTTGCATCAGCAGGTGCTGTAAAAGTTTGGGTTTGTGTTGCTTCTTTTCCTGAAATATTTATGATTTTAGAATCTGACCAAATGGTTACAGCCTCAGTTTTTGCAGTGTGTGTATGTCCATCACTTGCAACATGAATATCATATTTAATTTGTTTTAAATTAGTATTGTCTTTAAGTTTTACATTTACTGTAACACTTGCTCCAGGAGCAATCTCAACAACTTTTTCATCACCCTCAACCGCATAAGCTGGAACAGAAGAAATAATTTCTAAACTTGGTTTTGTTAAATCGGGTGGTTCAGGTAAATTTTCCTTTTTGCAGGAAATTAATAAAGCAAATGCCGAAATTGTATAAAAGATAATTTTCATAATAAATAAGATTAATGTAAATAAGTTGCAATAGTAAAACAAGATATTAACTATTGCAACTTTATTGCATTAAAGTATAATTTATTTTCCAATTAAAGATTTATAAGCAGCTGCATCCATCAACTTTAAAAAATCATTTTCTTTGTTTGTCATTTTAATTTTAACAATCCAACCTTTGTTATAGGAGTCGTTATTTACAAATTCGGGCGTATTATTTAACTCTGAATTGAACTCTATAATTTCGCCAGAAACTGGCAGAAACAAATCAGATACAGTTTTTACCGCCTCGATAGAACCGAAAACTTCAAATTGAAAAACAGATTTACCGACAGTGTTTATATCAACAAAAACAATATCACCAAGCTCACTTTGGGCAAATTCAGTAATACCTACAATGGCAGTTTCACCATCAACTTTTATCCATTCATGGTCTTTTGAATATTTTAATTCTTCAGGAAAATTCATATTATAAATTTATTTTAGATGCAAAAATACAAAAAGTGTTTAATATATGAATTATATAATTAAAAAATTATACAAAAATACTACAAAAGAAAATATTTTTTAAATGAAGTAAGTCGTTATTAAAAACAAAACGAAAGTATTATTTTAAAAAACATTTTAAAAAGTATTAAAATTTAGTATTTTTGTAAAAAATAACAAATGAAAAAAAATATTTTAATACTTATTGTTGTTGCATTTTTAACTGAAGTACAAAGTCAAAATTTTGAAGGTACTTTTAATTGGAGCATAGAATCGCCATCCCTAAACAAAAAAATAGCTAAGTTATCTGAAACTAATTCTTCAGAAACAACGAAAATGGATGATGCAAAACAACAAATGATGGAACAATTAAAAAATCCTGATATAGCAAATAATCCTCAAGCAAAAGAAATGATAGAGAAAATGTTGGCTCAATTATCGGTTTCAGAAGACAATACATCCAGTTTGATAAGTAATATTATACCAACAGGGATGATTATGAAATTCAAAAATGGCAATTCTTATTCCGAAATGGTTGGTGTTGTTTCAGATATGATTGGAGGTACATTAACTTTAAAAGGCAATAAAAATTCATATCTGATTAACAAAAAAAATAAAGAATATAGTATTATACCATCAAAATCAACCAATACTAATTCCCAAAAATCAGAAATCATAAAAATGAATGAAAACCTGGTAATTTTAGGTTATAACTGCACAAAATATCAAATAAATTCTTACTTTGGAGAAAAAAAAACAACACAATTTGCTTATTTCACAACCGAAATAAAAGAAATAAATGCTGAAGAATTTAAAGGAATTCAGGTGTCGCAAGATGATAATGGTATTTCTGAAGCATTTTCAAAAATAAATGGGATTCCATTAAAAATGGAAATAAATATTGAAGGAAATCATTTAATAATGGAATGTAAATCTATCAAAAAAATGATTTTAAATGAAGCTGATTTTAAAATTCCAACTTCATTCAAACAAACAAAATGAAAAGTTTTTAACATTATTAAAAACAAAATTTAGATTGCGAAGTTAAAAATTGGGGAATAAGAGTAATAATAAATTAAATTAAATTAAATTAAACCTAAAATATTACGTTTTTAAAATAATATTTATTTTAAAAACATTTTATAAAAAAACAATGATTATGGATAACTTAAATATAGCTACTGAGGTAAATGCCTACGGTTATATTGCCGATAATAAAATATATTTGAATCCTTTTTTGGATTACAAAGCAAGGCAAATTGGGGAAGTTAAAATTTCAAATGCTGATACTTTTAATTATTTTGAAAACAGATTTACTCTTTTTACACAAAAAGTAAATGAGTTGTTCAACAACATAGATAATTCAGATAATAAAGGATCTTTTTTACAAAAATTATTACATTTAAAAGATTCTTGTGGAACTTATGAAGCTTTAGGAGATTTTAAATCTATATATAACAAGCTTTGTGAAAAAGAAATTTATTTAAACGAACTAATTGCAATAAATAGAGTAAAAAATCTTGAGATTAAAAATGCTATTTTACAAGAACTTGAAGATGTAAAAAATAGTAGTGATTGGATAAATGCTGCTGAAATTGTAAAAGAAATCAAAGTAAAATGGATAAGAGTTGGTTCGGTTGACAAAAACATTTCTGAAGAAATTGAAAAAAAATATTCAGATGCTTTGGGAATATTTTATTCGAGAAGACAAGTATTCTTTGATGAGCGAAATGCTTTGAGTGTACTAAGGTTAGCAAAATATAAAGAAATAAAAGAAAAATCACAACTTTTATTACATGTGTCTAATATCAAAGAAGCATTTGATACTTATAAAAAGTATCAAGAGGAATGGAAAAAAGTTGGGATAGTTCCTAAGTCTGAGCTTTCTAAATTTATGATTCCTTTTAAAAATGTTGGAAATCAACTTTTTAAGAAATTAAAAGAAAATAAAAGCAATAGAGTTGTTTTATTTTCTAAAGATTTTGTAAATAATATTGATAAATTAAAAGCAATTTCTGAAAACATTAAGCAAATTTTATTAAAACTTCCTCCAAAAGGTGATGAAGAAGTGAAATTATATCAAGCTGAATGGAAAGCAATCGGCTATGTAAAAGATCCAGAATTTAAAGAACTTGATTCTGGTTTTAAACGCAACTGTGCTCGAATCATGGATTTGTATTTTATGCGTAAATTATGTAACAAAAGGCATCCAGGATTCTTTAAAATGTCTTTGACTGAGCAATTAGTGATTCAAATTGGTGTTTTAAAAGAATTAATTGCTAGAGATTCAGAAGTAGTAGAGAATTTTGAAAATAGTTATGTAAAACCTGACACCTCAAATGGTGATAGTTCTTATGATACTATATTTGGAGCAAAATTGAATATGCAAAAAAGAGGATTGGAAACGAAAAAATCTATTGTTATTGAATTAGAAGAAAAATATAGAAGAATAAGCGTTTAAATTTATAAGAGATTTTATAGTTTTATAATTAAATTACTCCTTTCTAATTAATTGAAAGGATTTTTTTTTTACTATTATCCTATTCAAAAACTAAAAATAATATTTTGATTTGCTAAAAATGAAAAGATTAACACAATTACTTACAAAAGTTAAAACCGAAGAAATAGTTGGGCACAAAGAGATTGAAATTTCTAATATTCAATTTGATTCTAGAAAAGTTTTTGTAAAATCTATGTTTGTTGCCGTAAGAGGATCAGCAGTTGATGGGCATAATTATATAGAAAAAGCTATTGAAATGGGGGCAGTTTGTATCGTTTGCGAAGAAATACCCCAAAATGTCAATCCCAAAATAACCTACATTAAAGTAATAAATTCAACTGTAACATTAGGATATATTGCATCTAATTTTTATGATAATCCCTCTTTAGATCTTAAAATTGTTGCTGTAACAGGCACAAATGGCAAAACAACTAACGTAACATTACTTTATAATTTATTTAGAAAATTAAATTACAAGGTAGGAATGTTATCTACCGTTAAAAATTTAATAAATGATGAAGAAATAGAAGCCACGCACACAACACCAGATGCCTTGCAAATCAATTTATTAATGCAAAAAATGGTAAATGAAGGTTGTGAATTTTGTTTTATGGAGGCAAGTAGTCATGCCATAGACCAAAACAGAATGGCTGGAATTAACCTTACTGGAGCAGTTTTTACCAATATCACACACGATCATTTAGATTACCACAAAACATTTGATGCTTACATTAAAGCCAAGAAAAAATTATTTGATGAACTACCAACCTCCGCATTTGCATTAACAAATTTAGATGATAAAAGAGGTGCTGTCATGTTGCAAAACACCAATGCTTCGGTTCATAGTTTTGCGTTAAAACAAATGGCTGAATTTAAAGGAAAATTACTTTCTAATGGTTTGCAAGGTATTGAACTAGAAATTGAAAAAACATCAGTTTGGTTTAGATTAATTGGAGAATTTAATGCCTATAATATTTTAGGCGTTTATGCAACTGCTGTACTTTTAGGAGAAAATAAAGAAGACATTCTTACTGCGTTATCTTCAGTTTCGGGAGCTAAAGGCAGGTTTGAAACAGTTTTATCAAAAAGTGGGATTATTGGAATTGTGGATTATGCCCATACGCCAGACGCAGTAGAAAATGTATTAAAAACTATTGAAAACTTACGAACAAGAAACGAAACTGTGTATTGCATTATTGGTTGTGGAGGAAACAGAGATGCCTCTAAACGACCAATAATGGCAAATATTGCTTGTAAATATGCAGATAAAGTTATTTTAACTTCCGATAACCCAAGGAACGAAGACCCTGAAGAAATCTTAAATCAAATGGAGGTTGGCGTTGAAGGTCAATATTTTAAAAAATATTCAATAATTACAGACAGACTTTTTGCTATTCAAGAAGCGGTAAGATTATCCAAAAAAGGAGATATTATTTTAGTTGCTGGCAAAGGACATGAAGATTACCAAGAAATAAAAGGTGTAAAATTTCATTTTGATGATAAAAAGGTGTTAGAAAATGAGTTTTTGAAAAAATAATGTTTTTAAAATCAATTTAAAAACCTATTTCAATACTTTTTAATGAGTTTTATCGAGCCTTTTGTTAGGTTTGCACATATTATTTGAATCATGAAAATATTCCTTCTTACTTCCTTTGTTCTCCTTAGTCTTTTTAGAGTTTCAGCTCAGAAAATAGAAAATGAAGCGTTTACTTTACAAATAGATGAACTAATAGATCGAGAAAATTTAGCAGTATTGCCTTGGTTAAAGCCAAATGACAACTCTTGGAAAACATCAAAACCAACTTTTCAGATTCAAGACCCCAAATCTGAGTTTTCCGCCAAAGGTTGGCTTGCCATGACACAAATTAATTTATTGATTAAGATAGAAGTAAAAGATGACCAACATGTGAACAAAAAAGAGCTAGGCGATATCTGGAATGGAGACGCCATTCAAATCGGTATAGATGTAGAAGGAGACGGAGCTGGTGATATGCCTAAAGAAACTCCTGGAATGGTAGGAAACGATGCAGGTATTGGACTTGCCATAGGTAAAAATGGCCCAGAAGTGTTTGCTTGGTTTTTGGGAGGTAATTTTGTCTCAACCCCTTTAGATAAAAAATTAATTAAAATAGAAAGACAAGAGACTAAAAAACTTACTATTTACGAAATAGCAATCCCTTTTACGGAGCTAAAACTCATTCCAGGAACATATTCCAAAATGGGTTTTGCAATTCAGGTAAACGATACCGATGAGTCTACAAAAGAACAGAACAGAATTTCTTGGGGAGCTGGTGCGGGTGGCAATGCAACACCAGGCTTATTTCAAAGACTAAAAATCAGTAACCCTTTAAATGAATTCACCAATTCATACAATCTAAATCAGATGATTTGGAAGGTGGGAGAATATGCAGAAATATGTTTTGCTACTGCATCTCTGCTTAATACCACATTAACCGCAAAATGTGAAAATGCTGAAACCCAAATTGTAGTACCAAGTGCTCAAAACCTAGTTGCAAAAAGGTATTCTGTCAAATTATTTCCTAAGAAATTGACCAACCCACTTACTTTCGAGGCTTTCATAACCAATGAAAAAAAAGAAATAGTCTGTAAGCAGACCTCATTTTTAGCGATTCCTGATTTTACTATTTCTGATTTTAATACTAGAATAGACAGCTTGATAGCCGTTCGCAATAATCATCCATTATTTGATAGGCATTTGAATTCAGTAAAGGCATTAGTTCAAACAGAATGGGCTAAAATGGGACTTTATAAAACCAATTTTAGAACCAAAAAAGAAATTTATAAGTACATTTTTGATATCAACGAAGGATTGAAATCTGATGCAGGAAAGTGGCAAAGTTATATCAGCAACGAGCGTACCCTAACCATGGCTTTCATTTCCAGAAAAGACAACACACTACAATACTATTCGCTAGACTTACCTAAGAATTGGGATATTAATACTACTTATCCACTGTTTTTTGAGCTCCACGGTTCCGGAAATCCCAATGCGCTATCTACTTTAAAATCTCAACTAGGTTCTTCTACTTCTAGCCTAGATTTGTTTGGCTACACTTCTGCCAAATCTTATATGCAACAGCAAGGTATTGGCTATCATGTAGCACCATTCGGAAGAGGAAATTCTTCGTATGTAGGTATTGGTGAAATAGATATTTTTGAAGCGTATAATGATGTACATAAAATATTCAAAATTGATGAGAATAAAAGATATTTATATGGTTTTTCGATGGGAGGAGGAGGCTCATGGTCTGTAGGAATTAGAACACCAGATTTGTGGGCAGCCATTGGTATATTTGCAGGAGGGATTTGGAACGAACAATCTGCACCAAACTTAGGCAAAAACCTTAAAAACACCCCCGTTTTTATTTGGTGTGGAGATAAAGATGGGCTTTTTGCAGAGCTGCCTTTGATGCAAAAAGAATTAGAGAAATACGGAAATAAACCAGAGGTTAAAATCACTAAAAACATGTATCATAATTACCCCGAATCTGCTCAGGCGATGGGGCTAAATTGGATGATGAATTTTTCTAGAAAAAGACCTAATCAGTTTTCATTTGAAGCCGACAAAAACGAACATACTGGAATTTGGGGAATTTCAATGACTAGAGAAGAAGCTGTATCAGCTTTGCCAACATTTGACTGTAGTATAGAAGGTCAAACCGTAAAAATTGAAAGCAAAGGAACAAATGGCCTAAAAATCAACCTTGGTAAAGGCGGACTTCAAATGACAGGAATAGTACAAGTAATTTGGAATGGCAAGAAAGAGTATGAAGGTGAAGTAAAAGAACTCATTCTTGGAAAACAATTAGAACCACTGGAAGATGAATAAAGTAATTATTTTTAGTTTAAGTTAATTTAAATCAAAAAAAATATTTTAAATTAATAAGAGTTAAGTTAAAACTTATTCAACAATATGTAAAATTTAGAATTTCTATAACACCAGTCTAAATTTTTTGCCTTTTCTTTAGGGTTAAGGTTTTTAAATTTTGGTAGGTATAGTTCAATTTTTGTATCAATAAATGTAATAAAATAATTTTCATATTTAAATTCATTATTTTTTACTTTTTCAATCTTGTAGTTTTTATATGCTTTTTCATAATTGATTTTTAAATCTTCATTTGAATATTGTTAAAGTAAAGTATTGTAAATCAATAAATAAAGTTCCGAATTATCTTCTATATCTACTTGAAATAATTTAGGTAAAAATTCTTTTAAAGCACTTTTTTTGTCAATTCCAAATTTGCATTTCGCATAAAGGTACCTAATGTAATTTTGTTCTGCATTGTTTTCAAAGCTACAAAAATGATTGAATGGATATTTCATTGCTAGGTCCAGGTATTTTATTGCTTCAGTATAATTTGAGTCCTTAATATAAATGTTTGCTAAAGCTTTTGAAGCTTTATTTTTAAAATCTAAATATGGTTTTTGGATAATCCAAGGAATTTGACATTTCTCATTTTCGTCTTCATTGCTATTTAAAATTTTTAAAAAAGTAAGCTTAGCGTTCTCTTTGTCATTTAATTCAAGTTCTGCAAATCCTTTATTATTTAATGTTCTTAATAATAATTTTGAATTGGGGTAGTTGTCTATAAGTTCTTCATAGAATTTAATAGCTTTTTCTAAAATTGTTACTTTAATGTTATATGCAAGATCAGTTTCTTCTTCAATTTTGTCTTTAGAGTCTATAATTTCATCCAATTCAAGGTCTTTACAAACAAGATTTTGCAACAAATTTCCTTTTACAAAAAGGAAAACATCACTTTGATTAGAGTTAACTTGACCAATTAAAACTTTTGAAAATAGCAGAAAGCAAAATAAAATTATTAATCTATTCATTTTTGATATTTTTATAATATAAAAAACAAGAAATACACTTTTAAATAAATCTTTCTCAAATTTTCCTCTTAACAAAAAGAGGAAAATTTAGGAAAAATTTAATGTTATTGCACTTTATTTTTAGGTTTTAAAACCTCAAAGTTATTCTGTTACGCCATTCAAATATTTCACTTTGCTGCCTTTTGAACCTTTGTAAATAAAGGTATATTCTGAGTTATATTCTGGTTTTGAAGGAACTTCTATTATTATTTTAAAAAAAGGTGAAGTAATTTTAGGCAGCGGAATTTTGGCAGTTGGTCCTTCATAATTTTTGTTTTCATCGCTGCCAGGGAAGTCCCAAGTAAGAAATGTATTTTCTTTATTTCCATCATATTGGATTTTTACAATCACTTTCATAGTTGGCAATTTTTCGTAGCTATCGTTTAGCATATACAAATCGCAGGCAAATATTTCTCCTGGGTCGTATCTAAATTTTTGAAATCGGGCACTTGCTAAAGTTGGACGACAGGCTTTTTTTACGGCTTCGAAGCTTGGTTTTTTCTTACCGGGCCATGTTATAAGTGAATTATTGGCGGCACAAGGCCAAGGTTCTTGGAAACACCAGTTTACTGCCATTCCACAAAACGGTTTTTGTCTTCTAGCTTCTTCAAAAATACATTTATAACCCTCGCATTGTGTTAATTGGCTATAAGAAACTAGCTCTTCTAGCGAATTTATCTTACCAAAATATTCTTCTAAAAACGGTAATTCTATCCAGCGGTTTATTCCCCAAACGCCATAGGCATGATGTGTTTCCCAATTAGTGCCAGGTTTTGGTGGAAATAATTCATTGGCAGGAATAAATTTTTTCAACTCTTCTACACTAGCCACTGAAGGTACGCCAAATTCTGGATAAGCGGTATATTTATTTTTGCCTTTAGGCATCCATTGAAATACTTCTCCCCCATTTTTTTCTTCTCTAAAAACATAATGCCCGTGTCCCATTCCCATCAATGGACTTGTAAAAATAAAAGGGATATTTTTGTCTAATTGGTAACATTTCATATTCAATAATCGCATGGCATGAGATTGCTCTGTCATACCACTCCATTCGTTAAAAAGCTCGTTTCCGCCACTCCAAAATGCCAAACAAGCATGTTGTCTTACTCTTTTGATGATGGCATCAGCCTCTAAATCGAGCACATTTAAGAAATTTTCGTCATCAGGATAGTTTGTACCTGTGAGTGGAAATTCCTGCCAAACCAGCAAACCATATTCATCGCATAGGTCAAAAAACGACTCTTTATTAATAACCTGTCCACCCCAAGAACGTAAAATATTAAAGTTTGCTTCTTTTGCCATTTTAACATAAGGTTCGTAGTTTTCACGGTTTTGAATACCAGGAAATAGTTCATTAGGTACCCAGTTGCTACCTTTTGCAAATATTACTTTTCCGTTAATTTCTAAAGTTGCAGGAGCCACACTTCTTGATTTTGGAAAAATGGTTGGTTCAATCCATGTTCCTTCTCCCATTACCATTTTAGAGCGTTTAAAACCAATTTTCTTGGTTTTAGTGCCAATTAATGTACCATCTGCTGATTTTATTTCAACAATGCTTGTATAAAGTTCGGGTTTTCCATATCCATTTGGCCACCAAAGCGAAACATTAGATAGATTTTCTGAAAGCATAAAAACATCTTTGTCTAATTTTCCACTTTTAGAAATAACCGTTGTGCCATTAGGATTTTTTAATATCCAGTTATAGTTTGCATTTGTAAGATTTTTGCCATCAATGATTAAATTTAATTTTGCATTTTTTAAAGTCGTGTCGAGAGTATAACGTACTTCGATTTGCTCAATATACGATTGATTTTTGATTTCAAAATAAGTTTCGTCCCAAATTCCACGACTAATCAAACGAGGATGCCAGTCCCAACCATAACTCATGGGAGGTTTTACACTGGTTCGAGCATTGTCTCTAAAAAAACCATTGACATTTAACTCATCTTTGGGTCTGTCAGAACCCGCCATTTTGGGTGGAAAAATAGTGATAGTAAATTCATTATCTTCTTTTAATTTTGATGTCAAATCAAGGTTTACATACCTAAACATTCCTTCTTGTTCCCAAATTTTTTCACCATTTAGAGTAATAATAAATTCATAATCAATGCCTTTTGAGTGGAAATTAAGGGTTTGTCCTTGTTTTAAAGCAGGTTTTTTGAAATTAGTTTTATAAGTAAAATAAGTTTTTTCCATCCATAAAAACTGCTTTACATTATCTGCATACCAAATAGGTTGTTTGTATTTTTCAGCCAACATAACATCAAGTTGTGGTGCACCAGGTACTGTAGAAGGGTAATAATTCGCAGGTTTATCATTTAAAGTAGGATGATAGCCAATAGTCCATTTTACTGGAATAGTGTTTTGTGCCATAGATTGAACAGCTAAAATAATGAACAATAAGATGTATTTTTTCATTTTTGTTGATTGTTTATTTGTTGAATTTAAAAGTTAAAGTTTTAATATTTATTGGAGCATGTAAATTTAAGGCAGGTTGATAAACTATAAAAATTTCTTTCATTTCGTTTGTGGGTGTAATTGAAATTTTATCTAAACCGAATTTTTCGTTTGTACCAATTTTTTTCATTTCAGTTTTACCTATTAGTTTCCCATTGGGAGCATCAATATGTATTTCGACCCAACAATTAGGGACATAAAAATCATATCCATATTCTATATTTATAGATGTTACCTGTATTAAATCTACATTTTTAAAACTAATAAATGAGTTTGGAAATGGCAAACGTGCTAGTCCATTTGTTTCAATAATATCGCCAGAAGTGCTATAATTTAGAGCTTGCATCGTTGGATTTTTAAGAATTATGCTATCTTTATTGCTTATAGAAGGCATGCCATTTGAGCCTTTGTCGGTATATGACGCTTTAAATTTAATAAATGTGTTTGCATCGTTTTCTATATTTTCGGGAAGCAAAACTGTACCATTTTTTAATTCGATATTTGGTTGATTTTGGCTGTTTTTAAGCGATAAAATATATCTTATCATTAATTTGGCTTGGTCTTGACTTAGTTGAGGATGTGCACTCATAGGAGAGTTGCCCCAAACTCCACTTCCTCCATTAAGGATTTTCTGACCTAAATTTGTAATCGTCAAATCGTTTTCTTGGTATGTATTACTTATTGTCAAAAAAGTAGGACCAACTGATTTTTGATTGAGAGCATGACAGGATTTGCAATCGCTATTTTCAACTAAAATTTTACCTCTGCTATATGCATTATTATATTCCAATTCTGAACTTATTTTTGAAATATGAACAGCTTCGATGCTTTGGAATGGAGAAATAGAAATGCCATCTTCGGCATCGGAAACGGTTGAAGTGAAATTAATGGTTCTGTTATTCCAATAAAAGGTTTTATTATTAGAAATTTTTAATTTTAAATTGGGTGAAGTATTTCCAGCGTTAACTATAAAATTTTCAGCATACGAAATTTGTTTGGAATCAGTAACTGCTAGTTTTATTTCATATTCTCCTGCTTCTTTTATAGTAAAAACTGGATTTTTTAAATTTGATATTTCAATTATATTTTTAGGGTTATTTTTGGAAGAAATACTCCATTTGTAAGTTAAACTATCGCCATCCAAATCATAAGTGCCTTTTGATAAACAGTTTACATCCAAAGGCAATCCGCCATGTAAAGGAAAAACATTGCTTTTAATAGTAGGATTTCTGTTATTTCTAATATAGATAATCTTACTCAAATTACCATTAGTGTTACCAAACCAATTTTCTCCATATTCCAACAAATACATACAACCGTCATTACCCAAAGCCATATCCATAGGTCTTTTAAAAGAAATTTCAGGCATAAATGGGGATATACTTTTTAGTTTACCCGCTTCAGATAACTCAACTGTCATTATCCAATTTCGCATCCAATCCATAATAAAAAGTTTATTTTCAAAAAAATCGGGCAACATATTTTCGTTTTGTTTATGCAAACTTCTGTGATAAACCATACCAGCCATAGCGGAGCGTCCTCCTTTTCCCAAAACAGGAAATTCTTTAGAAGCATCATAAGGATACCAAATCAAGGCATTTTGAGGTTTTGGCAAAAGAATATCACCTGTATTGTTTGGAGAATTGTTTTGAGGATGAAGTGTATCAAAAATACTTACAACTGCATTAGTTTCAAAATCAACCTTTGCGTAGGCTTTGTTGTTTCCAATAAAATAAGGCCAACCATAAAAGCCCGTTTCGCTTGCACGATTAATTTCATCATGTCCTTTTGGACCTTTCTCGCTATCACTACCCGCATCAGGACCTATTTCTCCCCAATATAAAGTATTCGTTTTTTTATCAACAGCGATGCGAAAAGGATTTCTACAACCCATAATATAAATTTCTGGTCGAGCCAATTTTAAATTATATTTTTCTTTAAAATTACCTTTTGGGATAGTATAACCACCCGATTTTTCTGGATGAATACGTAATATTTTGCCTCTTAAATCGTTTGTATTGCCAGCACTACGTTGTGCATCGCTACGTTCAAAACCTTTTCTTTCGTCTATGGGAGCATACCCATTTATGCCAGTCGGAATGGTGTTTTCGCCTGTTGAAATATATAAATTTCGATTTGAATCGAAAGCCAAACTGCCACCCTGATGTCTTTCTGGAACAATTGGAAATTCAATAACAACTTTTTCAGATGCTAACTCAACTATATTTCCATTAAAATAAAACCTTGAAACTCGCTGAACCTGATGAGGGACTGGGGTATAAAGCAAATAAATCCAACCGTTTAATTCAAAATCAGGATCTAAGGTCAAACCTAGCAAACCATCTTCATGTCCTAAGTCCACATCGATTTTTCCAATTGTTTTAGTAAGTTTTTTATTAGGGTTATATAATTTTATTTTTCCTTTTCGTTCAATAATAAATACAAATCCATCTTTAGAAACAGCTATTTCCATAGGATCTTCCAATGTTTGGCACAATAATTGTTTTTCCAATCTTGATGATTTAAAATCAATTTTCTTATTTGTGCAAGAAAAAATATATGTAAAAAATATAAAAATTAGTAGGAGTTTTAGCATTAAAAATTTGAAATGAAAGATTAATTTACACAAAAGTAAAAATTAAATTCAAAAACAATTATATTTCAAGATAAAATAGAATTATTTATTGAAACTAATTACTGACGTCCTACAGCTTTGCAAATATAACACAAAAAGCGTTTCTATTAACTAGAAACGCATTTTTTTTAGCACTTCAAAAAACTACCCCCTCCGAGCGGTTTTAAATAA
>REAG01000054.1 GCA_004294265.1 Cytophagales bacterium | reverse complement strand
ATCCTAATTTTTTTGTAAATATTTTTAAAATTTAACAATTATTTAACACTGGACGTTTATTACTAAATTTGTAAGTTGTTGAATATCAGCGGTTAAAATCTGGAATTCCTATATTGAGGGTTTTATTACTTTTTTTGATAGTTAAAGGTAAAATAAATATTTTATGAAAAGTAATTTATTAATAAATCTCGAATTATTAATATTTATTTTCAAATTAAACATTCGCTAAACTTAATCATACAAAGCTGTAAGATTTTTTTCAATAAAAATTTTAATATTTCATTTAAGATAGAAAAAAACCTAATTATTAATTATTATTGTGAATTGCTATTTTAAAGTTTCAAATTTGAAAAAGAGTTTACTGCTTTATGTTATTTTTGCTTCAATCGATATGTTTTCACAAAGCAAAAAAAGCATTTCAATAACTCCTTTGCCTGTGATTTATTTTGCTCCCGAAACTCGGCTTGGGCTTGGTGCAGCTGCAGCTGTGGTTTTTAGATTACCAAAATCGGATTCGGCTCAAACCACAAAATCTAATATTCAGCCCTATTTTATTTATACGCTCAATAAACAAATTTTGTCAAATATTCCTTATACTATTTTTGGAAATCAAAACAAATGGCGAACCGAAGGCGAATTAGCTTATTTTTATTTTCCTGAATTATATTTTGGCTTAGGAAATAACACAGCAGAAAAAACCAAACAATTAGTAAGTTTCAAATGGATTAGGTTTTTAAATAAAACAGGTTTTAAAATCAATAATTTAGGATATTGGGGTTGGATTGCCGAAATGGTTTCGCAATGGGACATAAAACCGGAAGGAAATGGTATTTTTCAACAAGATTCGCCTGTGGGTGCAAATGGTTCGGTGGTTACAGGCATTGGTCCACTTTGGATGTGGGATAGCCGAGATTACGTCATGGATGCCCACAAAGGATGGTTTGGCGATGTTTCTATTACGTATTTTAATAAAGCATTAGGAGGTAATTTTGACTTTTGGCGATTCCGAACCGATTTTAGGTATTACAGAAATTTATCAAAGAAAAAGCCTGTTATTTTGGCTTTTCAAGCCATTACACAATTCACTTTCGGAGATGCACCATATCGCCACCAGCCTCCTTTGGGTGGCGACCAAATGTTGCGTGGATATTATTGGGGCAGATACCGTGCCAATCATTATTTGGCTTTGCAATCTGAATTGCGTTTTCCAATTTATAAGCGTTTTCGAGGTGTACTTTTTGTAGCTGCAGGGCAAGTTTCGCCATCATTAACTCAATTTATGATTTCGGAAATTCGCTGGACTTTGGGTTTTGGTTTGCGGTTTGTGGTGCATCGTGCCGATAGAGTAAATATAAGAATAGATCAAGGTTTTGGTAATAATACCGATGGTTTGTATATCAATCTTGGCGAAGCATTTTAAAATGAAAAATATAAAATTAGGTATTATTTTTATTTTTTTGATCACAAATTTTATCTATGCAAATAGCAATAAAACGATTGTAATAGATGCAAAATCAAGCGAATTGGATTTGTTTTTGAAAAATCTATATACCGTTTTGCCAGACTCAACAAATGCCCTTTCGATAGATTCGGTTTTAAAACTTTCAGCTCAATTTAAGCCTTCGGAGTTTGAAAATCATTTAGGTTTTAGATATAAAGATACCTGGTGGCTCAAAATTGTGTTACAAAATAAAGATACAGTAAACCATGATTATGTTTTTGAATTTGCTAATCCAAATATAGACTCTATAGAAGTTTACAAACACGAATTTGAAACGAATACAATAAAATTGGTAGGAAAAACTGGTGATCAATATCCATTTTCGATGCGGAATTTACCAAGTCGAAATTTCGATTTTGTGTTTCAAGCCAATAAAAAATCTACAACAGAACTTTACTTAAAAGTAAGGCATATAAACGAATCGCTTTCGTTGCCTATTTACCTTTATTCGGTATCAAATTTTTATAAAAACGAAAATTTATTTGTGTTTTTAATTTCGGTTTGCATTGGCATTTTGGCATTTATGGCACTTTTTGGATTTGCACTATTTTGCTTTCAAAAACGCAGAATTTATCTTTATTATATGGCTTATGTGCTATGTATTATTGGTTGGCAAATATCAAATTACGGCATAGGTTATCAACTTATATGGAGTAATTATCCCAGTTTTCATTTTGTAAGTGCCACCATTTTCTCTGTTTTATATATTATTTTTTTCTTACTTTTTATTCAAGATTTTTTAGCTGGAATTAATTTGAATAAATCAATAAAAACTATAACTAGTATTACTTGTATAGTTTTGATTTTCATTATTTTTATATTATTGATTTTTCAAGATTCAATAAAATATAACATTTTATTTTGGGATATTTTATTTCCATTTTTATTTATAACCATCCTTTACATGGGATATTTAGTTTTTTTGGGCTTATTCAAAAAAAGCAAAAATGAAGTTTTATTAATGGGTTTGTTTTATCTTTTGGTTGTTGGCACAGTTTTGATTGCGGTTATTCGAGAAATGATACCATTACCAATTAATTTTTTTACCGAACATATTATTGCTTGCATGGCTTTCATGGAAGTACTTTGTTTGGGCTTGGCTTTGGCTTATCAACTCTATCGTTTTGTGATAGAAAGAGAGCAATATTTGCGAGAACGCAATCAGCTTCAATCAGAACTTTTAAATGCCGAAATCGAAATTCAAGAACGAGAGAGAACCCAAATTTCTGCCGATTTGCATGATGATTTAGGTCCAACTTTGGCACTTGTAAAACTTGCTTTGAGCAATTCAAAAAAAATGGATATTGCTTTTGCTCTCAATCAAATCGATTTTAGTATTGATAAAATTCGTAATATCTCGCACGAATTGCATCCTAGTGTAGTTTCGGCTTTGGGTTTAAAAACAGCATTGCAAAATGTAATAAAACGAATTGAAGACACTAAAGATTTAAAAATTGATTTTAGGTTTTCTGAAGAAATTGCTATTCCGAACGAAACAGCACTCCAACTGTACAGAATTGTTTCCGAAGCCCTACATAATATCATAAAACATGCCCAAGCCGACATTTGCAACATTGTATTTGAAAAAACAAATAACTGGCTTTTAATTACCATTTCCGATAATGGAATTGGCATAAATAACAAATTAAAAAACAAAGGTATTGGTCTAAAAAACATACAAAGTAGAGTGGCTTTTATGAAAGGGACTTTAGAAATAATACCCAATAAACCCAAAGGCACTATTTTTAAAATTAGCTTACCATTAAATTAGATTCAACATGAAAACTTCTACCAACAATCCCATCCGACTTTGCATCATCGAAGATCATTTGCTATTTTCCGAAGGTTTAAGAAACTTGTTGGCAGATTCAAACGAATTTGAAATTTGTGCCATAGCAACTACCATAAAAGATGGATTAGATAGATTAAAACAAATTGAAGTTGATGTTTTATTACTAGATATTAACTTACCTGATGGCAATGGACTCAATTTGTTTCCTGTTTTGCAAAAACTCAAGCCAAACCTAAAAGTAGTGATACTTTCGATGTTTAACGAAATTAGTTATATGAAAACAGCCGAATTGAAAGGTTTTTCTGGTTATTTTCCAAAAAACATTCCCATTCAGTTGCTAATCAAGCATTTAAAAGAAATATACGAAGGTAAAAAAGTGTTTTTTAGAAATGATACCTCATTGCTTCATTCATCGCAATGCATACTTTCTAGCAAAGAAATTGAGGTTTTAAATTTTTTGCGATTTGGAAAAAACGTAAACGAAATAGCCGTTTTAATGGGTAATAGTGCCGAAACTATTCGTTCACACAAAAAAAATATTGCTAAAAAAACTAAAACACATTCTGTTATCGAAATGATTGAAAAAGCCAAAACTTTGGGCTGGATTGTTTGATAGATTTTTTAAAACCATAAACCCCATTTACTGAAAAGGAAATCTAGGATTTTACAACTATTTTCCCAAACCGCATAAAAGGAAATTTCAATAAAGGTCTAAATAAAATAATTATATAAAGTCCAATAAATAATTACAATTCCTTTTTAACTTTTCCCCATTGGGGAAATAAGAAAGGGGGTTTTATAAAAATTTAATGGAATAGCCCATGTACTTACATTTCAAAAGTAAAACATAAATATTTCTTTCAAAACTTCATTAATTATCTTTTCTCAAGGGCAAAAGAAGTCAAAAA
>REAG01000180.1 GCA_004294265.1 Cytophagales bacterium | reverse complement strand
ATTCAGAATTCTAATTTAGTGGATAATCAGTTTATTGAATGTTCTTTGATAGATACTGAGTTATCGGCAAGTGAAATTAAAAACTGTAATTTCTCAAAAGCAAATTTTTCAGGTACAGAAATAAAAAATTCAGAACTTAAAAATTGTGTTGTTGAAAATGCTATTTGGAAACTTGCAACATTTGAAACCTCACATTTAGCCGACATAGTTTTTAACGGATGCATAGAAGAATGTTCTTTTGAAAACTGTTCATTTTCAAAAGTAACTTTTAAAAATGCAATCATAAAAAATACATTTTTTAAATGTAAAAAACTAAAAGGGATACAATTTATTGAATGTCAGGCAGACAGAATGACCTATGAATTTCTTAAAAACGGAAAAGCAGATTTAACAGGACTAACTTTGTCAATTTAGTTCCAACAAATTATAGACAAAAAACATCGTTAGTAAAAGCAGTTTGGTAAAAGTGGCGGTTTAGTGCTCTAAAGATAGATTTGTGGTTAATCAGTAATTGGATTACCGAATCAACATTTATGGTCGAAATCGCCACCTTCACCTAAAAGGTAATCGCTATTTTTTTTTTAAATGATTTTTTAAAAGAGTTACTAAATGAAACCTCCTTTACAAACTCTTTTTAAGTTCAGAAATATTAGAAGAAAATATTAAATCCTTTTCCTCTGATTGAGCTAATTTAAAGTTTTTTAAAATCGCCTCTCGCTTAGACTCAGCTATATTATGGTCTAATAAGTTTCTGATTTCTAACTTGTCCTCTAAAGGCAAATCATACATTTTTTTAATTAAATTACTATATATAGGTTGTGTATTCATGTTTTTTTGATTTTTAGTTATTAATATGAAATTTTGTAAAGGTTGAATTGTTTTAAAAATTACTTAACTTTTTTCCATTTTTTAAATATAAATCTGTTTTTTTTTTCAGAATTTCAATATTGAAATCTTTGTGAAAATTATTTCGCACTTTTCGTTTTAAATTGCAGCTTCATTTTAAGTAAGATAATTTAAAATCAATTGGTATTGTAAGTTTTATATTTACTGGCTTTGAGTTATGAATTGCTGGTTTCCATTTTGGCAAATTGCTAATTACTCTTATCGATTCACAATTAAATGCTCTATTAGTAGATTTTAGAATTTCAATATTTTCAGATTTACCTTCTTTATTAACCACAAATGATACTATTACTTGTCCTTCAATTTTGTATTTAAGGCACTCTAAAGGGTAAATTATAGTTGATTCAATATATTTTGTCAAATTTTGAAATCCAAAATTAAATATAGGCATTTCTTCAACTAAAAGAAATACATCTTCTTTGTTAATATTAGAATATGATTTGTAATTATCACAATATTTTTTTTGATTTTTGATTTTATTATTTCTAGCATTTAGTACAAAATTAATAGGAATAGTCATTTGTATGTTTATTGGTTTGCCTTTTAAAATACCACACTTCCATTTTAAAGATTCAATAACCCTTTTAGCTTCTTTACTGCAAGATTCACTTTCAAAATTGAAAGTATTTATATATTTTGATTCCCCTTTTTTGTTTATAATAAAACTTACTGCACCATAATCTTCTATTTGCTTCAATATATTTTCATTTGGCATTTTTAAATTTTCACTTATGTATATGTTTAGTTTATGATTTCCATATATAAAAGTCGGCATTGTATCTACTTTTAGATAAACCTCTTCTTTTAACGAAAAGATTTCTTCTTGGCTATTTTGAGAAATTACAAATTCAATCTTTTGTTCAAAACCAAATAAAACCAAATAAAATAAGCATACACTTTTATACCACATTCCCCAATCTTTTCAATGTTTCTACTTTGCCAATAATTTCTATAATTTGCATTAAATCGGGACCTGCTCCCACGCCTGTCATGGCTAGTCGCATGGCTTGCATCACTTTACCCATTTTTATGCCATTTTTTTCGGTAATGTCATGAATATGGTGTTTGATTTGTTCTGCTACAAAGTTGGTTTCGGTTTCTAGTGCTTTTTTCCATTCGGTGGCAACTAATTTTGCTTCATCGTTCCATTTGGCAGCCCAAAGTTCGGCATCGTAGCTTGTAGGTGTTTGGTAGAAATAAGTGGCTTCGTTGGGTAAATCTTTCAAAAACATTACTCTTTCTTTGAGTAAAGCACAAATACGTACCAATTTTGACGATTCTAGTTCAACTCCTTTTTTCTTCAATTCGGCAGCTAAAAATGCAGCCATCGTTTCGTTTGGCATCATTTTTAGGTATTCTTGATTGAACCATTTTGCTTTTTGAATATCAAATTTAGAACCAGATTTACCTATACGTTCGACAGTGAAGGTTTCAATCAGTTTTTCCATGCTAAAAATTTCTTCTTGAGTACCCGGATTCCAACCCAAAAGCGAAAGGAAATTGAGAGTAGCTTCTGGCAAATAACCACTTTCTCGGAAACCCATAAATACAGCACCTGTAGCTTTGTCGTTCCATTCGATAGGAAAAACAGGATAACCTCCCATGTCGCCATCACGTTTGCTTAGTTTACCGTTTCCATCAGGTTTTAGAAGTAAAGGCAGATGGGCAAATTGTGGCATAGAAGTTTCCCATCCTAAAAACTTGTATAATAAAACGTGTGTAGGAGCCGAAGGAAGCCATTCTTCTCCACGAATCACATGGGTGATTTTCATTAAATAATCGTCCACTACATTTGCCAAATGATAAGTAGGCATTCCGTCCGATTTCATCAATACTTTGTCGTCTAAAGTTGACGAATGTACCATCACCCATCCACGGATCAAATCATTGATTCTTACTTCTTCTTTACGAGGTACTTTTAAGCGAATTACATAAGGTTTTCCTGCTTCTAGCCAAGCTTTTACTTCATCTTCTGGCATAGTAATGGAGTTTTTCATTTCCATACGTGAAATAGAATTATATTTTGGATCAGGTACTTTTGCGGCTTCTAATCTAGTACGCATTTCGTCTAATTCTTCGGAAGTATCGAAAGCATAATACGCATTTCCGCTCTCTAAAAGTTGCATGGCATATTGCATATACATTGGTTTTCTTTCACTCTGGCGATAAGGAGCGTGCGGTCCTCCATGCCAAGGACTTTCGTCTAAAGTTATTCCAATCCACTCCAAAGCCTCTTTTATGTACTCTTCAGCTCCTGGTACAAAGCGGGTTTGGTCCGTATCTTCAATACGCAAAATCATCGTTCCGCCTGTTTTTTTGGCAAGCAAATAATTATATAAAGCCGTACGAACTCCGCCAATATGTAGCGGACCAGTAGGAGAGGGGGCAAATCGAACACGAACAGGAGTCATTCTTTTATGTTTTTATTTTTGGATTGCAAAAATAAATTAAAAGTATGGAATTGTGAGGTTTGTAAATAAAAAAAAAAGAAAATTATTATCGAATTAAATTCACTCTACCAGGTAAAGAATAAGGTTTTTCATCTACAAATTGCCCTTCGATAACGTAAGTATAAACGCCACTATTAAATCCTTCGCCATCCCAACCTTTTACTCTCATATCAGAATAATTAGTGGTTGAATACACTATTTTGCCAAAAATATTATAAATTTTAGCTGAAAAAACGGCTGTATTTATTTCTCCATCTTCACAAAATATTTTAAAAGTTTTATTGTCTAAGTTATCAGAATTTGGCAAAAAAGCGTTCGGTACATATATTAATCCTGTTGATTTTTTTAATAATTTTAAATGTAAGGTATCTTTTCCTTGGCATCCAAAACTATTTTCGCCTGATAATGTAACAATATAGCGTTGATTAATAGCATAAATATGGCTTGTATTGACACCCGTAGAGGTATTTCCGTCTCCAAATTGCCATAATAAATTAATTAATCCAGCGGTTCCAGAGCTGTTTAAATTTAGAGGTGTTTCTATAAATAATTCGCCCGAAAGCCTTGTAATTGCTATTTGAGGTGTTGGATTCGATTGTATATAAGTGGTTATAACCGATTTACATTCTGGGTCGGCTCCTGTTAAAGTTAGTAAATAAGCAGTGGCAGAGTTAGGAGGATTTATAACTGAAATACCTGGAATAGAACTGTTAATATCAGATATTTCACTTTTTTGTTCCCAAGTAAACTTACTTATTGGTCCGGATAATATTGTAGTTACGCTTAGTTGCAATTGCAATCCAGAACATCCTGAAAGTGTGTTTTGGTTACCATAAACAATATTAGGAGCTGGATCAGAACTAATTTTGATAGTGTCTTTGTCATAACAACCCGAAGCGTCTGTAACAGTAATTACATATAAAAAATTACCTGTTGTGTTTATATTAGGTGTAGAATAAGTAGTATCGTTAATTTTAGTAAGTCTATTATCAGAATTAAAATTGTAAGGCGGTAACCCTAATTTTCTTGAAAGTTCAAAAGTTTTTACATTTCCAACGCATATATTGGCATTTGAAGAATTTTTAAAACTTAAAACAAGCGATGAACGTTTAATTAAAACTTTTTTGGAAACGCTACAACCCTTTGCATCTATTCCTGTAAGTGTATAATTTATTCCTGAAAATGAAAGTGGAGTAACATTAGGATTTGCAATATTGGGATTATCAAGACCTATATTTGGTAACCAAGAATATGAAAATGGAGCAGTACCACCTCCTATATCTGTTCCAATATTAGTTGCTGGAAATTTACACAAAGTGCTGTTATTTGGCAAAATAATTCCTCCTGTGATAGTAGGATTTGTTCTAACTTCTACTGAAAATGAACTAGAACAATTGCCATTATTTGTAATTGTAACGGTATAGGTTGTAGGCAAAACGCTTGTAGAATTTCCTACTCTTGGGTTTGCAATTATAGTTGAGCTAAGATTTGTGGCAGGCGACCAAGCATAACTTAAAGTACCTGAATTGGCATTATCTTTTGCTTCTAGTTGAAAAGTTTGTCCTGCACAACGAGTTTTGGTGGCTCCGCCCACCACGGTTGCAATCGGAACAGAAGTTGGTGTAAGTTGCAAAGTTTTTCGATCCGAACATTGAGAACCCGTTTTAATTTTAACAAAAAATGAGTATGTACCGGCTGCAGTTGCACTCAAATTGACAGAATTGACGGTTGTAAGCGATGGAGTTGTCCAAAAATTAATATAATTTGCATCTGGCAAAGAAACTCCCACCACGGTTGGAACTAAATTTGCTGCATTTCCTTGGCAAAGCGTTGGAGAGATAGGCATAATTATTTCTGGTGTAGGTACAACAGTTAAAGATATACTTACCCAAGAAATAGCACTAGAATTAGAATCGGCATTAAAATATACAGCAATAAAATTGTCATTCAAATCGCCTGGAGGTGCTTTTAAAAGCATATTCCCATTTATAGAAAAATTATTGCCAGTTCCGGTCAAAAAAACAGAGCCATCCGAATTTAAAACTTTCCATTGTCTGTTAGTAATTTGAGGGTCAGGATTAGAAAAAAATCGAATAGTATCATTGGCACAAGTAGTTGTGGCTTGCAAATTACTACCTGTTATGCTTATTCTTCCGCCTGCAAAACTTACATTTGTCAAAATAAAAAGTATTAAAAAACCCAAAAAGGCAAATTTTCTAATCATCGGTTTTGTTAAATCAATTTTAATCTACAATAATAGTTAATATATACTAAATTATTAAATATTTTTTCTATAAATTATTTAATTTTGAAAATAACTGATAACAAAATTATTTTTTTTGATTTTTGTAGCATAAAAAAAACTATTTTTGCAAACCCATATTTGGTTTATGAACATAAAAAAATATTTTATATTTTTATTTTTTATTACAAGTATTTTTCTTTTTTCTCAAAAAAAAAGAAATGAACTTGAAAAAGAAAAGCTCGAAAATCAACTTAAAATTGCTGAAACAAATAAGATTTTAGATGAAACTAGAACTAAAAAAACGGCAACAATGGGGCAATTAAGTGTTGTTACGGAGCAAATAAAAGAAAAAAACGAAGTTATTAGAACCTTCATAAAAGAAATTTCAATTTTAAATAAAGATATTACTTACACAGAAAATAATATAAATGAATTATACCTAAAACTAAATTCATTAAAAGAAGAGTATAAATCAATGATTTATCAAGCCTCCAAAACTTTTAATGCTAAAAATAAATTACTTTTTTTATTCTCAGCAGCTGATTTTAATCAACTTTTAATGCGGTTGCAATATTTTACTTTTTATTCGCAAGCACGAAAAAAACAAGCAAGTCAAATAAATAAAGTAACATTTAACTTAAAATTAGAGCAAAAAAGATTGAACGAAATAAAGATCCAAAAGCAATCGGTTTTGAATGAAATAAGAGGTGAACATCAAAATTTAAAGTCCTTAAAAAATGAGCAAGAATCTACTGTAAAATTACTTTCAAGTCAAGAAGAAAAACTACAAGATGAATTAAAAGACAGAGAAAAGGCTGTAAAAAAATTAGATAAATTAATTACAGATTTAATAAAGCGAGAAATAGAAAAAGCTCGCTCTGCTTCAGTAGATAAGAAAAACTTACGAACACCCGAACAAACCAAACTATCCAATAGTTTTGCGGGCAACAAAGGGAAAATGCTTTGGCCCACCGAGCATGGATTTATTTCTGAACCTTACGGCACACATCCTCACCCAGTTTTGCCACGAGTTACCGTCATCAATCATGGCGTAAATATTCAAACCAATCGCAACGAAAAAGCCCGAAATGTGTCCTGGCATGAATTACGCCATCATGATTCAACACGGAGATTATTACACTTTTTATGCAAAATTAAAAACTACGTCCGTAAAAGTGGGACAAAAAGTAAAAGCAAAAGAATTTATTGGTGAAGTTTTTACAAACGAAGACGAAGTTACAGAAATTCAGTTTCAAATTTGGAAAGCTTTTGACAAACAAGACCCCGAACAATGGCTCTATCCGAGATAAATAGTACAGAACAAGAAGAGTTAGAAGATGAACTTTTCTTACACCAAACCATCATTACCGATAAAGGTCAATCGCTTTTAAGAATTGATAAATTTTTAATGGATAGGCTTGCTAACGCTTCTCGCAATAGAGTTCAAAATGCCATTGATGGAGAAACAATTTTAGTAAACGACAAACCCACCAAAGCAAATTACAGGGTTCGTCCTTTAGATAAAATAACTATTTTCTTGCCAAATCCGCCCCGTAATGACGAGATTTTACCCGAAGATATAGCCTTAGATATTGTATATGAAGATGCACAATTATTACTTGTTAATAAACCTGCAGGCATGGTGGTTCATCCTGCCTATGGCAATTGGACTGGCACTTTGGTAAACGCTTTGGTACATCATTTTAGATTTTTACCAACTACCAAAAATGGAGCAATTCGACCTGGTTTAGTACATAGAATTGATAAAGATACGAGCGGCTTGTTGGTAATTGCAAAATCTGAAGAAGCCATGACCAAATTGGCATCACAGTTTTTTTATCATTCTATCGAAAGAACGTATTATGCCTTAATATGGGGAGAACCAAAAGAACTCAAAGGCACAATTTCGACTTATTTGAACAGAAGTTTATCCGACAGAAGAGTAACCGTCAATTATGATTCGCCTGAAAAAGGAAAAATTGCTATTACACATTATGAAGTAATCGAAAAATTCGGCTTTGCAAGTTTGATAAAATGCAATCTCAAAACAGGCAGAACGCATCAAATACGTGCTCACATGAAACATTTGGGGCATCCTATTTTTAGTGATAGTATGTATGGTGGCGATAAAATATTGAAAAGTGCAACGATTGGAAAATTTAAAAATTTTATTGAAAATTGCTTTCAAATCATTCCAAGGCAAGCTTTACATGCCAAAACTTTAGGTTTTGTGCATCCTCAAACCAAAGAAATGGTACAGTTCAATACGGATTTACCTTTAGATTTTGCCACAGTGCTAGAAAAATTTAGAAAATTTAGTCTGACATAATAATGATATTTTTTTAATTATTACTTACTTAATTAATTAAGTAAGTAATAAGAATTGTAGCAATAAAAAAGTATTATTGGAAATTAGTTTTGTTTAGTAAAATAAAAAAGATTTTTTATGATTATTATGTAGCCGAAAAGTACAATTTATTTGCAAATCCGTAATGCAGCTTGGCAAAAACTACTGATAGTGGGAATAATTATTTAACCTGTATTTTTCTATAATTCAAATTAATTTAAAGAAATACATTAATCGAAAGTAATTTTTTATATACAATTTGAATTTGCTTCAAACTTAAATATTAGCACTCTGACTTGCTTTAAATAGTTTTTGTTTCTCCTCTTTTGTTAGTTTTTCATACCCATATTTTGATATTTTATCTAAAATTGTATCTATTTCTGCTTGAGAAATATCTTCATTTGAGGGATTTTTTACTGTTGGTTTTTCAAAATTTGTATGTCTATAAGTTATTTTAATATTTGATTTTGGTTTAAAAATAGAACCAACGGAAGTTAAAATCCAAGTGATTGGTTTTCCTAAATCATTACCTTTTCTTAATTGCCAAACAAAAACAAACCCTATTAACGCACCTCCTAAATGGGCTAAATTACCGCCAGCATTTGGACCTATGCTTTGAGCAAATGATAAAAAAACATAAAATAAAGCAATAAATTTAATTCTAACAGGACCTAAGAAAAGTAAATAAAAAGTATAGTCTGGCAATAAAGTAGCAGCACCAATTACAACCGCATATACGCCTCCTGATGCTCCTAAAAGCACAGAAGTAGAAACTTTAGATGCAAAATATGGGACAGTATTGTACAGTATTAAATACATAATTCCTCCAGCTAAAGCACCCAAAACGTATAAACTTATAAATCTTTTACTGCCAATAAATTCAGTAATTATCATACCAAACCAATACATAAAAATCATATTAAAAATAATATGAAAAAAATCTTCATGAGAAAATGCGTAAGTAATTAAAGTCCAAGGTTTGTAAATATATTCTTGTAAAGCTGAAGGTAAAAATAATTGCTGTGAAATAAGCATATATATATCAGCATTCCCTGAAAGCGTTAGAAATACTTGAAAAATTTTTAAAGTAACAAAAACTACTACATTAATAATAATAATCTGATTTAATCCATTTCCAGATTGACTAAATGAATTTTTTAAATCATTGAATACATTCATATTTTTTACAAAACAGAGATTTAACTTACAAATTTAATCAAATAATATTATAATATCAATTAAAAATCTTATAAAGATTTTAGGGAACTCCTAAAAACCTCTATTCCGTTGAAGCCCTCCCACTTGGATTCTGCGGTTTCGTAGCAGAAATCGGTTTGAGTGGGGTTTTTAAAAATAATATTGGGGTTTTTAGAGGTTTCCTAGGAGTAATTGTTCCTGCCTTTAACAGATTGTTTTTCAACACCATCATTCAAGTCTCCAACTATTTAATTTAAAAATTGCTCGGTTTGCTTTGGAGCATAATCAGGGTTTGGCTTTGTAAAGTCAGTTATTTGGTCTAATTCTTTTTGAGTATATTGAGGATGGTTTGCATGTTGTCCAGCTTTCCCGCACTTGCAAGTGTAAGCGAAACGTCACTTGTGATAATAAATAAGCAAAGTTTGAAACCACACAAGTCCCCACTCTTGAAAGAGAGTTGTATAATTATAGAGAAGACCATGTAGATACATTTTAAAGGTTGAATTTTAAACATAAAATACCCTCGGGAATTATACACTTTTTTATACACTATCTATCTTTAAATTTATCAATAATGAAAAAACAATCACATTTTTTAAGAAAAATTAAAAATAAAATAGAAAAAACCGCTCAAATATTTAACAAGGGCGGTTTTAATTGAATATAATAAAGAATTTTTAAAATCTTTATTTCTTTAATTATTTCAATAGTTTACGGTAATCTACAATATTTAATTTTCAATGTAAATATTGATTTACTTAATTTCAATATGTATATCTAAATTTTAAATTATTTAATCTTTTTATTTTCAAAAATTACTTTTCCATCTTTTAAATCGGCTAAAATCACATCTTCTTTTTGAATAGTTCCACTCAAAATAAACTTAGAAAGTTCGTTTACAATCATTTTTTGAAGCACTCTTTTCAAAGGTCTTGCTCCAAATTGGGCATCAAATCCCTGGTCTGAAATATAGGATAAAAGCTCAGGTGTCGCATCCAAAACAATGCCATTACTTGCCAAAACTTCTTGAATATTAGCAAATTGTATGCGAACAACTTTATCTATATCACGCTTTAAAAGTGGTTTAAACATAATAGTTTCATCAATTCGGTTCAAAAATTCGGGTCGAATGGTGGTTCTTAGCAACTGCATAACTTCAGATTTTGTATTTTCGATTACATCTAATTGAGCAAAAACATCTTTGCTTTCAAAACCCTCAAATCTATCTTGAATCACACTCGCACCCGCATTTGAAGTCATGATAATAATTGTATTTTTGAAATTTGCCAGTCTTCCTTTATTGTCGGTCAGTCTGCCATCATCCAAAACTTGCAATAAAATATTAAAAGTATCGGGATGGGCTTTTTCAATTTCATCTAATAAAACAACCGAATAAGGGCGTTTTCTTACTGCTTCAGTAAGCTGTCCGCCTTCATCATAACCAATATATCCAGGAGGAGCACCCACCAAACGGCTCACAGAGTGGCTTTGTTGGTATTCGCTCATATCGATTCGCACCATGGCGTGCTCATCGTTGAAAAGATAAGCGGCAAGTGCTTTGGCAAGTTCAGTTTTTCCTACTCCTGTTGTACCCAAAAATATAAACGAGCCAATCGGTTTTCGAGGGTCGCTCAAGCCCGCTCGATTTCTGCGAACAGCATCCGCAACGGCTTGTACGGCTTCATCCTGTCCGACTACTCTTTTATTAAGTTCTTCTTCTAAATGTAATAATTTTTCTCTGTCACTTTGCAACATTTTAGCAACAGGAATACCTGTCCATTTTGCCACAACTTCAGCAATATCTTCGCTCGAAACCTCTTCTTTGAGCATGGCTTTGCCAGAATGTAATTCTTTTATTTTTTCTTGATAAATTACTAATTTATCTTCAGCTTCTTTTATTTTTCCATATCTAATTTCAGCTACTAATCCATAATTTCCGGCTCTTTCGGCTTGTTCGGCTTCAATTTTTAGCTTTTCAATATTTTCCTTGTTCGTACGCATTCCGATAATTACTTCTTTTTCAGAAGTCCATTTAGCTTTTAGCGAATTTCTTCGTTCAGTAAAATCTGCAATTTCTTTACTCAAAATACCTAACTTATCTTTGTCGTTTTCACGTTTTATGGCTTCCCGTTCAATTTCTAATTGCATAATTTTCCGTTGCACTTCGTCCAATTCTTCAGGCAAAGAGTCAATTTGAATTCTTAACCTTGATGCAGCTTCGTCCATCAAATCTATGGCTTTATCAGGTAAATATCTATCAGAAATATAACGAGTAGAAAGCTCAACAGCTGCAATTATAGCTTCATCTTTAATACGAACGCCATGATGAATTTCATATTTATCCTTAATCCCACGCAAAATTGAAATAGAATCTTCTCTGTCGGGTTCATCAACAATAATGGTTTGAAATCTTCGTTCTAGGGCTTTATCTTTTTCAATATATTTTTGATATTCTTTCAAAGTAGTTGCTCCAATGGTATGCAATTCGCCACGAGCCAAAGCAGGTTTGAGCAAATTGGCAGCATCCATGGCAGAATCTCCGCCAGCACCAGCACCTATTAAAGTATGAATTTCGTCTATAAAAAGCACTAATTCTCCATCCGAATCAATCACTTCTTTGATAACCGCTTTTAATCTTTCTTCAAATTCGCCTTTAAATTTTGCACCCGCAACCAACAAACCCATATCGAGCGAAATAATTTGCTTAGATTTTAAGTTTTCAGGCACATCGCCCGACACAATTCGTTGAGCCAAGCCCTCTACAATCGCAGTTTTTCCAACTCCAGGTTCGCCCACCAACATAGGATTATTTTTAGTTCTCCTACTTAATATTTGCAACACTCTTCTTACTTCTTCATCACGCCCAATGACAGGATCTATTTTTCCTGCACGAGCCATGTCGTTGAGGTTTTTAGAATATTTTTTGAGCGATTGATATTTATTTTCTGCATGTTGATCCGTAACTTTTTCGCCACCACGAAGCTCATTAATAGCTAATTTGAGGTTTTTTTCAGCAAAACCTTGGTCTTTCAAAAGCTGTGCTGCCTTATTTGTACCATCCAAAATACCCAATAAAATGTGTTCGATCGCCACATAATCATCACCCAAATCTTTCTTAAATTTCTCAGCTTTTTGCAAAGCCTGAGCCGCAGAATTTGATAAATATGGCTCTGAACCCTGAACCACAGGATAGGATTTATTTAAGTCATCAATTTTAATTAATAATATATTTTTATTTGCATTTAACTTACTGCAAATAAAATTTGACATACTTTCATCGGTTTTAAAAATAGCTTTTAAAATATGCCCTGTTTCGATGGCTTGTTGGTTTAATTCAGCAACGATTGAAGTTGCTTGTTGAATAACCTCTTGGGCTTTGATGGTATAATTTTGAAAATTCATAGCTTTAAATGTTTATGTAAAATAAGATAATCAAAAAAATATCCAAATATAATTTTCTGAAATTATGGCATTTATTAGTAATAAAAAAGGATTAATGCGTCAATTTGTCATAGAAATTAATATTGGTTATACAATCTAATAAACAATTACAAATTCCTTTTTTAACTTTTCCATTTTAGGGAAATAAGAAAGCAATTTTTTTATAAATTAAATTAAGGGAACTCCTAAAAACCTCAATTCCGTTGAAGCCCTCCCACTTGGATTCTGCGGTTTCGTAGCAGAAATTGGTTTGGGTGGGGTTTTTAAAAATAATATTGGGGTTTTTAGAGGCTCCCTTAAATATAATATTTATTAAATTCATTAAAATATATATTGATGTAATAAAACTCCTACACATGTTACCATTTAAAGGCTGACTCCTCAACGAAATTTCAAGAAATAGCACTTACTATAAAAGCTGAAATATCACTTAATATAACGGTTTGGGATATTACACCTGCTTGAACGGCTGCTTTAGGCATCCCATAAACAATACAGCTTTTTTCATCTTGAGCAATTGTTAAACCGCCATTTTTAAAAATTTCTGTCATTCCCAAAGTTCCATCTTTTCCCATTCCAGTCAGAATAATTGCTAAAGAATGATTTTTGAAAATACTTGCAACCGAAAGCATAAATCCATCAATAGAAGGCCAATTATACTCTTCAAAAGTTTGATTTGTTGATTCAAATCTAAGTTTTGAAAATTCAGAATTCTTTTTTAGTATAGTATTTGCATTTCCTGGAAGCAAATAAATAATTCCGTTTTTAAGTTCTTCGTTTGGTTCAGCAATTTTAATGGTTAAAGAGCTTAAATTATTTAATCTTTGAGAAAAAGAGATTAAAAATTCGTGAGGCATGTGTTGGGCAATGACCACTGGGATTGGCAAGTTTTCGGGAAGCTTCATTATAATACTTTCTAAAGCACCTGTTCCGCCAGTTGAAGCTCCAATAGCAATAATTTTATAATTTAGATTAGAATCGAAAGTATGATAATTTTGATTTGATTTGATTTTTTGTTTTAATAAATTTTTTGTATTTACCTTTGAAGCATCTATAATTTTATTGCAAATTGCATCTCCAATTTGCCGAATATTACTTCCAACAGCTCCAGTAGGTTTATCTAAAAAATCAAAAGCACCTTCTTTTAAGGCTTCTAAAACTGCGTCAGGATTAGATGAACGAATAGAACTTAATACAACAATAGGGAGTGGATTTGATTTCATTATTGCTTTTATAGCATAAATTCCATCAAAATCTGCCATCGTTAAATCCAACAAAACTACGTCTGGTTTTAGTAAGACCGTTTTTTCAAACGCCTCTTTTCCATTTGATGCTGTGCCGATTACTTTTATATTTGGATATGCGTTTATTATATCCGCAATAACCAAACGCATAAAATTAGAATCATCTACAAGTAATACCTTAATTTCAGCGTTTATTTGATGCATATTTTTAGATAAAATCAAAGTGCGTTTAATTGTTTTTTTTAAATAACACTCAAATGATACTATTTTAAAGCATTTTTAACTGCATTAACTAATTGCTCGGTTGTAAAAGGTTTTACAAGATATTGAGTCGCTCCCCTTTTAATTCCTTCTTCAATAACAGATTCTTGACCAACGGCACTAATCATAACTATTTTAGACTCAATTTCTTCTTCTTTGAGCACATTTAAAATATCTAAACCTAGCATATCAGGCAAAATATTATCTAAAGTAATTAAATCAGGTTGAAGTTCAATTGCCATATCAATAGCGGTTTCGCCACTTGCAGCCATTCCAACTATTTCAAATCCTGCACCAGCAAGGGCATCTTTGATGATGGTTCGCATATACAATGAATCATCTACGATAAGTATTTTATTTTTCATTTAATTAATAAATTAATTTTTATATAGTGTTTGAGATTTCCTCTTTGGCAATAATTTTATTTATATCAATAAGTATAATTAATCGATTTTGTAGTTTTATTATTCCATTAATATAATTTTTTTCAAGATGTTGGTCGTGAATTACATTGGGTGATTGGTCAATGTCTGATTCTGAAATTGCTAAAGTATTTGGCACTTCTTTTACTAAAATTCCTACTTTAAAATCCTCATTTTCAACTACTAAAGTATAGTTTGAATTAGTTTGTTCGGATGTTTCAGCAATTTCTATTAAACCCAAACGTATTTCTAAATCAATAATAGTTAAAATATTTCCTCTAATGTTAGCAACCCCTTTTATAAAGTTTGAAGTGAGCGGAACTTTAGTAATATTAGGCGTAAGAACAACTTCTTTTATTTGATCAATCATCAATCCATACTCTTCTTGTCCAAGTTTAAAGACTATAACCTGCTTTTTTTTGAAAGTATCTATTTTTTTTTCTATTTCAGCGTTTGAAGTCATGGTTAGATTAGTTTAATTGAAATCTTTCAACACCTTTTTTAAGTTCGTTGGCAACTGTGGCAAGATTTTCGCTTGATTTTGTAATTTCTCCCATCGATTTATTAAGTTCCATTGAGGAGCTTGCAATTTCTTGTGTTCCTGCCGCTACTTCTTCGGACACAACCACAATTTTTTCGATATTTTTTACTACATTTCCAATACTATCTTTTTGAACTTTAGTAGCATCCAAAATTTCTTTTGATAAACTTAATGTATTTGTGCTAGATTGGAATATTTCTTGAAAAACCGATTCGGCTTCTTTGGATGCAGAACTTCCATTTTCTACACTATTTTTCATTTTATCAATGGCTTTATTAGCAGATAAAATATCCTTATGAACGTCTTTTATTACTTTATCAATATCTATGGCAGAGCGTCTTGAATCTTCAGCTAATTTACGAATTTCTTCAGCAACAACCGCAAAACCTCTACCTGCATCACCAGCTCGTGCAGCTTCAATAGCTGCATTTAATGCCAATAAATTAGTTTGAGAAGCAATATCAGTAATAACACTCAAAAATCTAGAAATTTCATCAGAGCGGTTTGTCAATACATCAATCGAGGTTGAGGTAATGTCAGCTGAAGTTGAAATTCCTACCATATTATCAACAACTTGTTTAATAATTTTCAAACCATTTTGGCAACTTTGTTGCCCAGAGTTGGCAGATGAATTAATAATATCAGATTTTTCACCCATATCGTTAGACGATTTCAAAATCATTTCTACCAATTTGGAGGCTTCGTCAGTTTTCATGGCTTGCTCTTGAGCACCTTGTGCCATTTGCATAATTGATGACGAAACTTCAGTTGTGCTTCTTTTCATTCCTTCACTTCTTTTGGTCATTTCTGAAGAAGAATTTGCAACTATTAAGGCACTTTTATCTATTTCTTTTAGTAAGTTACTGATATTTTTAATAGCAATATTTAAAGCGTTTGCCATTTCCATAATATCTCCATTGGCTTGCATTTTAAAAGATTGAGTCAAATCTCCTTGTGCCATCATCGTTACAATTCGATTGATTTCAAGCACAGGTTCAGAAATACTTGTTAATAAAACATTCAAAGAATCTCCTAAGTCTTTCCAAGAGCCTGATAGATTTTTTATAAACATTCTTTCTCGTAACTGACCCTCTTTTCCAGCTAAATTAACAACTCGGTTTACTTCATTAGTAATACTATCTAAAACATTTCTTAAATCGTTCAAATCGGAAGTAACATTCGCTATATCACCGTTCATAGTAATTCCTTTCAAATCCATAGTAGTGTTAAAATTACCTAATTTTAAGTCATTAATAAAGGAAGATGCTGCCTGAAAGCCTACTCTAAAAGCGGTAATGTCTGTAGCAATTTTTAAAACTTTTATTACTTTTCCATCTTTAGAAAAAACAGGTGTATAAGCGGCTGAAAGCCAAACCTCTTTTCCTTTACTACTTAATCGTTTGTAATCTCCCTTGGATGTAACTCCATTTTTTAAATCATCCCAAAAAGTAATATATTCTTTACTAGCTATAAGATCTGAATCACAAAAAATTCGATGATGTTTACCTTGAATCTGCTCCAAAGTATAATCCAGTGTTTTCAAAAATAAATCATTTGCAGTAATAATTGTTCCATTTGGCTCAAATTCTATGGATGCAAAAGAAGAATTTACCGCATTAATGATGCCTGAAATTTCAGCTTGCTTAACTTCCATTTCAAATTTATTTTCCATTTGCTTTGTTACATCCAATCTTACACTGATGTATTTATATGGAACTCCTTTTTCGTCAAGAACAGGCGTTATGGTTGCATCCACCCAATAATCAGAACCATCTTTGCGTTTGTTTGGATAAGTTGCTTTAAATATTTTTCCTGACTTAATGGTTTCCCACATTTCTTTATAAAGACTTTTTGGATTATCAGGATGTCTAAAAATGCTGTGCGGTTTACCAATCATTTCTTCAATCGTGAATCCAGAAATTTCTGCAAGCATATCATTCGCATAAGTAATTGTGCCAAATAAATCAGCTTCAGAAAAAATAGCTGCACTATTAACCGCACTTATTCTTGCATCAAGTTCTGCCTTTAAAACCTCCGATTCTTTACTTTTGGCTAGTAGTTCTTTTTCGTAAGTTTTTATCTCTTCAAATATTTTTTGATTGGTTTCCTCTTGAACTTTCAAGCTATCCATTTTTTGGAGTTCATCTGCTTGTTTTTTTTGTTCTGTAATATCAAAAGCTATTTCTAAAATCCTGTTTATTGTGCCATCATTTGAAAAAATAGGATTAAATGATGCTTGCAACCACACATTTGTTCCGTCTTTATGTTTTACTAAAAACTGCCCCGATTTTGTTTTAGCTTCTTTTAAATCATTCCAAAAATTAATATAATCTTGAGAAGCCAAATAAGTTGAATCACAAAATAATTTGTGATTTTTCCCTGTAATTTCACTTAAATTTTTATATCCAAGCGATTTTAAAAAATTGTCGTTTGCAGTAATAATGTTTCCATTTGTATCAAATTCTATTGATGCAAAAGAAGTATTAATGGCATTATTCAAACCCATTAATTCAGCCTCTTTTTTTAGCATTTCTTCTTGATTTGCCTGCATTAACCCTAAAGATTGCCTAATATCTTCTTCTTGTGCAAGTAATTCTTGAGTAACTTTTTGTGAAATTTGTTCTAATCTTTTTTGTTCTGTGATATCTTGAGCATATTTAATAACGCCAGAAACTTTTCCTTTTTCATCAAAAATAGGGCTATAACTTCCTTGAATCCAAACTTCTTTACCTGTTTTTGATTTTCTGTTAAAAATGCCAGTCGTAAACTTTCCTGAATTTAATGTTTTCCAAAATTCTTTGTATTCATTACTTTCCATGTAATCTTTCGAGCAAAAAATTCGATGATGCTTACCTTTTATCTCATTTAACTCATATCCAAACAAATTCAAAAAATTAGTATTTGCAGAAATTATAGTACCTTCAACATTAAATTCAATAGAAGAAAATGCTTTATCAATAGCGAGTAATTTAGCATTTTCAATATTTGAAATTTTAATTTCAGGAACTACTGTTGATGCCTCTGGCATCAATTTTTCTTTTTTTAAGTTACCTCCTAATGCCATTGTAGATTTTTTAGGTTAAAGTTTTTATTTAAATAAATGAGAATTATATAATGTTTTTTTAGTTAAATTAAATAGCTTTTTAAAACAGTTTTTTATTCATTTATTTTAATTATTTTTAAATATTTTCAAATATAAATTAAATGTATATATTTTTGTTATTTATATCAACTTTTTTACAATATACATAAAGAAAAATTTAAATAAATAAAATAATTTATTATAAAATTATGAAGACTATTAAAGCAGAAATTATTACAATTGGAGATGAGATATTGTATGGACAAATTACGGACACCAATACACAATTTATAAGTCAAATAATTGCCTCAATTGGCATTAAAACCATAAGAAAATCTTCAGTTGGAGATATAGAAAATGATATTTTGAGAATTTTATTTGAGGCAAGTCAAAGAGTAGATTTAATAATTTTGACAGGTGGATTAGGTCCCACTAAAGATGACATTACTAAACACACTTTATGTAAGTTTTTTGAAGATAATTTACAAATTCATGAGCCTACTCTAAAACATGTAACCTCTTTTTTTGAAAAACGAGGTCGAGAAATGTTGGAGGTAAATAAACAACAAGCCGCTGTACCTAGCAAAGCAAAAGTTTTGTTTAACGATGTAGGAACTGCTCCAGGATTGTGGATAGAAAAAAATAAAATTATCTATATTTCTTTGCCTGGAGTACCTTATGAAATGAAATATTTGATGGAGGAACGAGTTTTACCTCAACTAAAAATTCAGTTTGAAACTCCGCATATCTTACATAAAATGATACATACCTCTGGTTTAGGAGAATCATTTTTGGCAGAAAAAATAAAAGATTGGGAAAATAATTTACCTAAACATATCAAACTTGCTTACTTGCCCTCTTTAGGAATTGTAAAACTTAGATTAACAGCAATTTTTGAAAACGAAAAAGTTGCACAACAAGACATTGAAAAACAAGTTTTAGCCTTAGAAAAACTTATTTCACCTTATATTTTTGGATATGATGAAAACTCAAAACTGCAACAAGTAATTGGACAATTATTACAAAAAAATAACCAAACAATAGCAGTTGCAGAAAGTTGCACAGGCGGAAAAATTTCGCATCTCATAACTCAAATTTCGGGTAGTTCAAATTATTTTAAGGGTTCGATAGTTGCTTATTCTAATCAAATAAAAATTCAAGAATTAGGAGTATCAGAAAGTAATATTTATCAATATGGAGCTGTAAGTGAGCCTGTTATAGTTCAAATGGCAAAAGGGATTAGGAAAAAATTTAATACTGATTTTTCGATTGCTACCTCTGGCATAGCAGGTCCTAACGGAGGCAATTCAGAAAAACCCGTTGGTACAGTTTGGATTGCTGTTGATTCTGAAAAAGAAACTAAAACACATCAATTTACATTTGGCAATTTAAGAGAAAATAACATAGAATTAGGTTCAATATATGCTTTAAAAATGCTTTTTGACGTTTTATATTGAGTCGACTAAATATTTACAATTAAATTTTTAGAAAACCCCTTTCTTATTTCCCCAAAGGGGAAAAGTTAAAAAGGAATTGTAATTATTTATTGGACTTTATATAAAATAATACTTTTAGATACAAACACCTTATAAATACTTAGATTCAACCCGAAATTGCATTTTTTTTAGCAAAATATGAAATTCAAAACTTTTAACTTTCAATTAATACACCACCACTTTTTGATGCCAAATTTCACTCTCCGTTTGGCACGAAACCACAAAAACTCCAGCCTGCAACCCCGAAATTTCTATACCATCCGAAGAATTGGCATATTCTTTTTAACAAATATTTTCGCCAGTAATTTTTGATATTTTTACTTTTAATTGCTTAGTTTCTATTGGAACAAAGATTTTAAATGTGCCTTGGGAAGGGTTGGGGATGATGTTTTGATATAACCTACGTCTTTTTGAATAGCTATGCTCACTATCTATCATTTCTTTTCTCAAGGCAGGAGGATTTGAATAAGCACCGCAAGAAATTGCTCTTGCTCTAAAATAGTAAGGATAATTATAAGGTGTATTTGGTGTGCTTGTGTTGAAGATTGGTTTTACTCTAAAACTTTTACCATTTCCGCCACTTGTTAACTGAATTTTTTCTGTTGCTTGAAAATCAATTAATGCAGTGCTTAGAACACAATCAGAAATTATGAATTTACCTGCAATTTGCTTAATGTAACTTTTCTCAACTTGATACATCCATGTATTGCCTGTAATATATTTTACATTTTTGGGGCAATGGTTTAAACCATCCATATAATCCAAACCTTCAAATGCGGGATCCAAAATAGGACGAACGCCTGTTGGGGGATTTTGAAATTCAAAAGGTGCTTTGCCGTATTTATCTAAGTTTTTTAAACTATGAGAATCTATGTGAGTAGCATCACAACCAGGACGATTACTTCCTCTATTCGAAACAGAATTAAATGATTTTGAAATACGTTTTGTATTGTTTGTAAACATACCAGCTCCAGAGCTACCACGCGAAAAATCACCATCATACACATAAATACCTGAAGATTTACTTACTTTTTTTGGAAATAAACTTGGATGATGAAAGGAAGTGAAATTATCTTCACCATCACCCGTCAAAGTCCATCCTGCATAGTAGGTATTCATCCATAAATCAGGTCTTTCTTTCATTTCAATTAATGCTTGATCTGTTTCATCATAAAATGTACAGGCTTCGTAGCCCCCAAAGGCTCCATTTTGACAACCACCAAATAATAGTACTTTACATCCTAGAATATAATTTTTACGATCATCAAAATAATTACCATTTTTTTGATTAATATCATTATAGTTAAAATAAAATCGAACATACTGAGAAAATTCTCTTGAAAAGTTAGATAAGCTGCCTGTAATATCATTTGCTAAATTATGCCCAACCGTATAAATTATGGGTCTAAAATCCTTGCTCGAATTATTCATCAATGTTCCTGTACCGCCATAACATATATTTACAGCATTTTCATTAATTTTATATACATATATCATAACTGCTGACCTTTTCTGATTTTCAAAACCTATGCTGTTAGCATTTGTAGCATCTTTATGACAATGAATATTAGGCATATCGTATTTTGGAGCTGGTCCACATTCGCCAGGTTTTGAAAAATCAGGCGGATTATAAGCTAATGTAGGTATAAAGTGAGAAATAGATATTTTTGATTTTGAATTTGCAGTTCTATACAATTCAAAAATGACCGTATCAGAATGGATATTTGAAGTAAATTCAATGCCGTTTTTATGATTAAAAAATTTGTCCCATACTTTTCTATTTTTATCTTTTACAAATAAAATATCTGTAGAATCAATCTGTAAAGTATCAAAAAGAGTTTCAAATTTGCTTACTTCATTGATAGCAATTGTCAATCGCCAAATTCTAAATCCACCTTCAGTATTTTCTGAAAAACTTGAATTAAGGTTATTTAGTTTTACAGGTATTATGGGATTTTCTATTATAGAATTCGTTTCTGTGCGACTATTTGAAGTATTTAACTTTGATTTTTGCTTTCTTAAATCAAAACTAATTACTTCAGTTTTCAAAACTGAATCAATGCTTCTATTTATATTTGAGTCTGCAAATACAAAATTCGTGATTAAAGCTAGTAATAATATAATGTTTTTTTTCATTTTACGATATAAGTTTTTTCATGTTTATAATTTGTAGTATCAGTTTTATGTATAGTATCTGCTAAATTTTGAATACATTTGGCTCTAAGTGCATCAATTGTCTTAAATTCATTTCCTACTTTTAGAGGTTTATCTGTAAATAAACTACTTTCAGAATAACTAACTATTGGACCTAAAGTCCAACAATTATATTTATAAGTCATGAATTTGGTGTATTCATAGGTTGAATTATTTTCAAACAATACTGTTTTAAAATGAATATAATTATGGTTGAGAATGTTTCTGTATTCATAAAACTGAATTATTGAATGTTTAGAAAAATCAAAAGATGGTAATGAAGTTAAAATCCATTTAGTATTTGTCCCTGTAATTGATTCTATCCAAAATATACAGCTTTTTTGATACTCTTCGTCTGTTGCAATCACACCGCTACAAGAAAAAACACCGTTAAAATTTTGTAATGAATAAGTCCGCAAATCATACAATTTTATTTCATTCTCTTTTGTTGTTGTGTCAAAACCAGGATAGAAAAAAGGTTTATATTTGCCATAATAAACGGTATCATTTGGGAAAATTTCATCAGGATCTATATTTCCACCAACGGTTGTGTTTACGCCAATTGTCGTATTAACGCCTGTGCTTGTATTTATATTTTCTTCTCTAATAGTGTTTTCTCCTGAGAGTGTATTTACACCAGTTGTTGTGTTTAAATTTCCACCAACTGTCGTATTTACTCCAGTAGTTGTATTTTCTCCAACCAAAGTATTTACGCC
>REAG01000053.1 GCA_004294265.1 Cytophagales bacterium | reverse complement strand
CGGATTGGGTTCTAAAATCTACTTTTTCCATGCCACAAATATACCAATATTTATGGAAAAATCTAATTAATTTACAGATATTTTACCGTCAAGTTAATATGATAAAAATGACATTCAAAGTAATTTAGATTTCTATAAAAACTCTTTCAAAGGCATTGAAAAAGAAATTGAAATAATAAACGAATTACTTACTGAAGTTAAATATGAAGATAATTTTAACCTAAGCATTTTAAAAGGAATTGTCAAAGAAAAATATCCTGAAGTAGTTTCAATCAATTTTGGCAAAAAGAACAATAGGTATATTTATGTATATGGAACATTTCACGAAATTGAAGCGGAAAGAGTAAAAATCTGTTTGCTGGATTTACAAAGGAATCTTATAAGCTACCCTAACGCTACACAAAAATTTGAAAAAAATAGGGCAAATGAAATTTTATCATTTATACAAGAAATATTAAAAAAGAAAAGCCCAGAAGGAAACTATCTTGATTGGTTGAAATGTAAGTCATCAGATGGAATAAAAACATTAATTAACAGTAATAAAAGCGAGAATTATACACTTCAAATTGGGTTTACAAATAATATAGTATCAGAAATAACTAATTTAATTAAAAAATCTGGTTATGATAATTTTAGCGATGTAATAGTTCGCCATGCTTATAATTTCTCATGGGATGTTGTTAATTTTAAGGGAAATTTAAAATTTAGGTATAGACAATCCTCGAAATTCACTGATAATTTGATTTTAAACGATGAAGTTGACGATTTTATAAACACAAATTATCTTAAAATAAGAAATGCAGCCGATACGCAAAGAGCTATTTATAGGTTAAGTATAGTTGGTATAATTGATGATTATATAATTGATTATGCTAATGAATTTATAGAAGTGAGATTCAAATCAAAATCCGAAAATGAGTATTTAATTTGCTTTGAAAATTATCTGCGAAGATATTTAGGTAATAGTTCTACAAAAGAATGGCTTAATAAAGTAAATAATAGAAATGGTGATACTTTTTTGCATCGAATTTTATATACTATAATTCAATTTATAAATGAAGTAATAGCCGAAAAACGTAAACTTTCAATACAGTTTATGCAAAGTCTTTGCGAAATAGGAACTGATCAAGGCGATAAAACATTTCGAGAAACAATTATTTTTTACTTTGCTTCAAAATACGCCAGATTTGATTATTTACCTAAAGATATAAAAGATGACAATTTTTCAACTATTTATATTATAAAAAAATATATTGATTTTATTTATACACCTCCAGATGGCTTGGGAAGTCAAATTGATAATGCAAAACATTTAAAAGGGGCTTGTGAATTAGCTTTAAATTCATTAACAGACTTTAATTCTAATAAAAAAGCTGCAATCGATTTGTTGAATTGTTTTTGCTTATTTGCGTTAGATGCGAAAGAAAATGACAATATTGAAACTGCATTAAAACGTCCTTTAATAAAAAAAGCAATTGATTTATATAAAGATGGATTTCGCAATTTATTACGTATTGAAAATGAATCATGGGAAAATGTAAAAGATTTTCTTAAACTTTTTAATGAAAAAATAATTGACTTAAACCCCGTAATAATCGCACAAATTGAGCCTTTAACAAATGAATTATTACTAAATAGAACAACATTTAAATTAAATAAATTTTTAATTAACATAACAAAATGGACGAAATAATAAAAATACAAGAGGAGTTTGAAATTTTAATTGAACAACTAGAGAAACTTAAAAGTATTAACGAAATTACGACTTCTAATACTGAAAGTGCAAAATTGGTAATCATAGAAATTAATGATTTTATCAAAAGTTTAAATGAATTTAAAAATAAAGTTAATCTTGATTTTGAAAACAAATCTTTTTCTATAAATAATTTGGTGTCATGTCTTGATTTGAGTGTTGTGGCTTTTGAAACACAAACAAATAAATTTATTAATAGTATTACTGTTTGCATTGATGATTTAAAGGAAAACTCAAAAAATGGAATTTTAGATATTAAAAATTCAAACGATGTAAATATTACTGAAATACGAAAGTTGAGTGCTGATATTTATGATAAAATAAACCACGAAATTAATGCTTTAAAGTTGGAAATAAATTCGTCAATTGAAAAAATGAAAAATGAATTTTCTGACTCATTAAGTAATTTATCATTAAAAATTGATAATAATCAATCTACAATCCAAGCCGCTCAAGAAACCAATCATAAAGAAACGAAAAAAGAAATAGAAACTATTCGTACTTCTATTTCAAAAGAAATAGCTAATTTATCATTAAAAATAGACAAAAATCATACTGAAACAAAAGATTTAATTTCGAATCAATATAACGAAATTAATACTATCAAAACAATTTCATATCTTGCAATAGCTATTGTAGTTCTTATTTTAATTGTTGTTATTGTCAAAAAATAATTTCATGGAAATTATATCAGTAATAGTAAAATTAATATTTTATTATTATTTTAAAAATGTATATTTGCATATTAGGTTTTAGCTTTCTTAAAACAAAGAAAATGAATTTCGATACCCAAAAAGCAATAGAATCTTTAAAATTGGTTTTGATGAATATTCAAAACCACACTTGTGATTTTCATAAAATTTTTAAAATTTTATACTTTGCGGAGCAAAAACACCTCTCTACGCTCGGTATTCCCATTTTTAATGATTCCTATATAGCTATGAAAAATGGACCTGTTCCATCAACTTTATATGATATGATAAAAACTTTAAAAAATAATTCTTTCATACAATTAAAAACCGAGCTAAACCTTGCCTCATTTTTTAAAATTGAAGATAATTATAATTTAAAATTACTAACTCCGATTGTTAATTTAAACCTTTTTTCAGAATTTGAAATAGATTGCATTACTCAGTCGATTGAAGAAAATAAATTGTTAGATTTCAATACTCTTACCAAAAAATCGCACGATGAGGCTTGGAATCTGACCGAATCAAATAATATGATGTCTATTTTTCAGATTTCAAAAGCTGGCGGAGCAAACGATGAAATGATAAAATATATGTCGTTGCAGCTTGAAAATGAAACTTTGTGGAATTATTGATTTATGGAAAGTTTAGGCAACTTTTTTCCGCATGAAGTAAAAAAAAAATTTGCAATAAACAATCTTAAACCAGGATCAATTTTTCGTTTACTTGTGCCTGATACAACGCCACCCAAAGAAAAATTTTTAATTTTAGTAGGTGTAGAAAGTAATAATTTACTGTTTGCTTCTATTTTTATTAACTCAGAAATAAATCCAAATATTTTTAATTCTGAATTACTCAAAAGTTTGCATTATCAATTAAAAGTAGAAAATTATAGTTTTTTAAAACGCAATAGTTATGCAGATTGCTCGAAAATTACTGAAAGAAAATCGGAGGAATTGATGCTAATTTTAGAAAATAACACTCAAACCTTTGTCGAAACTTTAAATGAAATTGATTTTGGTAATATAAAATCTATTCTGAAATCTTCTACTACAATTAATGTCGTTTTAAAAAAGAAATATGGCTTCATTTAATAAAAGTTAGTTTTTATCATTCCGAAAAATCACAATAAACCATGTCTGAAACCTTTAGTTTGTACTTTAAATATTTTCGTTATGGTTTGTTATCTGTAGTTTTATTTTATTTTTAATTTTGCTTGGTATATTTCCAAACAGATTTTAGTTCGGCTTTATTGGTATTTTAATTTTAATTATTGTTATTGTCAAATAAATAATTTCATTCGATTTAAAATATTCTTCCAAAACACCTCTCAAACCTATATTAAAAGCTTTAAATGAAAATATATCTTTTAAAAACCCCAGATTTATCGGAGCAAGAATTTAATAATGTTTACAACTTACTCGATACTTTTGAAGGTCCTTTGGAGTTTTTGAAAGTTGATTTTGAATTTGATACAGATAAATTCGCTTTTCTTAAAAAGTTTTATCCAGATTTTAAGTTTAAATACGAGTCTGATATTACTAAAACGAAATTTGATAATGAAAGAAGCATCCCATTAAGTTGGCGAGAGTTATTTTCGTTATGTGCTCATTATCGCCATTCTTTTAATTTACTTTCAACCGATTTTGTGGTGTTGCTTACCAATAGGCGAAATGCTTTAAATTGGTTTAGTGCTTTTGATAATGATAAAAACATATTTGTACATACAAACGAATGGGAAACCTACACAAATGCAAATCCTAAGTACCCCATTGCCCATAGCCGTCAATCACTTTTTAATATAAACCCATAGTATCAGTAATTTTATTATTAAATAATCAAATAATTATTACTTTTTTATTCTTTTATCTAAAAATAGTTGCATTTAAGGCTTGATTCCTG
>REAG01000179.1 GCA_004294265.1 Cytophagales bacterium | reverse complement strand
CACCAAAGGTGCCATTATCATTTTGATAAGCCTGAGGAAAATATCGCTCAAAATTTGAGTTTCGATAGCATAATTTGGCAATAAAACACCAAAAAAAAGTCCTAAAACTAAGGCTAATACTACAAAAAGAAGAAATTTTGAAGACTTTGACATTTAATTTTTTCTTACTAAATAGAAAACGGTTGTACTAATATAATCTCTTAATACTGGGATTTTTGAAATAAATTTAGATTGTTTTTTAGGTTTCCAACCAAATTTGTGAAAATAAATTGGATTAATAAAATAAAACAAAGAATTAACTATTTGTAAATTTGCTTTTTGAACGTATTTTTCAAATTGCAAAGTTGTGATTGCAGTTTCTTTTATTTCGGTTAATTCGCCAATTTTTATAGTAGTTTCTCCAAATATTTTAAGTAATAATTTATATAAATACATTGGTAAAATATGAAAATAAGGCAAAAACATCAATAGTTTTGACTTACATATTTGTTGGTGTCCGCCCCAAGGCATATACCAAGGTGGAAAACCAAAAAATATTACCCCATTTTGTTTTAATATTTGTGGTAAATATGAAATAATCTTTTGTTGGTCGTGAATATGTTCAATGGTATCTTTTAAAATAATTACATCAAAATAATTTTTAAAATCAGTCTGAAAATCAACGTCATAAATATTTTTATTTATGAAATTTATCAACCCCGCCTCCACTTCTGATTTCATAAAAATGTTAGCATTTTTTACTTTTCCATCGCTCAACTCTACGCCAGTGCAAATACATTCTTTTTCAGTAAATGCTTTTAAAACTCCGCCTTCGGCACAGCCAATTTCGAGTATTTTTTGTCTTTTTTCAATTTTAAAAGTTTGATTTATAAAGGGCAAAACATAATTTTTAGCATTCAAATATTGATGCTCAAAATAACGTGGCTTATCAGTATGAAAACTAAAACTCATTCAAGGGTATTTTAAAATTATTTTTACTTAAATCAACTATCTATTTTGCAAAGAAAACAATTTTGCTTCGGCATCTGCTTTCTTTTTTTGTTCGTTTGCTAAAATTTCGGGTTTGGCATTCGCCACAAATTTTTCGTTAGATAATTTTGCATCTACCGATTTCAAAAAGCCCAACAAATAATCTATCTCTTTTTGCGTTTCGGCTTTATCTTTTTCTGCATCTATTTTTCCTTCGAGTGGAATATGAAATTCTAAACTGCCAACTATAAAATTAGCATTTGGAAGTGCTTCTTTTGAAATAATTATTTCAGAAATATTTACTAACTTTTTAATTATAGTTTCAAATTGAGAAACATAATCAAGGAGTGCATCGGTTTGGATTGGTTTTGCAACTAGTTTGAAAGCAACTTTTGGCGAAAGTCCTTTGCTACTTCTGAAATTTCGTACTTGCGAAATAATTTCTAAAATTTTATCCGAATAATCTATAAACGATTGATTATAAGGCTCTAAAACTGGATATTCTGCTACGATTATACACTCTTTTTGATTTCTGTTTGCAATTTCATGCCAAATCTCTTCGGTAATAAATGGCATAAAAGGATGAACAATTTTTAATATTTTTTCAAAATAAGCTATGGTTTGATCATAAGTTGTTTTGTCAATGGGTTTTCCAAATTCTGGTTTTATCATTTCGAGATACCAAGCACAAAAATCATCCCAAACCAACGAATAAACACCTTTTAAAGCATCCGATATGCGATATTTATCATAATTATCTTCAATTTCTGCAAGTTTTTGATTGAATTTATGGTTGAACCAAAGCCCCCCAACCCCCGAAGGGGGAATTACCAATGCTCTCCCTTCGGGGATTGGGAGGATTTCCAATCCATTAATTAATCTAAAAGCATTCCAAAGTTTATTGGCAAAATTTCTTCCTTGTTCACAATATTTTTCATCGAAAAGTAAGTCGTTTCCAGCAGGAGAAGCATATAACATACCTACACGTACACCATCGGCACTGTATTTTTCTATTAATTCAATAGGATCTGGCGAATTTCCCAAAGATTTACTCATCTTCCTACCTTGTTTATCTCTTACAATTCCTGTAAGATATACATTTGAAAAGGGCAAATCGCCTTTAAATTCATACCCAGCCATAATCATACGTGCAACCCAGAAAAAAAGAATTTCGGGAGCAGTTACTAAATCTTGAGTTGGGTAATAATATGCCCCCCAACCCCCGATGGGGGAGATTTTACCATTTACAATACCCTTGCCTGATGCTGGTTCAGCAGTTCCCCCTTCGGGGGCTAGGGGGCTGAACACCGAAATAGGCCACAACCAAGAAGAAAACCACGTATCCAAAACATCTTCATCTTGTGTTAAAAGCCCCTCCCAACCCTCCCCAAAGGTGAGGGCTTTTTTGCTTTCTACAATTTTCGAAATCGCTTCATCTTTTGTTTTAGCAACTACAAAATCTCCATTAGGTAAATACCAAGCTGGAATTTGCTGTCCCCACCATAATTGCCGAGAAATACACCAATCTTGTACATTTTCCATCCAATGTTTGTAGGTATTGATAAACTTGTTAGGATGCAGTTTAATATTTCCATTCAGCACATTTTCCAAAGCAGGTTTTGCCATTTCTTTCATCGAACAAAACCATTGGGTAGAAATTCGAGGTTCAATTACCGCACCTGTGCGTTCAGATGTGCCTACTTTGTTTACCATTTCTTTGGCTTCTATCAAATAGCCTTTTTCTTCTAATTCTTTGGCTATTTTTTTGCGAGCTACGAAACGATCTTCCCCTACATAAATTTGTGCTTTTTCGTTTAATATTCCATTTGGATTAAGGATATCAATAACTTCTAATTTGTGTTTTAAACCAATATTGTAATCATTAATATCGTGAGCAGGCGTTAATTTGAGGCAACCTGTACCGAATTCTATATCTACATACTCATCAGCTATAACGGGTATTTCTTTATTTATTAGAGGTATTATTACTTTAGTGCCAATCAAATGTTTATATCTATCATCGCTTGGATTTACGCAAATAGCCACATCAGCCATGATGGTTTCGGGACGAGTGGTTGCGATTGTGATTCCATTAAGCCCCACCCCTAACCCCTCCCCTTGGGGAGGGGAACTGTAATATTTAATATAATACAATTTAGAATTAACTTCCTTATATATTACTTCTTCATCGGAAACGGCAGTAAGTCCTTGCGGATCCCAGTTTACCATTCTTGCACCTCTATAAATAAGTCCTTTATTATATAGGTCTATAAAAACATCAATTACAGCTTCTGAAAGAGGTTCTTCCATTGTAAAACGAGTTCTTTCCCAATCGCATGAAGCACCTAATTTTTTGAGTTGTTCAAGAATAATTCCGCCATATTTTTCTTTCCATTCCCAAGCGTATTTCAAAAATTCTTCTCTTGAAAGGTCTTTTTTATTAATGCCTTTTTCTTTCAACATAGCCACTACTTTAGCTTCTGTAGCGATAGAAGCATGATCAGTTCCAGGCACCCAGCAGGCTTCAAATCCTTGCATACGTTTTCTGCGAATCAACACATCTTGAATGGTATTGTTGAGCATGTGTCCCATGTGAAGCACTCCAGTTACATTTGGCGGAGGAATCACAATGGTATATGGCTTTTTATTTGGATTAGGTTCTGAATGAAAAAAATTATGTTGTAGCCAATAGCTATACCATTTGTTTTCGATATTTGAGGGGTCGTATATTTTTGAAATTTCAGACATTAAATATTTGGTTTGGGACGTAAAAATAAGTACTTATTTATAATTTTTGGGATAAAGTTAAGAAAAAAGTTAAAAAGTATGTTTCAAGGAATTTAGAAATAACATTAATCAAATTATTATGAATAAATTATTGGGGAAATATAGAATTTTAATCTTAAATAAATGTAAAAATTAATGGAGTAGCCCATATAGCTACACTTTAAATTTAAAACATAAATATTTCTTTCAAAACCCCATCCCTAACCCTTCCCCAAGGGAAAGGGAACTCAAAAAACTCCGTTTTTTGAGTGTTTTGTAGTTACGTGGGCTTTTCTAAAAATTAATTAGTATTCAAGTAATAATTTCAATTTATCTAAAGATTTTTGATTTGTAGAATCAAAAATTGTTGTTTCTAAACTTTGCTTTTCTTTCGTAGTTAAATGCCAACTTAATGAAGCCCTTTCTTTGCTGTTTTTTTGTTTATAATTGCCTGAGTATGAACTAGTTGGATTATATTCAAACTCAACCACATTCATATTGTTATTCAAAAAACTATGAGCATATTCCAAGTAATATTCATTGTTATTATCTTGCAACCAATCCCAATTGGCATACAAAGCACCAATAGGATTAAAAATTCTATCAATTACATTAACAGATATTTTTTTATCAATAGGCAACAATCGAGGAGAATCACGAATACATACATAAATTACACCACTTGTATTTTTATTTATCCAATCTTTAAAAATAAAAGAAAATCGAACCGCCTCAGCAATTCCATAATTATCACTCAAACCTGCATCCATTATTTCCATGCTAGGTATAGAGGGCAAATTTACATTTGGAGTAATATATGGAAAAGTTGCACTCATTCTTAATCCACTCATAAAGCACAAATTTTCTGCATCTTGGTCTTTGAAAAAACGCATAAATTCAATACCCATATATTTTGAATTCATAATATTTTTATTTTCAGTAACTTCTGTATACATATAGGATATAGGTTGAGGAGAAATATACAACTTTCTACCATCATTAACAACCGATGGCGTAAGTAATAATAATGGAATTATAGCATTAAATTCATATTTTCCATATTCCATAATCTTACGATTCATTACATAATTTGTGTTAATATTTAATTGTTTTTCAAAAGCGTATCCCCTATCTTTAATATATGAATATTTGCCATCATTAAAATGTTGATATCTTATAAATAAATCATTTATTACTAAAGTAAATACCAATGGATTGAGCATATCTTTAGCAATATTTTTCATATACTGAGATTGGTTTAATTGAATTGGTTCTCCCAATTTTTTCCGTAAATATAACTCTCTATAATAAGAAGCTCCTATTAAACCTCCTGATGCACCTGATATACATATTGTGTTATTTATCAGACTATTATTAGTAATACTATCTGCTACTTGTAGGGTTCTCATAGTCCAAACTGCCGCTCTTTGTCCTCCACCACTTGTGCAAATAAAAACCATTTTTGGTTTATGAATAGCATCAAATTTAGAACGCCAATTATTCAATATTTTGAGGCTATTTTCATAATCTGATTTAATATTTTTTTTATTACTTAATTCTTTTATTCTTTCAAAAGAATAATCAGATTTCTTACTAGTATAATTTAAACCATATACTTGATAATCTGGATTTACAATTTTTTGTTGGATAGCGAAATTTAAAATTAATAATAAAAAAATAAGAATATAAATTGCCCAACCTTTTAACCAATAAGCCGATGCTCCCATCAACATTGCTATTATTGAAATTAAAATAAAAATACTTGCTGCAGCCGGAATTTGAAAATAAATATTATCACGAAAAAGTCCCATCATCAAAAGTAATAAAAATACAGTTATTTGAAGTAAAACTGCATTCAAATGATTATTATCTATTACCTTGTTAATCAATGATTTATCATAAGGCAAAAAATGATTTACTTTCTGAATATTAAAAGGAAAATCAAGAAAATAATCTATATGATAACTTTTGCGTTTTACTTGTCTTATTTTTTGAATGGCAGAAAGTCTGCTAAGTTTTCTTTGCCTTAAAGATTCATTAATACTTTGCGTAAATCGCTTGAAAATAGCATAACCTGTGAGTCTAAAATAGGCGAAAGTAAGGAATATTGTTACTGAAAATCCAAAAATAAAACCCATTAACTCTTTGAAAATTAAATAAATATCTTGAAATCCATGGGTGATTTGAAAATCATAAAAATAATAGCCATAGAAAAACATAAATAAAGAAGGAAAAAAACTATTATTAAGGCAAAATTTGCTAAAAGGATCATGCTGAATCATCAAAAATTGAAACCTATAACTCTCTAGTATATAGATGGTTATGTGATATGACATAGTGAAAATGCCAAAAGAAAAACCTAAAATGGATAAACTCCAAAAATTTACTTTTCCTAAATATTCTGGATCAAGAAATAAGTAAGGAACACCATAAGATTTGGCAAACTTACTAGTAATAATAGCAAATAAAAGTATCCATAAAAATAATATCAATCCATTTTTTTTTAAATTAATTAAAAAAAGTTGTAACGGAAGTGAATGATAAATTTTAAGCCACATGGTAGAGTAAATATTCAATTATATAATTTCATACGAAAAGCAACAAAAATAGTAACTAAAAATAAATTAAATTATTGATTTTCAGGCATTTAGTAAAAAAAATATAAAAAAAATGTATTTTTGTATTTCAAAAAATAAATTAATTTATGCAAAATTTACCTTGGTATGTTACGCCTCAAAAATTACAACATTTTATAAATGAAGCAATTAATGAAGATATTGGCAGCGGAGATCACACTTCTTTGGCATCAATTCCTGAGAATACTGAAGGTAAAGCTAAAATAATTTTCAAAGATAATGGAATTGTGGCAGGAATTGAGCTTGCAAAAGTGATATTCAATACTTTTGACTCTAATTTAAAATTTGAATTTTATAAAAATGATGGCGATTATTGTAAAAATGGCGATGTTATTGGTAGAGTAACTGGAAAAACTTACCAATTATTAACTTCTGAAAGATTAGTTTTAAATTGTATGCAACGCATGAGCGGAATTGCAACTGAAACTAATGATTATTATAAATTAATATCACATACAAAAGCAAAATTATTAGACACTCGTAAAACTACCCCCAATTTTAGAATGTTGGAAAAATGGGCAGTTTTAATTGGCGGAGGTGTAAATCACAGATACGGTTTATTTGATATGATTTTAATAAAAGACAATCATGTAGATTTTGCAGGTGGAATTAAAAATGCAGTAAATTTAAGTAATAATTACTTAAAAAATAATTGCTTAGATTTAAAGATAATTGTTGAAGTTCGTTCTATTATAGAACTAAAAGATTTACTTGAATGTAAAAATATTTATAGAGTTTTATTGGATAATATGACCAATGAAATGTTAAAAGAATGTGTAAAATTGGTAAATAATAAATTTTTAACCGAAGCATCAGGAGGCGTTTCTAAAGAAACAATCAAAGAAATTGCTGAAACTGGTGTAGATTTTATTTCGGTTGGAAAGCTGACTCACTCTGTAAAAAGCATGGATATAAGTATGAAAGCTGAAAAATAAAATATTTTATTTTAGAATGTCTTTTATTAACCTGACGAATATTTATCTATAATTATTTTTTTACAACTTATTGATAATCAACACTTTACGAAAAATAAATTTATAGATATTTTGACGTCAAGTTAATATTCAACAAATAATATTAAAGTACTAAAATATATTTTTTAAAAGAAAATAAAAGTTATGAGTAGCTAAATTGTGATTAATATAAATTTAGGACATTCACATAATAAGCTAAAAATCTAAAAATAGATGTAAATTACAAGATTTTATAAACTCTAAAAAACTAAAAATTATTATGGGAACTCCTAAAAACCTCAATTCCGTTGAAGCCCTCTCACTTGGATTCTGCGGCTTCGTAGCAGAAATTGGGTTAAGGATGTGGCATTTTTTTGAAATATTTAAGAGGGCTTTTCTATAATTTGAAATTCTTTTTGAACTTTTTTTTGATAAATCAAACCTTTGATTATAACTTGCGTCTTATATTAAATTAAAAATGGCATTAATAGGAAAAATTAGAGAAAAATCAGGTTGGACAATTGGAATTATAGCTTTGGGCTTAATTCTTTTTATAGTTGGTGGCGATATACTTTCACCCACTTCTATTCTTCGGGGAAACAACGAAAGAAATGTAGCGGTAATTAATGGAGAAAAAATTGCTCCTGCAAGGTTTGATGCCGAAATGAATGAACTTCGATACAATTATTATCTGAATACTGAAAAAACGCCAACCGCAGCCGAAGATTTACAATTTCAGCCTCAAGCATGGAACAATTTAATTTTAAAAACTGCCTATCAAAAGCAATTTGATGAACTTGGTTTAATTGTTGGAGACGAAGAAAAAATAGATATGGTTCAAGGAAGAAATATTCACCATGCTATTTTACAATCTTTTAGAAATCCACAAACTGGTCAATTTGATAAATCTTATGTTCAAAGATATTTACAAAATGTCCCTAAAATGGATCAAAAACAACAAGCATCTTGGTTTAATTTTGAAAAACAACTAGGTCCCGATCGTTTACGGTCAAAATATGAGGCTTTAATCAAAAAAACTGTGTATGTAACAACTGCAGAAGCCAAAAGAGATTACTTATCTCAAAATACAAAAGTTTCTACAAAATATTGTTTTATACCATATTCTTCAGTTCAAGATAGTGAAATTGCAATGACCGAAACCGTTATTGATGAGTATTTAGCAAATAATAAAGCAAAATTTCCTTTTAATTTTGCAAGTGCTAACATTGAATATGTAACATTTCCAATAATTGCCTCTCAATTAGATACAATTAATTTCTTTAAAGAAATTACAGAATTAAAATCTGATTTCAAATCATCAACAGATGATTCGCTTTTTGTAGCAATGAATGCAGACAAACCTACAATACCTATGTGGATGAATCCTGGAGAATTACCTCAAGTACTTTCTAAAGTTTCAAATCTTAGAAAAGATAGTATTTATGGTCCATTAAAAGATGGTAATTCATATAAAATATTTAAACTTTCAGATGTAAAAGAAGATACTGCTTATGCTGCTCGAGCAAGCCATATACTTTTTAGATGGGAATCAGAAAGTGCTGAAGATAAAACAAAAGCCTTAACAAAATGCAAAGAAGTGCTTGCAAGAATAAAAAAAGGCGAATCGTTTGAAACTATGGCTTCGCAATTTGGTACAGACGGAACAGCACAACAAGGCGGAGATTTAGGTTGGTTCGGGCAAGGTAGAATGGTTAAAGAATTTGAAAAAGAAGTTTTTGCAGCTACAAAAAAAGGTTTAATAGAAACTCCAGTTGTAACACAATTTGGATATCATATTTTAAAAGTAACAGAAACAAAAACTAATAAAAAATTCTTTGTTGCAGAAATTGATAAAACTATTAGTGCTGGTTCTGAAACTTTAGATAGTGTTTCTTCAAAAGCTGAAACATTAATTAATCAAAGTTTAGATGCAGATGGATTAGATTTATATTTACAAAAAAATCCTAATATTCAGAATGTTGCAGCCCCTAATATACTAAGCACAGCAACAAATATTAATAATTTACAAAATCCTAAAGAACTTATTCGTTGGATTTTTACGGATGCGAAAGAAGGAAATTTATCAAGCGTTTATGAAATTAGTGATAATTTTGTAGTTGCAGTACTCAAAAATAAATATAATGCAGGCACTATAAATAAAGAAGCGGTTAAATATCAAGCGGCTTATTTCGCAGGTATTGATTTAAAAGCTGCAAAAATAATTGAAAAAATTGGTTCAGATAATACAAATATTGAAGATGCCGCTAAAAAAGCTGGTGCAACCGCACAAATATCTAATGCCAATGACTTAAATTTAGCGACAGGAATGCTTGGTGGTGCAGGATACGAAATGGAAGCGATTGCAGTTGCTTTAGGTTTAAAACCAAATGCAACTTCAAAACCAATTAAAGGTAACGGAGGTGTTTTAATTGTACAAACTTTATCTATCACAAATGCTCCTGAAATAACTAATTATGAGCCCTTTAAAAGTACAATTCTGAATAGTAGTAGCTCACAAAACGACTTCTTTATCAACGAAGCAATTAGAGATAAAGCAAAAATTGAAGATAATAGATATAAATATTATTAAATTTTAAAAAAAGTTCTTCATAAAAAAAGCTATTAACTAAAGTTAATGGCTTTTTTTTATGAAATTTTTAAATTAATGATCCCCAAAAAAAACTAAAAAACTAAAATAAATCTAAAAGTTACTTTTAATGCATTATGCTTTTGGGGTTTAGAAATTTCAATTATTATTATCTTTTAATAAATATTTATTTATCAAACTCGAAATAATATAAAATTCAAAATCTTTTTATAAAATAATTACCTTAAATATAAATAATAAGTTAATTTTGCAGTCCTAATCCATGCACCCGTAGTTAAATGGATATAATATTAGGTTTCGGCCCTGACGTTAGGGGTTCGAGTCCCTTCGAGTGCACTTTAAATATGTTTTTTCAAAAAAAAGAGTGATTTATTTCTAAATCACTCTTTTTTTTATGTTATTTTAAGAATTTTAAGAAATATTAAACTGTCATAATTTCCTTTTCCTTTTTATCACAATTTTGATCTACTGACATAATAAAAGAATCGGTTAGTTTTTGAACTTTTTCTTCTGCAGACTTTATTAAATCCTCGGCTGCACCGTCTTTTTGAAGTTTTTTAAGCTCTTCATTGGTATTTTTTCTAATATTACGAATGGCTATTTTCGCCTCTTCTCCCTCGCCTCTTACTCTTTTACATAAATCTTTTCTTCTTTCTTCGGTTAAAGCTGGAACTGATAAAATTACAATTTCGCCATTATTTTGAGGATTTAAACCTAAATCACTATTTCTGATAGCTTTTTCAATAACATTTAACAATCCTTTTTCAAAAGGTTTAATAGCCAAAGTACGTGCATCAGGAGTGCTTATAGATGAAATTTGACTTAGAGCTGTAGGTGTGCCATAATATTCAACAAATAATCCATCCAACATTTGCGGAGTGGCTCTTCCTGCTCTTATTTTTGCTAATTCTATACTCAAATGACGAATACCTTTATCCATGGATTCTTTGGTATCGTCTAAATAAAATTCTATTTCCTCCATATTTATTAAAAAAAACTATAAATTAAATTAAAATATTTTAATAGTTAATATTCTGATTATCAAGTAATTACATGGTTACTAATGTACCAATTTTTTCGCCTTTTACTAATGACAAAAGATTTCCTTTTTTATTCATATCAAAAACAATGATAGGCAATTTATTTTCTTTACATAAAGTAAAAGCGGTCATATCCATAATGTTTAATTTTTTTTCAAAAACCTCTTCAAATGAAATAGTATCGTATTTAGTTGCGGATTTATCTTTTTCAGGGTCGGCAGTATAAACACCATCAACTCTTGTTCCTTTTAGAACTACATCAGCCCCAATTTCGATAGCTCTCAAACTAGCAGCACTATCGGTAGTAAAATAAGGATTACCAGTACCTCCTCCAAAGATAATCACTCTTTTTTTCTCCAAATGTCTTATGGCACGTCTTTTAATAAAAGGTTCGCAAACAGCATCAATCCGAATGGCAGACATCAAACGTGTAAAAACACCCATATTTTCGAGTGATGATTGTATAGCCATGCCATTAATAACGGTAGCTAACATTCCCATGTAATCGCCTTGAACACGGTCTATGCCTGTTTTTTCGGCATAACTTCCTCTGTAAATATTGCCTCCACCCACAACGATTGCAATCTCAACACCAAAATCAGAAACTTCTTTAATTTCTTTTGCATATTGATTTAACATTTCGGGCGATAAACCATAATCACTATCGCCTTGAAGCGATTCGCCACTTAATTTCAGTAAAATTCTTTTATATTTCATGATATATTTATATTTTCATCCAAAGTCTTACTTAAAATAATTTAAAAAAATTAAGTATTAAAATTGTGTTGCAAACATCCGCATAGTTTTCGATTTTTACAAAAATTAAAAATAGAAAATATCTAAAAATTGAATAAAAATAAAAAACAAGTTTTTTTAATAATTTTCGTCTTCTATAAATGAAATAAGAAAACAAAAAAAAATATTTTAAATTAAAAATACTAAAAAAAATCATTTAAAAAATAAATAACTTTTTGAATTATTTATTCATAAATATCTGATTATCAAATAATTATATAATGACTTTTAAAGAAACTATTTTTTATTTTTGTTTGTTAAATCATCTTTTAACATTTTTTTATATCCATCTTTTAATTCTTTTTTAATGTTTGGTAATTCCTTTTCTTGAATCAAATTTTCAGGAAGTCTTCCTACGTTTTCCATAACAATATTACGAACTTCACGACCAACCTTAAAATGAGTACTTTCTAAATCAGGTTGACCATTGATATTTTTACTTTTAATTCTTTCTTCAGTTTGAGTAACTCTAAAAAGATTCGCAGCTAGCTCTGTTCTTCCCATTGTATCAAATAATTTATTTTTATCAACATGCCTTTTTTTTGCTAAACGCCAGCTTTCCATATTATACATTCCTAAATATCCTGAATTAGCAAATTTTGCATAATCCAAAACACCCGCTTGTTTTGCAGCAGAAGCTAAAGATTTATTACCTTCAGAAAGCTCTTCTCGAATTAAAAGTCTATCAATTTCATTATTATTTTCAAAAAATAATTCAAATTTACGTGTTTGTTGTGCAAAATAAAGTTGCGCTTCAGCCACTTCAACTTTTTTAGGATTTCCGTTCATCACAGAAATATAACAGGCAAACCTTGTTAGTTTGAAATCTTGAATTAAAGTACCGTTAATTTCTCTACTAATTGCAATTATATTTTCATAATGAGGTATGTTTAAAGAAACAAATGTGCGTGTGGCTCTATCCAAAACTGGTTGAAAAGCTTTTAAAGTTGGATAACCAAGCATTTTCAATAAATCTGAAGCCCACCAATATGTTATTCCATTTTCGTTTTTAAAATCTTCAAATGTAAGTTTTTCGCCATCTAAATTTAAAATTTCGCTCATTTTATTCTATGTTTGAATTATGATTTACAAAGTTAAACTTTTTTTGAATAAAATTAAAAAATATGAAAACCGTTTTTTGTTTTATATTAAAAAAAATATAATAAATATCTGATTATCAAATAATTAAATTATATAATGACTTTTAAAGAAACTACCAAATATCTTTTTAAGCAATTTCCTGTATTTACACGTGATGGATCTAGTGCTTATAAACCTGGTTTAGGAAATATAGAAAAATTGTGTAAAATTTTAGGAAATCCGCATCAAAAATTCAAATCCATTCACATTGCAGGTACGAATGGAAAAGGAAGCTCATCACACTTTTTAGCCACTATTTTGCAATTAAATGGCTATAAAACCGGACTTTTTACTTCACCTCATCTTAAATCATTTACAGAAAGAATTAGAATAAATGGTATTGATATTTCAGAAGAAGAAGTTATTCAATTTGTAAGTTGCTATATGTCTGATTTTGAGGCGCTTAAGCCTTCTTTTTTTGAAATTACAACTGCCATGGCTTTTGATTATTTTGCTAAACATAACGTAGATATTGCCATTATTGAAACAGGACTGGGCGGAAGGCTAGATAGTACTAATATCATTAATCCAATTTTATCACTTATTACCAATATTGGATGGGATCATACTGATATTTTGGGTGATACTTTAGCAAAAATAGCTTACGAAAAAGCTGGAATTATTAAAAAAAACACGCCTGTAGTTATTTCTGAATTTCAATCTGAAATTTATTCTGTATTTGAAAAAAAAGCAAGTTTAGAAAATGCACCTTTATATAATTCTGAAGAATTTAAAATTATAAAATCCGAAAATAAAAAAAATGGATTAATTGTGAATGTTTACCAAAATAATGTTTTAAAATTTTCTGAAATTGAAATTGGTTTAAAAGGAAATTATCAATTAAAAAATTTGAAAGGGATTTTTAAAGTATGCGAAATTTTACAAAAACCACCCTTAAATACTTCTATTGATAATCAAATTTTAATTAAAGCATTACTTGAAGTAAATAATTATAATATACTGAATGGCAGATGGCAAACAATAAATAATAAACCATTAGTTATACTAGAAACTGCTCATAATCTACATGGATTTGAAGAAATAATAGAACAATTAAAAAGCAATTCTTATGAAAATTTAACAATAATTATGGGAATGGTAGCTGATAAAAATCATGAAGAAATTTTCAAAATATTGCCCAAAAATCCTTTTTATATATTTTCAGAACCTGTTACAAATCGCAAATTATCAGCCGAAAAGCTTTCAGAGTTTGCAATAAAATATCATTTAAGGCACAAAATCATTAAAAATGTGAATAATGCAATTCGATTTGCTAAAAATCAAGCCTCAGAAGGTGATTTTATACTTGTTTGTGGTAGTAATTATTTGATTAGCGAAGTTTCTTTTTAGTTGTTAATTGTTAGTTGTTAGTTGTTAGTTGTTAATTATGCTTGTTTAACGCCATTCATAATTCATAATTCATAATTCATAATTCATAATTCATAATTCATAATTTATAATTCATAATTTATAATTCATAAATGTTTCAGTATTTCAAATTTTTCATCTAATAATTTTAGTTCTTTTTTTAAGATTAAAATTGAGTTATAAATGTCTGATTTTAAGTCTTTTAAGATTTGTTCCTTCAACTTATTATTTAAAATCATTTCTCCTTTGCCTAAAATAAGCCACTCTGGGTTTGTTTCGGGGCAATTAAGGAGTATTTTTTGAATTACTTCCAATCCAGGATTATTTCTGCCGCTGGTAATATGGGTAATTACAGGTTGAGAAACCCCAATTTTGACCGCAAATGTGCTTTTATTGAACCCCAACTTAACTATTAACTGGTTGATTCTCAGGTTAATATCTATATCCATAACTTTTGTAATAACATTTGTTATAGCAAACTTATTACAAATGTTATGGACTTCCAAATTGTATTACAAATGTTATACTTGCGAGTATAACATTTGTAATATCGCTTTTTATGGTTTTGTGTTACATTTTTACTATATTTGCGGTATAGCAGACATAGTTTATCGCTTTTTGTGCAAACAAAGGGAGGAAAGTCTGGTCAGCACAGAGAACCGAATCCTGAGAAATTCAGGAAAATTGAGGGTAAAAACCTTTGATGATAGACAGTGCCACAGAAAAAAAACTACCTTTAGCAATAGAGGAAAAGGTGAAAAGGCGAGGTAAGAGCTCACCGCTCCAGCGGCAACAATGGGGGCAAGGAAAACCTTTCGGGCTGAAAGATCAAATATGTTTTGGGTTATGGTGCTTCTCGCATCGGCTTGGGAGCAATCTCAACCTCAAAATGGGTAGATCGATACACGAGTGTTTGGGCGATCAACCACCAAGATAAATGATAAACACTTGCCAAAAGCAAGCACAGAAACCAGCTTATTTGTCTGCTATATATTATTTAATAGAAAAGCCCACGTAACTACAAAACACTCAAAAAACTCCGTTTTTTGAGTTCCCTTCCCCTTGTGGAAGGGTTAGGGATGGGGTTTTGAAAGAAATATTTATGTTTTAAATTTAAAGTGTAGCTATATGGGCTTTTCTATTATTTAAAATTAAAAATTTATGAGAATTTTCACTGTTCATACTTTTACAAACGAAAAATTCAAAGGAAATCAAGCAGCTGTTTGTTTACTTGAAAATGAAATTTCTGATAAATTAATGTTGAAAATAGCAAAAGAAATTAATTTTTCTGAGACAGCTTTTGTTACAAAAACCGAAAATTTAACAATTTTTAATTTGCGTTGGTTTACTCCCAAGCAAGAAATAGATTTATGTGTACATGCTACTTTGGCTTCTGCAAAAATTATCTATCATCTCGAAAATAATTTAAAAACTGCAGATTTATCTTTTCTAACTAAAAGCGGAACTCTAGTTACAAAATTGATTAATGATAAAATTGAGATGATATTTCCTTCATTTCAAATGATACAACAAAAATCAAATCATATTTTTGAACAGTTTTCAAATTCGATACCTATCTATGTAGGAATGTACAAAAATTGGGTTTTAGTTGAACTTTCTTCAGAAAAAGAAATTATGGAAATTAAACCCAATTTTGAGTTACTTAAATCTCATTCATCAGAAATTTTTATTTTCACCTCTCTTTCGAG
>REAG01000052.1 GCA_004294265.1 Cytophagales bacterium | reverse complement strand
GATGTGATGTGATGTGATGTGATGTGATGTGATGTGATGTGATGTGATGTGATGTGATGTGATGTGATGTGATGTGATGTGATGTGTCATAAATTTTTTGATTAAATTTATTGCAAACAAGGAAAAGTTATTTTTATTATCCTAATTTTATTTTATTTATTTTTAAAAATAAATCGTAAGTTATTGATAATTAAGGGATTAAATATTTTTGAATATATCTAAGCAAATTCATATCTATTTGTGTAGTTATCAAGAATATTATATAACAATAAAAAAAATATTTTTAAAACCACACAATTTTTATCAATCAAATGATGTTATATTTGAAAATTATTTTAGTGAATGATTTATACTATAACATTTAATTTATGAGATATTTGTTTATTTTTATTTTTGGATTTTTTCAAATTCAAGCACAAGTCGAAAATCCTGTTACTTGGTCTATTTTACCTTCAAAAACTGAAGCTAAAATTGGCGATATTATCGAAATTACTTTTTTGGCTAATGTACAAAAAGATTGGTATGTTTACAGTACGGGCAAATTTGAATCCGCACCACCAACTACATTTACTTTTGAAAAAAATAAAAGTTTTGAGCTAGTGGGCGAAATAAATGTGCCAAAATCTAAACACAAAAAAGACGAATATATTGGAGAATATGACTATATAATAGATAAAGGATATTTTGTTCAAAAAGTAAAAATATTAGCTGAAAATCCAATTATAAAAGGTGTTTTTGAATATTGCACCTGTTCTCAAGCGTCAGGAATGTGTTTGCCACCAAAAGAAGTTGATTTTGATATAAAAATAAAGATAACAACTGAAAAAAAAAATGAAATAATCAAATCTGAAATAGAAAAAAAAACGAATGAAAATTCAAGTATTATTACAAAAGATACAAGTATAAAATCTTTTTCAAAAACGGATTCTATACCTTTACAAAAAGAAGTAAAAATTGATAAAATCGAATTAACTAGTATTTCAAAAGATAAATCTGAAACTTTATGGGGATTTTTCATATTGGCTTTTTTATCAGGATTGGCGGCACTTATTACACCTTGCGTGTTTCCGATGATTCCAATGACTGTAACATTTTTTTTAAATGCTTCAAAATCTAAGTCTGATGGACGAAAAAAAGCATTTATTTATGCGATTTCTATTGTGGTTATTTATAGTATAATTGGGGTTTTGGTTTCCAAATTAGCAGGTGCAGAAACTGCCAATTTTTTAAGTACGCATTGGCTACCAAATTTATTTTTCTTTGGCGTTTTCATTATTTTTTCTCTTTCTTTTCTAGGATTATTTGAAATAACTTTACCATCTTCTGTTGTAAATGCTGTTGATAAACAATCTGAAAAAGGCGGATATATGGGTATATTTTTTATGGCATTTACCCTTGTTTTAGTTTCTTTCTCTTGCACAGGTCCGATTGTTGGAAACATTTTAGTGTTGAGTGCAAACGGAGATTTTATAAAACCTATTGTAGGAATGTTAGGTTTTTCTATGGCGTTTGCAATTCCTTTTATGCTATTTGCTTTATTTCCAAATTGGCTTAAAAACTTACCAAAGTCGGGCGGATGGCTCAACTCAGTAAAAGTAGTTTTAGGCTTCTTAGAATTGGCTTTAGCTCTCAAATTCCTAAGTCTTGCCGACCAAGCTTATCATTGGAATATTTTGCCACGAGATATAAATATTTCAATATGGATAGCCGTTTTTGCTATGATAGGAATGTATTTATTGCATAAAATTAAACTTCCGCACGATGACGATGATTATTTAACACAAAAAATCAGTGTTTTTAAAGTAATATTAGCTATTTTTAGTTTTTCATTTGTAGTATATCTTATTCCTGGTTTGTTTGGTTCGCCTCTTAAAGCTCTTTCAGGGTATTTACCACCTCAAAAAAGTTCAGATTTTGGATTAAATTCTTCAAATATTTCAAATTCAAAAAACACAAATACCAACTGCGAAACAGCAAAATATAGTAACTTTTTAGAGTTGCCACACGGAATTAAAGGATATTTTGATTATAAACAAGCACTTGAATGTTCTAAAATTACAGGTAAGCCTATTTTTATTGATTTTACTGGGCATGGATGCGTTAATTGTAGAGAAATGGAAGCAAGTGTTTGGGCTGAACCACTCATCTTAGAAAAATTAAAAAACGATTTTATCGTTTTGGCTCTTTATGTAGATGATAAAACTGAACTACCTGAAAATCAATGGTTTACATCAAAATTAGATGGTAAAATTAAGAAAACAATAGGTAAACAAAATGCAGATTTGCAAATTGATAAATTTAAAACAAATTCTCAACCTTATTACGTAATTATTGATGCCAACGAAAATCTTTTAACTCAACCCAAAAGTTATAATTTAGATGCAAATTTATTTATGGATTTTTTGAATTTAAAGTAAGTTTTATTGCTTAATAAATTTTAATTGAATTTAATAAATGTTTATAAATAAATTTTTAGAAACCTCCTATTTTCTTATGTTTCCATTAGAGAAAAGTTATCAAAGTATTTAATAATTAATTAGACTTTATATAAGTTATCATAAAAAAAAGGTTTTAATCTGTGATTAAAACCTTTTTTTACTTTTTCAATATTTTAATCTTTCAAATTAAAATATTAATCTACATTGTCATGTAAGAATTTATTGTTTCCAAGCATATCACCGTCTTCGTTCAAACTGAATTTAGAAACCGTTCTTTCAGAAGAATGTGGCGGTTCATATAATTTAATTTTCTTACGTTCAATGGCAGGAATTTCAAGCATATCTCTAAACTCATCTTGGTTCATATTTGCAAAAACACTTCTTTCAGCTAATTTAGTAACCCTTGTTTCTTGTAATTCTTGTTGCTTTTTTCTTTTTTCATCATCTAAAGGTTGATAATCAGTAACAATAGCTTTTTCGTGTTCTGCCGAAAAAAGAGTTGAAGAATTCAAATTATTATTTGACGTTTTAGGACGGATTTCAATTTCAACTCTATTTCTGTCATTAGATTCAATTATTCCATTTTGAGGAATAAAAATTGTATCTTGTTCTAATTTAGATTCAGAAAAAGAATTTTGGTTGGCAACTTTTTTATTTGAATTAAGATCAATAACGGTTTTTTTATTGTCAAATTCTAAATTTTCTGTTATAGCATCAAATCCAGTTGCAATAACAGTAACTCGAATATTATCACCTAAAGAATCGTCAATACTTACACCACATTTTAATAAAGCATTCAATCCAGCCGCCTCTTGCAAATATTCATTAATGATACCAAAATCATCCATACTTAAACCATCAGAGGTTGCAGTAATTGATACTAAAATCTTTTTAGCACCTGAAATAGACGTATTATTGAGCAAAGGCGAGTGTAAAGCGGCTTCTGTTGCTTTCATGGCTTTGTTTGAACCACCAAACATAGCAGAACCCATTACTGCGGAACCAGCACCACTCATAACCATATTTACATCTTGAAAATCAATATTTATAGTGCCTGGTTTAGTAATAATTTCAGCTATTGATTTAGCTGCAACTGTAAGAATATCATCAGCTTTAGAAAATGCCTCTTTTAAATTTAGATATCCGTAAATTTCTCTTATTTTGTCATTTAAAATTACAATGACCGTGTCGCAATATTGCTTTAATTCATTGATTCCTTCTTCGGCAAGGCTAACTTTTTTACGACCTTCAAAAGAAAATGGCATTGTTACAATTCCGACTGTAAGAATATCCATTTCTTTAGCAATTTTAGCAATCACAGGTGCAGCACCAGTTCCTGTGCCTCCGCCCATGCCTGCTGTAATGAAAAGCATTTTGGTTTCTTGCAAAGTTTCTCGAATACGTTCTTTATCCTCCATCGCAGATTGCTTTCCCATGTCAGGATTCGTGCCTGCACCTAATCCTTCGGTAAGCATTGTGCCAATTTGAAGTTTATTTTCAATCGGACTCAAGCGCAATGCTTGAACATCGGTATTACAAACAATAAATTCAACATCTTGAATTCCTTGTTGATACATATAATTGACGGCATTACTACCACCGCCACCTACTCCTATTACTTTGATTATCGGTTTCCTTGAACCAGCTGGAAGTTCAAATTTGTAGTTCATAATATTTTATTAAGTTAGCAATTTATATTTAATTATTAATAAGTTATTAACATATTGAAATTAAACTTACTAATTTTTATTTTTTTTATGAAAGTAAAACTTTTAGTAATTAACTAATGTAAATTTAATACAGAATTTATAATAAAAATTGATAAACAAAAAAATAGTAAATTTTAGTTAAAATGAAACTAGGGAATTCGCATTTAAAACTTTTCTTTTATAATCAAGTAATTTATTTTTAATTTATTACTAAAAAAAACATTTGCGAAGCAAGTCCCTCCCCTTGGG
>REAG01000178.1 GCA_004294265.1 Cytophagales bacterium | reverse complement strand
AATTACTATTGGTTAATGTTGACAAAAATGAATTTCATGGAGAATGGAACTATATCATAAAGCCAAATGTGTAAATTTTATTTTGTATCAAACACTTAGATATTTCTTTTTCAACAATAGAAATTGAACTTTTTCTTTTTTCAAACTCAAACATTTGTAGCTCTTCAACTACATTAACATTATTTATAGCTTCTTTGTACATTAGTTTTTTTTTAATTTTAAACCTTTTTTCTCCTCTAAATCACTTCAAACCCAAAGCAATTTCCTTAACTAAATCCGGACCTTCGTACACAAATCCTGAATAAACTTGAACCAAACTCGCTCCTGCATCAATTTTTTCTTGTGCATCTTGGGCTGAATAAATCCCGCCTACGCCAATAATTGGAATTGATTTATTTGATTTTTCGGTAATATATTTTATAATATAAGTAGAATTATTTTTGAGTGGTTTTCCGCTCAGTCCGCCATTTCCTATGCTTTGAATTTCTTTTGTATTTGTTTTTAAATTATCTCTGCTTATGGTTGTGTTTGTAGCAACAATTCCATCCGTTTTTGTTGTTTTTATAATATCAATAATATCATCTAACTGTGAATCAGTGAGGTCTGGAGCAATTTTTAGTAACACAGGCTTTCTTTTTTGTTGATATTTTTGAGCCAATAAATCGTTGCTTTTATAAATTTCGGTTAGCAAATCCATTAACGGTTCTTTATCCTGTAATTGCCTTAAATTTGGCGTGTTGGGCGAACTAACATTAACCACAAAATAATCCACAAAAGCATATAAAGATTCAAAACAAAGTAAGTAATCATTATTTGATTTTTCGATTGGAGTTTGCTTATTCTTACCAATATTACCTCCAATGATAATATCGGTTTTTCGAGATTTTAGTTTTTTTACCAATTCCTCCATTCCCAAATTATTAAATCCCATACGATTAATAATTGCCTCATCATCAAACAAACGAAATAATCTGGGTTGATCGTTGCCTTGTTGAGCAAGCGGTGTTACAGTACCAACTTCTATAAATCCAAAACCTAAACAGGCTAGTTCGTCAATATAAGCCCCATTTTTATCAAATCCTGCCGCTAAACCAATTCTATTTTTGAAATTTAAACCCAAAAAATTTATATTTTGATGCGGTGTGTCAAACAAAAATCTACAAAATGAACTTGAAAACGGAATTTTAAGACTATATTTAAGTAATAAAAATGCTAAATGATGCGCCTTTTCGGGATTAAATAAAAACAAAAATGGCTTAAAAATATTTTTGTACATAGATTTTGATTTTGAAACACAAAAGTAATCATTTATAAATTAAATAATGATTTGAAAGAAAAGCTTTTTTGATTTTCTAACTTTATATTTTTTTGTTTTTTAACTATAATTGTAGTTATTTGCTATAAATATTTAATTCAATGGCAAAAATAATTACCTTAACGCTAAATCCTTCAATAGACAAAAGTACAAAAGTTGATGCACTCATTCCAGAGCAAAAGTTAAGATGCGAATCCCCAACTTTTGAGCCTGGCGGTGGCGGAATAAATGTGTCGAGAGCCTTAAAAAGATTAGGTAGCCCATCAATAGCTTTGTATCTTTCAGGCGGACATCAAGGTGATTTTTTTAATGAACTTATTGCTAAAGAAAATATTGATAGTTTTCCGTTCCGAATTTCTGGAAACACTCGTGAAAATATGATTGTGTTAGAAACTGGCACAAACAAACAATATCGTTTTGGCATGGAAGGACCAAAAATTGAAGAAACTGAATGGAAAGATTTACTTTGGGAGATTACAAAACAGAAAAATGTTGATTTTATAGTTGCAAGTGGAAGCCTTTGTCCTGGATTACCCGTTGATTTTTATGCCGAATTAGCTGAAATCTCACGTCAGATTGGTGCAAAATTTGTGCTTGACACTTCAGGTCCTGCCTTAAATGCTGCCGCCAATAAAGGTGTATTCTTACTAAAACCAAATATTGGAGAATTGGCAAATATGTGTGGAATGGAGGAAATTAGAACAGAGCAAGTTCAAGAAAAAGCACTCGAAATTATCAATCGTGGAAAGTGCGAAATTGTGGCGGTTTCGCTAGGTGCTCAAGGGGCAATTATGGTTACAAAAGATAAATATGTGCATATTGCTGCTCCAATAGTGAAAAAAAGAAGCACAGTAGGTGCGGGAGATAGCATGGTTGCGGGCATGGTTTTTCAGCTTTCTCAAAACAAATCTATCAAAGAAACCATCATGATGGGTGTAGCTTGCGGTTCAGCTGCAACCATGAATTATGGCACTGAATTATGCAAGTTAGAAGACGTAAACACGCTTTTTCAATGGATTGAAACGCATGGAATTGTTGAAATAAAATAAATTATACTTACCAAATGACCTTTGAAGAATATTGCACAAGTAAAAAAATAAATTTTGATTCTTTTCAAAAAGAAGAATCAAAACAATTTTTAGATTTAAAGTTTGTTTTCGATCAAGTAAGTATTGCAAGTTTTGAACAACAAAAACTATTTTTAATCAATAAGATTAGAAGAAGATTTATTTTAAATTAGTAATAATATAGTTTTAAAATTAATTTAGAATGGTTTCAGTTTTGGCAAGTGCATTTATTTTAGGAATTGCGATTGCTGTTTTGGTAGGACCAGTATTTTTTTTATTACTCAACACAGCTCTCAAAAAAGGATTTTTTCAAGCATTATATGTAGCACTTGGCGTTGCAATTTCAGATATTTTATATATTTTATTTGTTTCTTTGGGCTTTTCGCAGTTTGAAAATAAATATTTAAGTTCTGATAATTTAGCCAAAGGAGGCGGAATTTTACTTATTATTTTTGGGTTAATAATGATATTAAAAAAACCAAAAATTACTCAAACTTTAGAATTAACTTTTAATAAATCCGATAAATTGAAATATTTTTCTAAAGGATTTTTATTAAATTTTATTAATCCTTCCGTAATTATTTTTTGGATTGGTGCTGTTAGTTCGGCATCTATACAATTAAATGGTAATAAATGGTTGCTTTTTTTGTTTTTTAGTACCACAGTTATAACTGTTTTTATATCCGATTTATTAAAAATATATCTTGCTAGAAAATTATCGAATTTAATAACCGAAAAAACACTTTACATTATCAATTTAATTTCAGGTTTTTTATTGATTTTATATGGAATTTATTTGGTTTGGTAATAAATTAAAAAATATTAAATATAAAATTAGATTAAATTGAGTCTAATAAATATTTTCAATTCCTTTCTTATTTCCCCATTGGGAAATAAGAAAGGTGTTTTCTAAAAATTTAATTGTAATTATTTATTAGACTTTATATAAAATGTATTTCATAAAAAAATATAAAGTTTTAATTTTCAAAAGCATTAAAATTAAAAAAGTCTTGCAGAAACTGCAAGACCTTAAATTAAAATCAAACTAAAACACAACTAATCTTTGCTTAATTATACATGGTAAGCATATCTTTAAGTTCTTTTCTTGCGATATGAATTCTATTTTTAACAGTTCCAATCGGAATTTCTAATTTTTCGGCAATTTCAAAATATTTAAAACCTCTAAAATACATCATAAAAGGTGTTTTGTATTCTTCATGCAAAATATTCATTGCTTTATTAATGTCTTCAAGTGCAAAGTTAGTAGTTGCAAAATTCACTGCAACATAATTACTCGAATTTATAAAGTGAAGGTTTTCCGTATTATCTATAAATGTATTTTTTTTAATCATTTTTTGATAATTAGTAAGAAACGTGTTTTTCATGATTGTGTACATCCAAGCTTTTAGATTAGTGCCTTCTTCAAACTTTTCTCTGTGTGTAAAAGCCTTTATTAAAGTATCTTGCAATAAATCTTTAGCATCATCTAAATCTTTTGTAAGTCGCATTGCAAATGGTTTTAGAGCTTTTGCAATGGTTGTTAAATTTGAGTTGAATTCTACTTGTGTCATAATCATTTTGTTTAATGTTATTAATACAAAATTAAACAAAATTAATTAATAACCAAATTTTTGTTTAATATTTTAATTAAATTAAATTATTGAACAAATTCTTTTGAAAATAATTAAATAACTGATTATCAAGTAATTATGATTATATTTATCTAAATTTATTCTTAAAATTTATTTCATTATTTATACCAATCTGCATAAAAAATGTAGTTTTTTGCAATTCTTTCAATAAGTTGTTGGGTTTGTTCTTGGCTGAGTACTTTTACTTTTTTTGCAGGCACTCCCGCATAAATTGTTCCAGATTCTACTCTTGTACCCTCCAAAACAACAGCTCCAGCAGCAATTATACTATTTTTTTCGATATAAGCACCATCCATTACAATAGCTCCCATGCCAATTAATACAAAATCTTCTATTGTGCAACCATGTACAATGGCATGATGCCCTATCGAAACGCTATTTCCAATAGTTGTGCTGTGTTTGAGATAAGTGCAATGAATACAGGCACCGTCTTGAATATTTACTTTATTGCCTAAAGTTATGGTGTTTACATCTGCTCTTACGACTGAATTAAACCAAAAACTGCAATCATCGCCTGCCGTAAGTTTTCCTATAATAGTAGCATTAGGAGCAATCCAATTATTTTTACCGAAAACTGGTTCAAATCCCTCGATTGGAATAATATACGACATAATGTAATGATTTTATTTAAAAAATGATTTTACTTTCTCTTTGAAAATATCAAATTCAGAAGTAATAGTATTGCGAATATTTTCGCCTTTATCTGTTGTAAATAGAAGTGTTATTATAGCACCTATTATTCCTCCTAGAGCAATAAGCAGTGCTGTTTCAGATTTTTTTTTCATACATAAAAAATCGTTCAATAATGTATTATTTTATTGAACGAATATAATTTATTGAAATTACAAAGATTTTATTTCAAACGGAATTTCAACAAGTTCTGAAAATTCTTCTCCCGCTTCGTGCATATCTTCATCGTCCTCGCTGTAATACCAAGTAATTATTACTTCTTTTCCTTTATTTTTTATTTTTTCAAGGCGAGTAAGCATATCCAAAATCATTTTTGAAGATGCAGTATTGAAATAATCTAATTTTATTTCAAAATTTACTTTTTGGGTAGGTTCGTAAGCAGCAAGCCATTCCAAAATTGGTTTATAAAATGTTGCACAGTCTTCTGGCAAAGAACGACCTGAAATCTCAAATATGTTGTTTGTGGCGTCTAAGATTATTTTTGGGGTATCTTCGGTACCTTCTAAATTTATATTATTCATTTTTTTTTCGATTTATATTTTAAATATTTCTAGCTATGGTTGATTGTAAAGAAAAGAAAGAGATTTGTTCGTCAATTTTTGTAAATTCAAAGGCTAATTTCTGACCTGATTTGCGAGCCATATCAATAAAACCAAGTCCTGCCCCACCTTTATCAGAAAGTTCAGAATTTGATAAAGTGTTTTTGTAATATTCTTTAAGTCCTTCTTTGTCTAAAGAATTTATTTTTTCAAGTTTGGCTTTCAAACCTTCTACTTTGTTGTTATAAATTACGTTTCCAGAAGTGATTTTGTAAGTTTCGTGTTCTTTACCTATCATAAAAATGGCGGTATTGAAGTCGTCATTATCACCTCCAAACTCTTCTGAATGTTTGCAAATATTTTGTAAACATTCTACCATTACATTAAATACTTTTTTCTTAATATTTAAGTCTTCGTTGGTAGTATCCATGTTTTTTTCTGCCATAGAAAGCACCGATTTGGTTATTTCTTGAGAAAATTCACCTTCATAAACCAAAATTATATTTTGTTCAGACAGGGTTTTATGAAGTTCAAAAATGTAATTCAATTTTTTTTCCATGTTCTTAAATTCTTGTTAAAAGTACTAAAATCTTATTCCAATTAATAACAAATCATCCATTTGTTTTTGATTTCCTTTCCATTCGTCAAAGAAGTCGCTGAAAATATTCTGCATATTAGCAAAATTTTCTATCATATCATTATTTTGAATAATACTTTTTATTCTTGATGGTCCAATTTTTTTCACTTCTGGTCCGCCAAACTGGTCTGGATAGCCGTCTGAACAGAAAAAGAATGAATCGCCTTTCAAAATTTCAATTTTATGATTTGTAAAATCGGTTTGATTTCGGAAAGTTCCTCCACCAATGGCAAATTTATTTCCTTTAAATTCAATAATTTCTCCGTTTCTTAATTGATACAAAGGTCGATGTGCACCGGAATATTCCAAATATTTTTTTGTTTTATGAATTTTACAAAGTGAAATATCCATTCCATCTTTCATTTCATTACCCTCTACGTCTTGTTTGAGGGTTTGGGTTACTCCTTGGTCTAATAAATCTAAAATTTTTCCTGGATCGTTTATTTTTTGTGATTTAACAATATCATTTAATAGAAAATAGCCAATCAAAGAAAGCATAGCTCCCGGTACTCCATGCCCAGTGCAATCTACGGCTGCTAAATAAATGTCGGTTTCGGTTTCCAAAAACCATGGAAAATCGCCACTTACCACATCTTTTGGCTTGTAATACATGAAATATTCATTCAATTGAGACAAAATTCGAGTTTGCTCAGGAATAATTGCTACTTGAATGCGTTTGGCATAATTGATTGATTCAGTAATTTTTTTATTTTTATTTTGTATTTCTACTTCTGTTTTCTTCCTTTCTGTAATGTCGCTCGAAACCAACAAAATAGATTCTATTTCTTCGCTTTCTGTATATTCTGGAATAGCGTTTACGTTCATTACCAAACTTCCATTTTGAGTTGGAAATGGCATTTCGACCTGTATTTTTTTATTATCTTTAATTACATTTTTAATGATTTCATCCCAAGATTGAATAACTGTTTCATCTAAACCTACTTCATAAATAGTTTTTTTATTAAATTCTGATGGTTTCATGGCAGTCAAACTTTCTATGGTTGGATTGACATAATAAATTTTTCCTTGTGGATTTAAACGGGTTATTAAATCTGGCGAATTTTCTGAAAGTGATTGCATTTGTGATCGCATTCGGGCTTCTTGTTCGGCTCTTCTGCGTTCGGTTATATCTCGGGCATTAAGAACTATTCCTTTGATAGAAGAATCTAAAAGCATATTTCGTCCTAAAACTTCTAGCCATATTACTTCCCCATTTTTTTGTTGGTAACTATAAACCAATGTTACAACCTTTTCAGGTTTGGTTAAAAGAGATTTAAACATATCTATAAAGCTTTCCTGGCTTTCTATTGTTACTCTGTTGAGCTCTTTTGTGCCTAGAAGCTCTTCAACTTCATAACCTAAAATACTTTTTACAGACGGACTTACGTAAGTTACCGTTCCTTCTTTGCTAATAATGCTAATTACTTCTGATGAATTTTCTAATAATATATGTGTTCGGTTTTGAGAATTATTTACCTCCACAATTTGTTCTTCTAATTTTGCGTTGGAGCGTGTAAGTTCTTCTTGAGTAGCTTGCATTTCTTCCGCATTTTGTTGCAATGCGATTGATTGCTCCGAAAGTTCAGAACTCATCCTTTGTGATTCTGCTAATAATTTGGCGGTTCTTTCAGTTACTTGTAAATTAAAAATGGTTTGAGCAACAATTTCACTTATATCTTTAATTATTTCTATTTCTAAATTTGTAAATTTCTGAATTGAAGCAAATTCCAAAACGCCATATACTTTTTCGTTGGTAATAAGCGGCATTATAAAAATGGAAGTTGGGCGTTGCTCACCCAATAAACCAGAAGTAATGGAAACATAATCTCTTGGAATTTCGGTTCTATGAACAAAATCCATTTCTATGGCTGATTGCCCAACTAACCCTTCGCCAAACTTAAAAGTTTTTTTAAGATTTTTCTTTTTATTATAAGCATAGATATGAGTAAGAATAATTATTTTTTCATTTTCTTTTCCTTCTTCAACCACATAAAAAGCCGATTGAATAGCATTTACTTTTTTCGCTAAAAACTTAATTAAATCATCTCCCATCGTTTCAAGCTGCGTATGTGAACGTAAAAGATTACTTACTTCAGCATTTGAAGTAACTATACTATTTCTGTTTTCATCAACTTTTTGTGCATCTATTAAGTTTGTTCGCATATTTAATAATGCCAAACCCAACATGTCGTGATCACTTAGAGGCGTAAATTTTGCTTCTAATTCACCTTTTCCTATTTTAAAAGCAAATTGAGCTGTGTTTTTAATACCTTCTGTAACTGCTTTTAAAGAATCGCGCATCGAATCAATCTCGTCATCAAATTTTGTTACTTCTGTAATTTCCGGCAAAAGTCCTTTACTTAAATCTTCCATTTGTTTAGTAAGTTTTATGATTGGAAACAGGACAGAATTTGCAATTAAAGTAACAATTATTATTCCTACCGCCATAAAAACAAGAAGTGAAAATACAGTTAAGTCTTTAATTTCTTGAACATCTTGAATTAATTGCGTGTTTTCTATATGTTTAATTTCAATTATTTGACCAATATCATTCAAATAATTAAATATTTTAATAAAACAAATGCAAAGAACTACGGCTAAAACGCCAAGACCTAAGAACATTCTAAATTTTATACTTTTCGTAAACTTCATGCTTAATTAATTAATAAATAGAATATAATTTAAAATAACTTTAGACAAACATAAAGTTTATTACTTTTTTTAGATGTGAAATATCATTATCATTTAAAGTTTGAAAACCCGCTAACTCTACTACTCCTGCAACTTCGTTATTTATTTTGAAAGGTGCTAAAACCAGAATATTAGGATTACTAGTACCTAAACCAGAGGCAATTTGCAAATGTCCTTTCGGAACATTATCTATATAAATAAATTCGCCATTTTTCGCTGCTTGTCCTGTAATATCCATTCCCCATTCTACATCTTCAATGGCATCTGAATCTCCAAAAAAGGCATAAGTAGCAGTTTTAGTTAAATAAATTCCTTCATTTTTGATGATTTTGTCAAAAATTAAACCTTGTCCAAATTGAAATTCGTTGCACAAAAGCTGGAGTTGTAATTCTCTGTAATTATCTGCATTTTTGGAATATAAATTTATAACTTCAATTTTCTTAGAAATATCATAAAAAAGTTGTTCGTAGTTTTTTTCTAATGCGGTACTTGAAAATGATTTAGATTCTAAATTATTGGATTGTGAAATATTTGAAGCTTTTATATAATTAAAAGATTGTAGAAAATAGCCTAGACATACCACAATGCTTATCAAAACAGTTGGAATTAATCTATTATAATACATTTCAAATGGATGAAACATAGTAATAATCATACATCCAAGTCCTGTAAAAATAAATGTATATAAAATTAATTTTTGATATTTCATACTAAGGCGTTTAGAAATTTTATTATATTTTCGGATGTTAAAACTAAATCAATTTTAGTAATATTCATAGCTGCAGTTGTCATTGTGTCTATTGTACATTCTTTTGGATCTTGAACGATGGTAAAACCGCCCCTTTCTTTAAGTTTTTTCATTCCCCAAGCGCCATCTCGGTTTGCACCTGAAAGCATAATACCAATTATTTTTGTTTTATAAACATAAGAAGCCGTATCAAAAGTCAAATCTATGGAAGGTCTTGAATTATTTACCATTTCTTCGGTGGATAGGGCAATTTTGTTGCCCAATTCCAAAAACATGTGATAATTAGCTGGAGCCAAATATACCATTCCTTTTTTTATCGCTTCTTTATCTTCAGGTTCAACAATTATTTTGTTCGATTTTAAAGCAAGTGCTTCTATAAATCCATTACGAACGTGTTTAAGTCTGTGCAATGCCATAAATATCGGCAAATCAAATTTCGGATTTATTTCTGCTAATATTTTTGTAATAACTTGAAAACTACCTGCCGAACCGCCAATTACAACGGCTTTAAAATCGGTTTTTTCAATTCCTAGTTGGTTTAAATTCATTTTTTTGGTTCAGTTTACAACTATTCTTTTACTTTTTTGAAAACTTTCTCCTCGGAATTTACAACTATAAATTTACTTGAAACATCGCTCCAAATTAATGTTTCTTTTGAGCCAATCACAAAATAACTGTAATTAAACAAACTTTCGTGAAACATTTTAAAAACTTCATTTTGTAATTGTTGATTAAAATAAATGAGAACATTTCTGCACAATATTAAATCAAACTTATTAAAAACTCCTGACTTTACCAAATCATGCGTTTTGTAAGTTACATTTTGAACCAAACTTTGATCCATTTTTACAAAACCTCCAGTCGTTTCTGTATAATAATTTGATATTTTATGAAGTCCTCCCAATCTGATATAGTTTTTTTCATTTACATCAATCATATTTTTTGAAGTGAATTTGCCTTCTTTTGCCTTAGCCAAAATGGGTTCGTCTATATCGGTAGCATATATTTTTACTTTATCTAAAACGCCCATTTCTTTTAATAAAATACACATCGAATATACTTCTTCGCCTGAAGAACAACCAGCATGCCAAATTTTAATAGTTTGATGCGTAGAAAATAAATTAGGTAAAATTTTATCTCTCAAATCACGCCAAAGGGATGGATCACGAAACATTTCAGTAACATTAACCGTGATTTCATTCAAAAATTGTTTAAAAAAAATAGGGTCGTATTTTATTTTTTCTATTAAAGCTGTTACGCTACTTATTTTATATATTTCTAAAATTCGTAATATTCGTCTTTTAAAAGAAGACATGGCATAATTATTGAAATCATACTTATACTTTTCAAGAATTACTTGGCACAAATTTCTTAATTCTGAAATTTCAATATCTTCAATCATATAAATTTCAATTTTTTGTTTCTATTTTTGTGCAAATTATTAAATAAATTGTGTAACACATAATTTTAAAATAAATTCGCAAAAAAAATATTTTTTTATGACCTTAATTAAATCAATATCAGGAATCAGAGGCACTATTGGAGGGCAAGTTGGCGAATCGCTAACACCTTTAGATGTAGTTAGGTTTGCATCAGCTTATGGCACATGGCTCAAAACTAAATCTAGCAACAAAAAAGTAGTCATTGGAAGAGATGCTCGTATATCTGGGAAAATGGTTTCAGATTTGGTTTCTTCTTCACTTTTAGCTTTAGGTTTAGATATAGTCGATTTAGGGCTTTCTACAACGCCAACTGTCGAAATTGCGGTAACTGAAGAAAATGCAGCGGGCGGTATTATACTTACTGCAAGTCATAATCCAATTCAATGGAATGCTTTAAAATTACTTAACGCCAAAGGTGAATTTATTTCCGGTGCCGATGGAGCAGAAGTTTTAGCATTGGCAGAAAGCGAAAAATTTAGTTTTGTAGATGTGCTTAAATTAGGAAAATATACAATTAATGAAAATTATTTTTCTATACATATTGACAAAATTTTAGCTTTACCTTTGGTAGATATCAAAGCTATAAAAAAAGCCAATTTTTCGGTAGCTATTGATTGTGTAAACTCATCAGGAGGTATAGTTTTACCTCTACTTTTAAATAAATTAGGGGTTAGAAATATCCTAGAATTATACTGCACACCAGACGGGCATTTTCCACATAATCCCGAGCCTCTACCCGAAAATCTTACGCATATTTCCAACGAAATGCAAAAAGGAAAGTTAGATTTGGGAATCGTTGTTGATCCAGATGTAGATAGATTGTGCTTTGTTTGCGAAGATGGATCTATGTTTGGTGAAGAATATACGCTTGTAGCGATTGCAGACTACGTTTTGCAACATAAAAAAGGAAATACAGTTTCAAATTTATCATCAACACGTGCTTTAAGAGATATTACAAATAAATGGGGCGGAACTTATAATGCGTCAGCCGTGGGTGAAGTAAATGTAGTGAATGTTATGAAACAAACAAATGCAGTTATAGGTGGTGAAGGTAATGGCGGAATTATCATTCCTGAGTTGCATTTTGGCAGAGATGCTTTGGTAGGAATTGCTTTATTTCTTACGCATTTGGCTAAATTTGGAAAATCAGTTTCGCAACTAAAATCAAAATTACCCCATTATTTTATATCAAAAAATAAAATAGAACTTACATCAGATATAAACATTAAAAGTATTTTAGATGGTATTAAAAATAAATATAAAAAAGAACAAATAAACGATATTGATGGCGTAAAAATTGATTTTGAAAACGAATGGGTGCATTTAAGAGCATCAAATACTGAGCCTATCATTCGTATTTATGCAGAATCAGAATCACAAGCCACCGCAGATTATCTTGCAAATAAAATTATTTCGGATATTAAAGAAATAATTCACAATTAAAATATTGTACTTTTCTAATATTTTATTTATTAAAAAATATTATTTTTTGTATTTTAAATATGAATATTTAATTTATAATAAACTTTTTCAATTTTAATATAAGTTATTAAAATTGAATTATAAAAGGATATTATTAAATATTAAAAAAAATTACTTAAAAAAAATTTACTTAAAAAAATAAAAAAAAATATTGATAATATAAAATTAATACTAATTTTACAAAATCAATAATTTAAAACATTCAGTCCTAAAGACCAAAGTAACTTTTAGTAGAGTAGTATTGTTAAATACATTAAGGTTTCACATTTTTTGTGAAACTTTTTTTTGCCTTTATTATACAAGTATTGGTAGTATTTATGATTATTGTATTGTATTCAAGTATTTTTAAATATACCTTTTATACAATTATTAAGAATTAAGTAACCGCAAATCTTTTAGATAAATAAATTGATGAGGGCATTAATACTAAAATTATTACTCCATAAATAATTCCTAAAAAAATCACAGCCACAGATGCATCCACAATAATAACGCCAATAACCGCTGATTTGACTGCTTTCATGACCAATTCCGGTTTTCCGCCACCATTAATTGCTAACAAAGTTGGCTTCAAAACTTTGTGAAAAAAATAAATAATAAAAGGCATTAACATAAAAAAAATAAAAATTCCAGTTGTTCTGTTAGAACTAAGACCCGATAAAGCAATTACTAAAATTACAAAAATATATAATCCTACGCCAATAATTAAATTATTGCCTTTTTCGCCAATTACTTCAGAACGACTTACAAGCGTAATCCCGAAAATATACAATAATGGAATTATAAGCCAAAGTAAGAATGATGAAAAAAAAGTGGAACAAATACTCATTCCTAAAAGCCAATTTACAGCTCTGCAAATCCCCATGTTGAGTGGTCCTAAAAAAGAATTATGTTTAGAAAAAGTATTATAAATGAGTGTTAGTCCAACAAGCGAACAAGCAATAATTCCGCTGAAAATATTGACACAAAAAGCCGATATTACACCTATTGTGTATAAAACTATGGCAAAATTTAAAGCATTTTTTTTAGAAATTAAACCTTTTGGAATTGGGCGTTCAGGTCTTTCTTTAGCATCTAAATTAGCATCAAAATAATCATTCATCACAATTCCACCGCCATAAAGTCCTGAAGTAGAGATAATTAGCAAAACTATATCGAAATTAAAATAATTTATAAAATCAAACATTGGCAAACTTTCTTCGTTCAAAGTTCCATAGGCAATGGCAGCACCAACCAAAATATTCGACCAAGCCGTTATGATATTTGCAGGGCGAACAAGTTTTAAAAATCCTCTTATTTTTGATTGTTCCATTTAACTATTTGTAATATTTTTATCTTTTAATAAATAATAATCTATACCATAATGAATTAAATACAAAAGTGGAATCATGATAATAGCAACCGTAATTTTATAAATAAAATTAATAATTCCTACAGCAATTATCATTTCAAGACTCCAGTTACCAAATAAGAAAAATGCAATTAATAAAACTACAAAACTATCAATTAATTGCGAAACCACAGTTGAGCCTGTTGCTCTAAGCCAAATATATTTATCTTTTGTTATTGTCTTTATTTTTTGAAAAACAAACGCATCAATTAATTGTCCAAATAAAAAAGCTACTAATGAGCCTATAATTATGCCCAAACCTTGCCCGAAAATTAAATTATAGGCAAAGTTAATGTCAAAACTATTCCCTAAACTATCTTCGTTATTCAATAAAAGCCAAAAATCAGCTGCAGGAAGTTTGGTGGCTATAAAAACAACAAAAAAAGCAAAAGTAATAAAAGCCGCAGTATAATAACTAATTTTCATTACTATTTTCTGCCCGAAATATTCGTTAATTACATCAGAAATTATAAACACAAAAGGCCATAATATTACACCTGCCGATAAATTTAATGACAAATTATCTATACCAAACAAAGAAATTGAAAAAGGTAAAATTTCTATTACTTTTTCTAAAGAAAATATTTTAACACCAATTAACTCAGCTAAAAGTGCATTTGTTAAAAAAAAACCAAAAAGAATAATGTATAAATTTTGCTTGCGAGATAATATGTGCATATTGGAAGTAAAAAAAGACGTTTTTAATAAAAATATTTTTAAACGAAAATGTTTAAAACTATCCTTTTAATAATGTGATTTGAGTTATTTCAGGCCAAATTCCTACTCTGCCAGGAAAGCCAATAAAGCCAAATCCACGGTTTACATACAGTTTTTTGTTTTCAATTTCATATAAACCAGCCCAACGAGGATAGCGATATTTTACAGGACTCCATTTGAAAAAACCAGGAATTTCTACACCAAATTGCATGCCATGTGTGTGTCCTGAAAGTGTTAAATCTATATTGGTTTCGTGTTTTAAAACTTGAGCGTCCCAATGCGATGGATCATGGCTCATTAAAACTTTAAAAGTCTGATTGTCAAGACCTTGAATAGATTTATTTAAGTCGCCATATTGCGGAAAAGGCGGCAAACCCCAATTTTCGATGCCAACAATGGCTAGTTGTTCTCCATCTCTATTAAAAACAATATTTTCGTTCATAAGTATTTTAAATCCGGCTTTTCCATGATTTTCAATCAAATTTTTAAAATTTTCTTTTTTGGATTCTACGTTTTTCCAAGGAATATATTCTCCATAATCGTGGTTTCCAGTGATTGAATACTTTCCGAGTGGAGCTGTTATTTTAAGAAATTCAGTAATATATGGATCAAATTCTGATGCTAAATTATTGACTAAATCACCTGTAAAAAGCACCACATCTGATTTTAAATTATTAATTAAATCAATTCCTTTTTTTACACCATCCATGCTATCAAAACTTCCAGAATGAACATCTGAAATTTGAGTTATTGTAAAACCATGAAAACTATCGGGTAAGTTTTTATATTTAAGAGAAATTTTATTGACCGAAAAATTATATTTTCCCTTAGTTACGCCATAGAGTATTGCTCCAAAAGGAATAGCGGCAATTCCTAAGGCAATTTTACTAAAAAAAGAGCGTCTGCCAACAAAATACGGTTCATCGCCTTTAATTTCCAATCCAGTTTTGTCAAAAAATAAAACCGAAGCTGCGTTTATCAATCTAAAAATATCTTCTAATAAAAGTAAAATACAAATCAATAATTTAGGAAACCATAATAATACCAAACCGGCACCAACAATTCTAAAAAGCCGTCCATTAGCCCCATTTTGAGGATTAAAATTAAGCATAAATATAGCAACGGCTATAAAATAAAATATAGTAATTAGCCAATAAACGTAAGATATTATTTTTTTTAAAGTAGAATTTTCTAGATTTGACATGGCTGATTTTATACCTGAAAAAGCATATAAATCCAAAAGCAATAAGATAAATAGTAAGATGGATATTCTAAGAAATATTACGGATGCAGGCACTTTATTTATTTATTTATGATTTATACAAAATTAATCAACTTATGTCTAATCTTTTGATTTTTTAGAAAATTAATTTAAACGAATTTAAAATACTAAATAAATTACATTTTAAAAATTGTTTTAAAATATTAATTTTGAAAAGCCGATAAAAATCCTTTAATACAAAATCTATCAATTTTTATATTTTGGATTATTACAAAAAAATAAGCAGGAGAATTTCTTTATTCTAACTCAAATAGTGGTAGTGTTCAAAAAAGTGTGTAATAGCAGTAAGAAAAATCACATTTTAGAGATAGATTGAGTCCGCAGCTTTTTGTCTAACATTATCAAATGGCGTG
>REAG01000051.1 GCA_004294265.1 Cytophagales bacterium | reverse complement strand
TAGGTGTTGTTTTTTTATAATTCACACCTATATTTTTAAAAATTGTACTTTTCTAAGAATAGTACTTTTTGTAATAATGAGTTGTCGGACGACAGTAGTAATTTATTTGATTTATTGACATATATTTTGCTATTAGATTTAATATAATTATAATTTTAAATTTGTAATATAAAAACTTAATTTAATTAATAAAAATTATTTTCTTAATTTTAAAATAATAGACGATTTTTATATAAATTTAAAAAAATGAAATTAATATTCGTTTATTAAAAAAATAATAACACTAAAAAAAACTCAAATCAAACTTACATTCTCCTTTTATTTAATGATTCCTTGAGAAATAATGGAGAAATTATTTTTATTTGTTCTCCAAAAGAAAGCAGCTCTTTTTCTAGTTCAAAATTGACTTTTATACGCAATTCAAATTGAAAAATTCCTTCTCCTATCGATTTATAAGTTTGTGAATGATGAATAGGTTTAGTGATTATATATTGAGCATCTTTGGAATGACACGTAAATACAACTCTTTCAAAAGGTACATTAGGAACAGTAACTCCGATTACAGGACTTAAATATTCCTCCAAATCAAATTTTTCATCTTTGAAATAAAGCTCATCCTCAGCTACCTTAAAATTATGAATTCTATCTAAAGCTAAATTAACAACTTTTGATTCATTACCTCTTATTACGCCAAAAACATACCATCTATTTCTATATTCCTTTAAATACCAAGGATGAAATATGTATTTATTTTTTCTGTTTCGTTGAAAGGTTCTATAATCAATTAAAATGGCTTTTTTAGCTAAAATTGTTTTATGTAGTTGATCCAAAAACTCTAAACCTTTGAGATTTTCGTTTTTTTCAAAGTAAATAATCGGCTTTTCATTTCTATGCTCAGCTATGATTTTATCTTCTAATTTATTGACTAGCGTTTGCATTTCGTCAAAATATCCAAATCCTTTGAACTGCTTTAATAGATCGGTAACATGTTTTAATTGTGATAAATCTCTTTGTGAAAGGGCTTTTTTTGTAATACTATAACTAGGATCTTCATAGGTATAATATTTGCGATTGACCACAATAATAGGAGCTTCATAGCCTAATTTGTCGCTTCGCATCATTTGTATATCACTTTGGATAGAACGAATACTTATTTCTATATCTCTGCCCTCATATTCATATAAGGCTTCTGAACATTTTTGGATTAAATCATTTAAAGTCCAATTCCTTGCTTTATTTTGAAGGCATTGATCTATAGTTTTGTATCTAATGAGTGCATTTTTATTAGCAGGCATAAAATATTTTTAAGTACGCAAATATACTGCGTAGTTGAATATTTATTTTGTTTCATTCATAAATAATTTTAATAAAAATGGAAACAGAAATAAGCTACATCACAAGAGAAGAACTTGCTTCTTGGGGTATTATCAGTGAAGAAATTCAAGATAAATTTCTTAGAATTTCAAAAGGATTAATTGATCATGGTGCAATGCCAAAAACTCAAATCATTCGTCAGTTTTTGCTCATTATCGACAATCCGAATAAATATAAAAAAGTTAAAAATAAATTTTTAAATATTACGCAATATGTAATTAATTTAGTTGAAAAAGGTATGCCAATTGGTTTAACTGAATTTGGTAAAAATTTATTAAATGAGCTGAATGTAGAAGTTGTTTTACCAGAAAGAGAAAAATTAGCTAATCAAGCTAAATTCACGCACGAGTTAAAAGAATATGGTATTCCATATAAAGTATGGGGAAAAGAAGACATAGAAGAAGGAGCATACAATCAAATGAATATAGCTTCAAAGCTTCCTATTTCAGTCGCAGGGGCATTAATGCCTGATGCACATCAAGGATATGGATTGCCTATTGGTGGTGTTTTGTCCACTACGCATAATACCATAATTCCATTTGCAGTAGGGGTTGATATTGCTTGTAGAATGTGTATGAGTATTTATGATTTTCCTGAAAGTGTACTTATAAATGAGCATGACAAATTAAAAAGTTTATTAATGGAACATACACATTTTGGAATAGGCTGTACCACTCGTAAAAAGTTCAACGAAGATTTATTTGACAAACCTGATTGGGCAGCTACAAAAACCATACGAGATTTAAAATACAAAGCCTATGAACAATTGGGTACTTCAGGAACTGGAAATCATTTTGTGGAATGGGGAATAGTAGAAATATATACTAAAGATGACTTATTGAATTTACCTATTGGGAAATATCTAGCTTTGCTATCTCACTCAGGATCGAGGGGTTTTGGGGGAAATATTGCCAATCATTATTCTAAATTGGCAATGCAAAAAACAGTTTTACCTGATGAGGCAAAACATTTGGCTTGGTTGAATTTAGATAATGAAGAAGGAATGGAATATTGGATTGCAATGAATTTGGCAGGTGAATATGCCTCGGCAAATCATCATGAAATTCATAACAAAATTTCAAAAGCATTAGGTCATCAACCATTAACACGAATTGAGAATCATCATAACTTTGCCTGGAAAGAGAAATTAGCAGATGGTACTTCGGTGATGGTGCATCGAAAGGGAGCTACTCCTGCTTCTAAAATGGAATTAGGGATAATTCCAGGCTCAATGACAGAACCAGGTTTTGTGATTCGAGGAAAAGGAAATGTGGATGCTATTTCTTCGGCTTCGCATGGAGCTGGCAGAAAAATGTCTCGTACTAAAGCTATTAAAACGATTTCGAAAGAAACATTTCAAAAGGCTATAGAAGAAGCAGGAATCACATTGATAGGTTCTGGACTTGATGAAGCACCAATGGCATACAAAGACATCAATAAAGTAATTGCTCATCAAAGCGATTTAGTGGATGTATTGGCTAAGTTTACGCCAAAAATTGTACGAATGGCTGATAGCAAAGAAAAAGCGGAGGATTGATAAACTTTGAATATGGGAGTATATTTACATTTCAAAAGTAATTTTAAAACCAATTTAATATTCTTAAATTAAACCATACAAAAGTTATTAATTTTCATATAAATTTTAAAAAATGAAATTAATATTCGTTTATTAAAAAAATAATAGTCAATTTTGCAAACTCAAATTTATTTAGAACAAGCATTAAAAATAATAGAATAATCTAATGGCAAAATTAAATTTTGGCGGAACTGAAGAAAACGTAGTTACACGCGAAGAATTTCCTTTAAAAAAGGCACAAGAAACACTTAAAAACGAAGTTATAGCCGTTATTGGTTATGGCGTTCAAGGTCCTGGTCAGGCTCTAAACCAAAGAGATAATGGTATCAATGTAATTGTTGGGCAACGTCCTGGCAAAACGTATGATAAAGCCGTTTCGGATGGTTGGATTCCAGGCAAAAACCTTTTTAATATTGAAGAAGCACTTGAAAAAGGTACAATTATATGTTATTTATTGTCTGATGCCGCTCAAATTGAATTATGGCCAACAGTTAAAAAATATTTAACAACAGGAAAAGCTTTGTATTTTTCGCATGGTTTTGGAATTACATATAAAGAAAGAACAAATATTGTTCCTCCAGCTGATGTTGATGTTATTTTAGTAGCTCCAAAAGGTTCAGGTACTTCGCTTCGTAGAATGTTTTTACAAGGTAGAGGTTTGAATTCTTCTTTTGCTATTTTCCAAGATGCTACTGGCAAAGCACACGACAGAGTTGTGGCGATGGGAATTGCGGTTGGTTCTGGTTATTTATTTGAAACAACATTTAAAAAAGAAGTTTATTCAGATTTATCTGGCGAAAGAGGTACTTTAATGGGTGCAATCCAAGGTATTTTTGCCGCTCAATATGAAGTTTTACGTGCAAACGGACACACACCTTCTGAAGCTTTCAACGAAACTGTAGAAGAATTAACGCAATCTTTGATGCCTTTAGTTGCTGAAAATGGAATGGATTGGATGTATGCTAATTGCTCTACAACAGCTCAAAGAGGTGCTTTGGACTGGTGGAAACCTTTCAAAGATGCTTCAAAACCTGTATTTGAAAAATTATATGCTGAAGTTGCTGCCGGAAACGAAGCTCAACGTTCGATAGATTCTAATTCAAAATCTGATTACAGAGTAAAATTAGAAGAAGAATTGAGAGAATTACGTGATTCTGAAATGTGGCAAGCAGGTAAAACTGTTCGTAGCTTACGTCCAGAAAACCAAAAATAGACCTTTTATAATTATTAGTTATTAGTTATTAGTTATAAATTTATTATTAAAAAAGCTTTCAAATATTAAAATTTGAAAGCTTTTTTATTTTTTTTTAATTTTATTTTTAATTTTCATTCATTTTTTTTAAATTTATTACCAAATCAATAATCAATAATCAATAATCAATAATCAATAATCAATAATCAATAATCAATAATCAATAATCAATAATCAATAATCAATAATCAATAATCAATA
>REAG01000177.1 GCA_004294265.1 Cytophagales bacterium | reverse complement strand
ACCCTAGGCATCCCCCATACGCCCTTTGTAACTTTTTCTCTTGTTCTATTTTTTGTTAGTTATTTCGCAAACTAACGTCTCTTTTGTGATTATCTCTAATCACGTGAGTCTCTACATTATACTTAGAAATCTTAAAATCTCTAACTACTTCTTGTATATTCTTCTATTTCATTATGTCAAAGAACTTCTTGCTTCTTTATTAAAACGCTAAACTATTTCTAATTCTTTGTCTTAAATTTCAACAAATGTTATTATTTTGATATCGTTAAATCTTATAATATTTAATTCATTTACTCAAAATCATCAAAGGTATTAACCCCCTTTTTAACCCCTTTCTATCTGCTAACCCTCACGTGCTTTCCGTAAGGGGATGCAAAGGTAATACTCTTTTTTATAACACCAAACTTTATTGCAAAATATTTTTATTTATCTCCAAATTTATATGGAAAATTGGGAAATAACTTTATCAAATAAACTACGTAACTCCTTGATTTTCAAGGCATAAAGTGTTTTATCTTTCCATATATCTTCTTGGAAAATAATTTCATTTCCTTGTGAAATATTTTCAGTTGGTATTTGAAAATCGAAAAACTCTTCTGTTTTGAAGGTTGCTTTATCAAAATTATTATTTAAAATATCATTAATAAATGATCGAGTTGTTGAAATTGAAATTCTATTTCCTACGCCATAAGATCCGCCAATCCATCCTGTATTGATAAGCCAAACTGTTGGTTTGTGTTTTTCTAGTTTATTTGCTAATATTTTAGCGTATTTTAATGGATGGAGCGGCATGAATGGAGCTCCGAAACAGGGAGAAAAAGTTGGTTTAGGTTCTTTTACGCCCATTTCTGTACCTGCAAGTTTTGCAGTATATCCAATTAAAAATTGTTCAATAGCTTGCTTATGTGTTAATTTTGAAATGGGAGGCAGTACGCCAAATGCATCTGCGGTTAAGAATATGATGTGTTTTGGGTGGTTTTCATATTCATTATTTGATATTTTTGGTAGATGCGAGAGTTTATAGGATACTCTTGTGTTTTGGGAAATAGATGTATTTGTGTAGTCTATTACATTTGTGTTAGGAAAAAAAGTACAATTTTCTATTAGAGCATTTTTTTTGATTGCGTTCCAAATTAGTGGTTCATTATTTTGATCTAAATTTATTGTTTTAGCATAGCATCCACCTTCAAGGTTGAAAATACCTTTTTCATCCCATGCTATTTCATCATCTCCTATAAAAGTTCGGTTGGGGTCTGAGGAAAGGGTTGTTTTTCCTGTTCCTGAAAGCCCAATTAGAAGTGCAGTTTCTCCATTTTGAGATTTGACTGCACTTGAGTGGAGTGAAAGAACGTCTTTTTGAGGTAAAATAAAGTTAAAGATTGAAAAAATTCCTTTTTTTATTTCGCCTGTATAGGCTGTTCCTCCAACGAGGATTATTTTTTCGGTTAGGTTAAATACGCTAAAGTTTTTATTTTTAGTGCCATGATATTCAGGATTTGCAAAAAAAGTTGGGAGATGAATAATTGTATATTCAGGGATGAAAGAATTTAATTGAGAGTCATCAGGTTGAATAAACATATTGGCAGCAAAAAGGTTGTGGTATGCCGTTTGAGAAAAGATTCTTAAATTTAGTTGATGTTTTTTTGCTGTTGAAGCAAACATATCTCTACTATATAATATATGTGTATTAGCAAAGGCTATCATATCAGCTTTTAATTTCTGATAATGATTTTCATTTATTTGGTGATTAAAGCCTCCCCAATCTATTGTATTTTGAGTTAAATTATCATTAACAAAAAATTTATCATCGGGACTTCTGCCTGTAAAAGTTCCTGTTTGAACAAGAATTGCTTCGGTATTAGTTAATTCCCCTTCGTTATATTCAAGGATTTTGGTGTTTAATTCAGCTATTGATAAATTATGAAGATTTTTATTTGGAACTAATGAAGAAAATAACATTGGCATTTTTTATTTTTATTGATTTTATGTTGCAATTATGTAAAAAAAAACAAAAAAGCATATCTTTACGGCAAAAGTTTGAATAAAAATTTATGAATGATGTTTCCACACCTGTAATTACTTTAGAAAATGTTTCAATTTTTCAAGAAGATAATCCTGTATTGAGGGATGTTTCATTTAATTTACATAAGGGTGAGTTTGTTTATCTTATAGGTAAAACTGGAAGTGGCAAAAGTTCGCTATTGAAAATGCTTTATGCAGATTTACCACTTTCGGTTGGTGATGCAGAGGTAGTTGGTTTTAGTATGCGAAAATTAAAGCGTAGTAAAGTACCTTTATTGAGGCGGAAATTAGGTATTATTTTTCAGGATTTTCAGTTGCTTTCGGACAGAACTGTTTCTGAAAATTTAATTTTTGTGATGAAAGCAACTGGCTGGAAAAGTAAAATAAAAATTAGGGAAAGACTTACAGATTTGCTTGTTCAAGTTGGTTTAGGGTGGGCAGGAAGTAAATATCCGCATCAACTTTCAGGTGGAGAGCAACAAAGAGTTGCGATTGCAAGGGCTTTGGTAAATGAGCCACAACTATTGTTGGCTGATGAACCTACAGGAAATTTAGATCCTGAAGTTGCAGAAGATATTTTAAAACTATTTATTGAAATTAATTATAATGGTACTGCGGTTTTGATGGCAACTCATAATCATGATTTTTTAACGAAATATCCTAAGCGAACATTGGTGTGTGTAGATAAAGAAGTATTATTAAATGATGATAAACTAAACAATATTTAAGTTTTAATTCTTAGATTCTATGTAATTAAAAAGCAAAAATATTTGATTTAATTGTACTGACAAAGATTTTAAAAATAAACTCAATTTAATAAAAAACTAACTTAAATGAGAAAAAAGAAATTTTATTACAAGATATAATAAATTTAAATCAATTAAAAAGTGAAAAAAAGTATAAAAATTAACAATAAAATTTGTTTAGTAAAAAAAACTTTCATAGTTTAGCAGATATTTTATTATTAAGTCTTCAATATGCTTAAAAGAAAAGTACTAGCCAAGTACATACCATCATTATTTATTGCAGGTGTTTTGCTTGCAGCTTGCTCAAAAGGAGGTAATCCTACAAGTTCAATGCCTGGAGCCGTTAGTAAAACAACTGGTCTTCCGTATAATGACGAAGATAGTAGTTTCAAAGTCGAACCATATGCAGGTCAGCCAGAAGGTCCAAATTTAGTTTTTATAGAGGGCGGTCGTACAATATTAGGATCATTTGAAGAAGATGTTATGAACACACGTGATAACGTGGAAAGAACTGTAACAATCACTTCGTTTTTTATGGATGAAACTGAAATTGCAAACATTCATTGGTTGGAATATTTATACTATATATCTAAAGATTCTGGTGGAACTAGTTCTGTTGCTTACACTAAAAATTTGCCTGACACAACTGTCTGGAAACAGGCTTTGTCATATAACGATCCTTATGTAGATCATTATTTTAGATATCCAGGTTTTAGATATTATCCAGTTGTTGGAGTATCTTGGAATCAAGCTTATGGTTATACTAAATGGAGGACTTCTGTTGTTAATATGCAGTTAGCTAAAAGTGCACAAAGAGAAGATTTGGTTGAAATTTCAAAATCTGGTGGTCGTATTCCATTAGAATCTGGTTTAGTTTTACCAGATTACAGATTACCTTCTGAAGCTGAATGGGAATATGCTGCAAAAGCATTGGTAGGTACTCAATGGTTAGATGAAAATCAAACGCATGCTCGTCTTTACCCTTGGGATGGTCATGCACTTAGAAATCCTTATGGAAACCAAATGGGAACTTTCTTAGCCAATTTCAAAAGAGGTCGTGGTGATTATGCTGGTATTGCAGGTAAATTAAACGATGGAGCGATGATTACAGAATATATTTATGCTTTTCCTCCTAATGATTACGGTTTATATAATATGGCTGGAAATGTAAATGAATGGTGTGCTGACTTATATAGATCTAATTCATATCAAGATTTTGATGATTTGAATTCTTTTAGAAGAGACGGAGTTTTCGATAAAAAAGATAATTACGATAAGAAAAACTGGATTTCTTTGATAGATGATTCTGTGAGAGTTTATAAAGGCGGATCTTGGAAAGATGTTGCTTATTGGTTAGCACCGGGAACAAGAAGATTTCTTGATCAAGATTCTAGTACTTCTTCAATTGGCTTCAGATGTGCCATGATTAGGGCAGGTACAAACAACTAATATTTTGTTTTATTAAACTACAAACTAAAAAGGGAGCTTGATGCTCCCTTTTTAGTTTGTAGTTTAATGAATAATATTTGTGAAAAGTCTAATATATAGTAATGTAAAAGTAGGCTTAACATGAAATATAGCAGGGCGAACGCATTTAAAACTATTGATTAATTAAACCCTACCCTAAATCCAATTTCTGCTATGATTATACAGATTTCAAGGGGAGGGACTTATTCAGAAAGTATAATTTCAGTAATAATTATAGAATAAAACTAAAATAATACTTCATTTATTTTTAAATATGAAAGCCCTTACTTGAAGGTACAAATTCTAAAATTCAATTAGCAAAAAAATAGAGCATGAAGTAAATCATATTGATAATTTTATCAATATGATTTACTTCATCGCTGGTAAACTAAAATTTAATTACCCACAGTATTCCATATAGAACCAATTTTATCAATATGATTTACTTCATTGCTGGTAAACTAAAATTTAATTATTCACAGTATTCTATATAGAACCGATTAATATTACCTTTAAAAAAAAATCATAATTATTATTCAGTATAGAAAACTCTTTTAACCCGTTCGCTAACGCTCGTGAAAATTTCATAAGGAATGGTTTGAATTGATTTTGCCATTTCATTTATATCTATATTTTTTCCAAAAACGATTACCTCATCGCCTTCTTTGGCTTTCACTTTACTGAGGTCAATCATGGTCATATCCATGCAAACATTACCAATTACAGGTACTAATACGTTATTTACTAGCACTTTACCTACTCCGTTGCTAAAACCCCGACTATAACCATCACCATAACCAATTGCCATAATTCCGATTGTTAAATCATCCAATGCTACGCCTTTGCGGCTATATCCAATAGATTCTCCTTTTCTTACTTTTTTGATTTGAGTAATAATCGTTTTGAGCGTTCCTACATTTTGCAAATATTTTTGTTCTAAACCGTTTGCTTCCACGCCATACAGACCAATTCCGAGCCGAACCATATCGAGTTGCATTTCTGGGTATCTTACAATACCTGCAGAATTTAAAATGTGTTTTAAGAATTTATATTTTAATTTATTCTCTAATATAACACAAGATTTTAAAAGTTTCCCAAATTGCGTTTGCGTATAGTCTTCAAAATGAGCTTCATCGGCACCTGCCAAATGGCTAAAAACAGAAGATATGGATAATTTATCTGACTTTAAAATAATAGTTACAACTTCATTTAGTTCGTTTTCAGCAATTCCTAACCTATTCATGCCTGTTTCTAATTCTAAATGAACAGACATTAATAAATTTTTAGATTTCAAATATTCCACCAATTCTTCTAAAATTTTAATGGAATAAACAACAGGTTCTAACTTAAATTGAGTAAGAATATAAAAATCATCCGTACTGATATTTAAAACCATGATTGGTAATAAAATACCTGCTTTTCGGAGTGCAACACCTTCGTCTGTGTAAGCTACGCAAAGATAATCAACTCGATGAAATTGCAATAAATTAGCTACCTCCAAACTGCCCGCTCCATAAGCAAAAGATTTTACCATAACCATAATTTTAGTTTTGGCATCGAGTTTATTTCGGTAATAATTTAGATTATTTGATAGAGCATCTAAATTAATTTCAAATACTGTTCTATGAGATTTTTGTTCTAATTTCTTAACTATTTTTTCAAATTCAAAAACTCTTGCTCCTTTTACTAAAATTATTTCATTTTCAAAGTCTGTAATGGCAGAACTCTCCAAAAAATCTTCGGTAGTTTTAAAAAAAGAGGTTTTTGAAATAGTGTTAAAATAATGAGAATGTTCAAAAAAATGTGAGCCAATTCCAATCAGTTTAGTAATATTTTTTTCTTTTAAAGTTTCGGATAATAGCATATATAAAACATCTGAATTCATGCCAGTTTCTAAAACATCCGAAAGCACCACAGTTTTTAACTGTTTTTGATTTTGATTAGTAAGAAAATCTAGAGCCATTGTCAATCCTGCTAAATCATTATTATAACTGTCATCAATTATATAAGAACTATGTATCGCTTGTTTTAATTCCAATCGCATTGAAACGGGCTTCAAAAATCTAACTTTTTGCTGTATAGATTCAATACTAAAACCATAAAATAACAAGAATGCAATACAATGATACACATTTTCTATACTTGCAGTATCATTAAATGGAATGTAAAAATCAAATATTTGTAAAGAATTTTTAAAATTTAGAATAATTGAAATTTGAATTTCGTCTTCTGTTATTTTTTCTAAATTAAAATTAATATCTGCTACTTTTCCCGTTTGCGACCAAGTAAATCTAGGTAAATTAAGGTGTATTAAATGTTCATTTATTTCGGAATGATCGTTGCAATATATTACTTTTTTGCATTGTAAAAATAGTTTTGATTTTTCTTCTATTTTTTGCTTTAAATCTAAAAAACCTTCATTATGGGCAGAACCAATATTAGTGAAAATACCATAGGTAGGTTTAATTATATTTTGAAGATTTTGCATTTCATTTTGCTTAGAAATGCCTGCCTCAAAAACACCAAAAGTATGATTTTCGTTTATTTGCCAAACAGAAAGCGGTACCCCAATTTGAGAGTTATAACTTTTGGGATTTTTCACAACCAAATATTCTGGCATTAGCATTTGGGCAATCCATTCTTTAATTATAGTTTTTGCGTTGCTACCTGTAATTCCTAAAATATCTAAATTATCGTACTTTATACGTTTATTTTCAGCAATTTGCTGCATGGCAGTAAGCGAATGTGCTACTTTAAAAATATTCGCATCTTTAAAATTATTGAAATTTATTCTATCTTCTACAATAAAATTTCTTACACCTTGTTCATAAAGATTTTGAATATAAGTATGACCATCTTGACGTTGTCCTTTAATGGCAAAAAAAAGGGCTGTATGAGCAAAATTTACTTTTCTACTATCTGAAATTAAATATTCAACCGTAAAATCTGGCTTTGCTAAATGTAAAACTTCAGGATTTATTACTTTTTTTAACTCAGAAATTGAAATCATACGCTTTTAAATAATACTATAAACTTAGTATCCGTGCGTACGAAAATCTACTTAAAAAGTTTTTCTATTTTTTTAAAATAAAAAAATATTTTAAAAAATAGAAAAAAATACTTTAATTATTTTTAGATTATAAAAGAGTTAATTAAAATAATTAGTAATAAAAATTTTAAAATTTATACTTCCATCAACTCACAATAAGTCATCCAAGCCATAAAACCCGCTCCAATTTCTAAGGCAGATTCGTCAATATCAAATGTGGGCGTATGCACAGGAGAAATAATTCCTTTTTCTTCATTTCTTACGCCAAGTCTGTAAAAACAAGCATCAACATAGTGGGTATAAAAAGCAAAATCTTCTGACGCCATCCATAAATCTAAGTCTATAACATTTTTAATTCCAACATATTTTTTAGCATAATCAATGGCTCGGCTCGTTAAGGCAGGATTATTTTCCAGGTAAGGATAACCTGGAGCAAAAGTTAATTCACAAGTTGCACCCATACTTTCCGCCATTCCTTCTGCCATCTTTTTCATTTTGTTTTTTGCATCTTGTCGCCAAGTTTCGTTTATGGTGCGAAAAGTACCTTCAACTAAAACTTCAGTAGGAATAACATTTGTAGCTCCATTTGCCACAATCTTACCCAAAGAAAGAACTGTTGGCATTTTTGGATTAGCAAAACGGCTTACAATTTGTTGCAAGGCAATAATTATATGTGAAGTTATAACAATTGGATCAATATTACTATCTGGCATTGCAGCATGACCGCCTTTTCCTGTAACTTTTATATAGATTTCATCGGCACTCGCCATATAAATTCCGCCTCTGAAACCCAATTTGCCAACAGGAATTTGAGGAGCTACATGCTGTCCAAACATAGAAACTGGCGTAGGATTTTGTAAAACGCCTTCTTTAATCATCAATGAAGCACCACCAGGAGACTTTTCTTCGCCTGGTTGAAAAATAAATTTGACAGTTCCCTCAAAATCATTTTTGATTTCTGATAAAATTTGAGCCACACCAAGCAAAGATGAGGTATGTACGTCATGTCCACAGGCGTGCATAATTCCTTCAATTTTTGATTTATAACTTACTTTATTTGCTTCCAAAATAGGTAGAGCATCCATATCAGCTCTCAAAGCAATTACTTTTTTATTTGGATTATTACCTTTCAAAATGCCCACAACACCTGTGGTTGCCACATTTTCTGTAACTTCTAATCCATAATTTTTTAAAATTTCAGCTACATATTTTGCTGTTTTGAACTCCACAAACGATAATTCAGGATTTGCGTGCAGATATTGTCTTTGTTCAATAACAGTTAAATGATATTTTTTTGCTAATGATTTTATTTTTTCTAACATGAAAATTATTACTTATTTTAATGATGGTTCTAATTTTAATTTATCATAAATAAGTTCAGCTGGTTTTATATACTTACTATCAGGATATTTATCCACAAAAGAGTAATAAAAATCCATTGCCGCTTGCATTCTTTCTTTCTTTTTACTTTCTATACTTTGAGAACCATATTCATATTGTGATTTAATTTTCAAATACATTACTTCTTCTAAGTATTTAGAACTAGGAAAATCTTTTGATAAATTATCAAACGCAATGGCACAAGCTCTGTAATCACGCATTCGATAAAATTGCTTGGCTAAAAAGTAAGATTTAGTTTCTAATTTAGCATTTATTTTATCTACCATTTCGTTGCAATCAGGTATATATTTTGATTTAGGATAGGCTTCCAAAAATTGCTGAATAGCATCTCTTGCCTCAAAAGAATTGCTTTGGTCGAGCGAAAAATCAGGCGTATCTTCAAACTTAGATAAACAGTGCATATAGTAAGATTCTTCTGCAAAATCGCTTCTTGGATAAGTATCATAAAACCGCTTAAAACGATAGGCACTCAAAACTAATTGATTTTGAAAATATTCAGAATAAGCAATTGTAAAAAAACCTTTTTCGGCTTTTTCAGTTCCTTTCATCAATGGCAAAACTTCTTCTAACAAAGTGGCTGCTTTGTTATATGATTTTTTATCATAATATGCCATAGCTTCTTTATATTTATATTCAATATTGGTACTTTTTTGAATATTGGTAAATCGGCTACAGCTTATAAAAAATATAATACTGCTTAATAAAATTATTTTTTTCAAAATTCTATTTATAAAATTATAATATTTTGTAAAATAGGTTAATTTAATTCAAAATATCAAAAAAATGTTGTTTGATTATGAAATAAAAATCTTTTTTAGAATTAAATTAAAATTTATAAATAATCTTAATTTGATATATTTATTACTTAATTAAAATAATAAATAGCAAAAAAATAATGATTATAAAAGTTAAATTAAAGTAATAATATTAATTTATAATTAAAATTAAAAAACTTTTTCTCGAAAAATCATTTCCAAAATTTTACTATTGCTTTTAAATTATAGTACTTTTGACTTTGCTTTAATAAATTTTCAAAAAAAGCCTTTTATTAAACATTGATTTCTCATTTTGACACAAAAATTGAATTTTTAAAAGGCGTTGGTCCAATAAAAGCCGCCATTCTTAACAAAGATATTGGTGTTTTTACTTTTGGAGATTTAATTCAACACTATCCTTTTCGGCATGAAGACCGAACTATTATTCATACAATTGCCGCTACAAATGAGGAAATGACTTTTGTGCAGCTTAAATGCAAGGTTGTGAGCATGCAATTAATGGGCGAGGGCGGAAAAAAAAGATTGGTTGCCACCATCAAAGACGGAACTGGAATTGCGGAACTTATATGGTTTCAATCCATAGCTTGGATTTCAAAAAACTTACAAATTGGGGTTGAATATTTGGTTTATGGCAGACCTAATTTTTTTAGAAGTTCCCTTAGTATTACGCATCCAGAAGTAGAAATTTTTTCACCTAATTTAGATGCCAATAAAATGTTTCAACCCGTTTATCACACTTCTGAAAAGATGAAAAATATGGGTTTAGATAGCAAAGGTATTTCTAAACTAATGGCAGTTTTATTACCTATTTCTTTATCTCATATTAATGATACTTTAAATGTAAATATTACTAATAAATATAATTTAATTGAAAAGAAAAAAGCGATTGAAAATATTCATTTCCCAAAAACGGCTTTTGAACTAGATAGAGCTATTTATAGATTAAAGTTTGAAGAATTATTTTATTCTCAACTTAAAATACTGAGGCTCAGGTCAGTACGTAAGTCAGAAAACCGAGGAATAGTTGTTAAAAATGTGCCTATTTTGAATGATTTTTACAAAAATCATTTACCTTTTGAACTTACGAATGCTCAAAAAAAAGTGCTAAAAGAAATCTATGCAGATATGAATACAGGCAAACAAATGAACCGACTTTTGCAAGGTGATGTAGGCAGTGGAAAAACTATAGTTGCCTTTATTTGTATGCTTATGTTGCTTGATCAAAATGCACAATGTTGCCTTATGGCACCTACTGAAATTTTGGCGGAACAGCATTTGACAGGATTGAAAGTTTTTGCTGATAAATTAAATATTAAAATGGCAATTCTTACGGGCTCGACCAAAAAATCGGAACGCAAAATATTGCTTGCAGATTTAGAAAATGGCGATACAAAAATAATTGTAGGCACACATGCATTGATTGAAGATCCTGTAAAATTCAAAAATTTAGGACTTTGTGTGATAGACGAGCAACATAAATTTGGGGTAGCTCAAAGGGCAAAATTATGGTCTAAAAATCAAAATATATCCCCTCACGTGCTTGTAATGACCGCTACGCCTATTCCTCGAACTTTGGCAATGTCGTTTTATGGTGATTTGGATGTTTCGATTATTGATGAGTTGCCGGCTGGTCGAAAACCTATCAAAACGGTGCATCGTTTTGGCAGTCAAAGGCTTGCTGTTTATGGGTTTATAAAACAAGAAATATTACTTGGAAGACAAATTTATATCGTTTATCCATTAATTGAAGAGTCCGAAAAAATGGATTTACAAGATTTATATAATGGCTACGATGCCATTTTAGATCATTTTCCTATGCCCGAATTTCAAGTAAGTGTGGTGCATGGGAGGTTAAAGCCTGCAGAAAAAGAGTTTGAAATGCAGCGTTTTATAAAAAAAGAAACACAAATTATGTTGGCAACAACTGTGATTGAAGTGGGAGTAAATGTGCCGAACGCATCGGTGATGTTGATTGAAAATGCCGAAAGATTTGGGCTTGCTCAGTTGCATCAGCTGCGAGGAAGAGTTGGGAGAGGTGCCGAACAAAGTTATTGTATTTTGATGTCGGGCAATAAAGTTACGCAAGATTCGAGAGAGAAATTATCAACTTTAGTTCGCACTAATAATGGATTTGAAATTGCTGAAGCTGATTTAAAACTCCGTGGACCAGGCGATTTGATTGGAACGCAACAAAGTGGCGTTTTGGATTTACTCATTGCAGACCTTGCCAAAGACCAAGAGTTGCTTCGATTAGCAAGAGAAGAAGTTCAAAACTTACTTGCTTCTGATCCGAATATTGAAAAACTTGAAAATCAGTTAATTAAAAATCAAATTAATTCTTTTAATAAAAATTCGGTTAATTGGGCTAGAATAAGTTAATATTCTTACAAATTAGTTTTAGATAATTTTATTTAATTATTTTAATATTATAAATTATATTATTACTTTTATTTAAAAAATTTTTTCAAGTAATTATTACTTAAATATTTATTTTATTATTTTTATATTAAATTAAAATAAAAAAAATAAAAATCAAATTAACAGTTTAAGTAATATTGTAAACTGATTTGCGTTAGAATAGTATTGAAAAAAATAATTTCACTTTTAATAATCGGATTTTTTGTTGGTTTGATGTGTCAATCGTGTGCCCCTTCGGCAAGTGGACCTGTTGCGATGTTTTATCATAACATGACTTCTAAATATAATGCCTACTTTTTGGCTCGAGAACGGATGGCAGAACTCGAATTAGAACTATTAAAATCAGATAAAAATAATTATAATCGAATGTTAAATATCTACCCAAAAGTAGATTGTACGTTTGCAAAATCGAGCAAAGAAAGGCTCGATAAAATTATTAAAACCGCTTCAATTCCTATTCAGTGGCACAAACCAAGCCATTGGTTGGATGATTGTTATTTAATTATTGGCAAATGCAGGTATTATGATTACGACCGTGAAAATGCTATAAATACTTTTAGATATATTAACAATAAATACAAAGATGACGAAATAAAACACCAAGCCGTAAGTCAACTTATTCATACTTATATGGATATGAACGACTATCAATCGGCTTCAGAATGGATTTCAAAGCTCGTGGATTCACCCATGAGTCCTAAAAATTTAGCAACTTTTAGCTTGGCAAATGGTCAATATCATATCCACGAAGGCGAATACGAAAAGGCGTACGAAAAGCTAAAAGTAGGTGCAAAGTTTATAAAACCTCGTTGGTATAGGCTCAAAATAATGTACTTATTGGGTCAGATTGCCGAAAAAGCAAATAATAAAAAGGCGGCTTTAGCTAATTATGATAAAGCTAGAAGGCGAAATATTGATTATGAAATGTCATTTAATGCGATTTTAAAAACATATTTGATGCGTGATTATAAAGTTGAAGAAGATTATTTAAAAACCTATAAATTTTATAAAAAATCTTTAAAAGATATTAAAAATATTGATTACAAAGATAAAATTTATTACGATTGGGCAACCATTGAACAAAACCGACCAGATTTGGATGTTGCGGTTGATAAATATAAATTATCTATTAAAAGTAGTAATAAAAATCAGTTTGTAAAATCATTTTCTTATTTGCGAATTGCTGAAATATTTTATGATACTCAAAAATTTGAACCATCAAAATATTACTACGATAGTGCTGTTGCAATTCTTGAAAAAGACTTACCTGAATTTCCAAAAGCATTAAAAAGACAAAAAATATTAAAAGAATTTGTAGAGCAATTAAAAATTGTTCGCAAAGAAGATAGCTTGCAAAAATTAGCCAAAATGCCTGCTGCCGATTTGAGCAATTTTATTGATAAATGGATAAAAGATGAAGATAAAAAACAAATAGAAGCTTCAAAAGCAGCAGAAAAACTTGCCAAGCAACTTGAAGGGCGAGATACCTCTTCGGTTGCTAACGCCAAGCCTGCGGAGGCAAACGAAAAATGGTATTTTTATAATCCAGCTCTGGTTCAATTAGGCGTTTTGGATTTTACTAGAAAATGGGGTGCAAGACCAAATGAGGATAATTGGAGAAGGGAGGCACGAGAAAAAGAACTTCAAGAAACGACCGCAAATGCCGTTTTGGATGCTAATGCTCCCAAAAAAGATTCTGTAAAAAAAGAAGCTCCGTCAGTTGACCAGCGAAAAAAACAATTTTTAGATCGAATACCTACTGATCCGGTTAAATTTGATACTTCGGTGGCAATTCTCAAAAGAGCACTTTTTAAATTAGGAAGAATTTATGATTTTAATTTGGAAGAATATAAAAATGCAAAGAAAATTTACACTCGATATTACACCGAATTTCCTGATGACGATCGAGCCGCAGAGGCACTCTACGCCATTTATCTCATTTGTTTAAATAAAGCTTTAGATGAAGATTGCGTAAACGAAACCAAGAAAATATTACTAGAAAAATATCCAAACTCTTTATATGCAAATTTGGTTTTAGACCCAGATTATCTACAAAAAAATAAGATAAAGGGTGAAAAAGTAAAAGCCCAATATAGATTAGCATTTGAAGCGTACGAAAATGGCAAATACTTACTTTCTCAATCTTTGTGTGATTCAACTTTGAAATATTATCCTAAAAGTGATTTTCAAGATAGAATGATTATTTTGAAAGCCATGATTACTGGGCAAACCCAAAGTATGAATAATTATCAAACTGCACTCAAAACTTTTATGACTGATTACCCAAAATCAAAATTGAAAGAATATGCAGATAATCTGTTGAAAATGGCAGAAAAAGTGGCGAAAGCAGACTCTTCGGGAAGATTGCAAAACCGAATTACTTGGGATTTAGATATTAATTTCCCGCATTATTTTTGCGTTATTTCCAAAGATTTGACTAAAATTTCGGAATTAAAATCTAAATTTGATAGCTATAATACAAACTTTTTTACGGATGAAAAATACAAAACTTCAGAAATAAAACTGGATAGTGTTACCTCCGTTTTGGCTATCGAAATGTTTGTAAATAAAATTCAAGCCATGAATTATTGGGAAAAACAAAAAGGAAAAAGCTCTCCTATAAGCCAGTATCCAGACATAAATTTTGATTATTTTGTAATTTCTGATAAAAACTTTGCCATTATGTATAATGAAAAAAGCTATAAAGGATATAAAGAATTTTTCAATAAAAATTACTAGTTTAGTAATTAGTTATTAGTAATTACTAATTAAAGTTTAATATAAAAGTTTTAATTATTTCTATTTAATAATAAAAATATTTTTTATTAATTTATTACAAAATTTCATACTTTTATTATTCAAATCAAAGAATTAATTATTAATAATTAATTAATAAGAATTATAACTAAAAAAGAAATGCTCAATTTCAGCCGTCAGTATTGGCTTAAAATAGGATTTACATTTTTTGCACTTATTATTGCTTGTGCTTCCTTATATTACACCAATGATTTGGTGAATAAATTGGGTGAAAGGGAGAAAAAACTGATTGATTTATACGCCAAAGGTTTGCAAAGTGCCGCTCAAGCTGAAGATATTGGTAATATGTCTTTTCTTTTTCAAGAAGTAATTCAAGCCAATAGTTCGGTGCCTGTTATTCTTGCTGATGCACAAGGTAATCCGCTGAGTTACAGGAATATAGATATAAAAGAAGGAACTTCCCCAGAAGAAGAATTACAAATTTTGAGAGATGAAATGGAACTAATGGCAAACACTTATCAGCCGCTAGAAATGGAATATATTCCAGGACTTAAAAATTACGTTTTTTATCGAAATTCTAAACTTTTATCACAACTTAAATTTTATCCTTATATTCAATTAACTGTTTTTTTTATTTTTATTCTTTTAGGATATATGGTTTTAAATAATTCGAGAAAAGCCGAACAAAACCGAGTTTGGGTCGGAATGTCGAAAGAAACTGCTCATCAATTAGGAACTCCTATAAGTTCTTTGATGGCTTGGAACGAAATTTTTAGATCAGACCCTGATTTTTCTCATCCGGAAGCAGTTGAAGAGATAGAAAAAGATATAAAAAGGCTTGAAACCATTACTTCTCGTTTTTCAAATATTGGTTCACTTCCTGTTTTAAAAGACGAATTTGTTACTCAAACCATTGTTCAATCCATAGCTTATTTAAAGCAAAGGGTTTCCAGCAAAGTAGTATTTGAGTTTTCTGATCAATTTAGAAATCCTCAAGCTACCTTTAGTATCAACAAAGATTTATTTGATTGGGCTTTAGAAAATATTATTAAAAATTCGGTGGATGCTATGAGTGGAATAGGTAATATTTATGTTACCTTGTCCGAAATTGAAAAAGATAGAATTTCTATAGATATTACTGACACAGGCAAAGGAATGAACAAACAACAAATATCTCAAGTTTTTAGGGCAGGATTTACAACCAAAGCCCGAGGATGGGGATTGGGATTAACGCTTACTAAACGTATTATTGAGGAATATCACTCTGGAAAAGTGTTTGTAAAATCTAGCAAACCGAACAAAGGAACTACTTTTAGAATTATTTTGACGTTCAAAAATTTTTAATTTTTTTTTGAATTTGAATTAAAAAAAACTACTGTCGTCCGACAACTCATTATTACAAAAAGTACTATTCTTAGAAAAGTACAATTTT
>REAG01000050.1 GCA_004294265.1 Cytophagales bacterium | reverse complement strand
TTAGTTATTAGTTATTAGTTATTAGTTATTAGTTATTAGTTATTAGTTATTAGTTATTAGTTATTAGTTATTAGTTATTAGTTATTAGTTATTAGTTATCGATTTCAATAACCGTAGGTTTTAACCTACGGTTATAAATAAATCATTACAATTTTTTTCGTTATCGGTTCTGCGGAAAGAGTAATTTAAAATAGAACCTTAACCAAGTTACTGAATTCAAAATTTTAAAAATTGCGTCAAACACAATCAAATTTTGGATAAAAGGACTTTAATAAATCAATTTATTAACCATTTTCTTCTCATAATGGGATAAGACTTTAAAAACAATTTAAAATTATGTTCAAAACAATTCAAAAATTAGGAGTTGGAATGCTCCTTTCAGCAGTGGCTTTGCAAACGCAAGCCCAAAGTCAAGTGTGGCACTATGTTGGTGGTTCGAGTTCTGATATTATTAGTGCTGGAACTGCTGATTATCAGAGTCTAGCTATGAGCCCTAGTGGAGTACCTTATGTGGCTTACAAAGATAATGCAAATGGAAATAGAACTACCGTATTGAGTTTCAATGGGACAAATTGGGGTACAGTAGGTAGTGTAGGATTTGGGTCTAACTTTTCTGAATATAGGAGTTTAGCTATAAGCCCAAACGGAGTACCTTATGTTGCTTTTCAGGATTTTCAAAATAGTAGCAAAACATCGGTTATGAGTTTTGACGGGACTAATTGGGGAGCAGTTGGTAGTATGGGAATTAGTGAGGGAGCAGCATCTTCTCAAAGTTTAGCTATAAGCCCTAGCGGAGTTCCTTTTGTAGCATACCAAGATTATACAACAGGTCCACTCGGTAGCCCAACTTATCAATTGACAGTATTAAGTTTCAATGGTTCAAATTGGGGATTAGTAGGTAGTAAGGGAGTAAGTGTAGGGGCTGCTGCAAATCCAAGTCTTGCCATAAGCTCAAATGGTGTCCCTTATGTAGCCTACAAAGATGGGGCAAATGGCGAAAAAACAACAGTTTTAAGTTTTAATGGAACAAATTGGGGAACTGTAGGTAATGCAGGAATTAGTCAAGCTAGAGCCTTTTTTCAAAGTCTAGCCATAAGCCCAAGTGGTGTGCCTTATGTAGCTTACTACGATGAAGCAAATAGAGATAAAACAACAGTTTTGAGTTTTAATGGTACAAATTGGGGAAGTGTTGGAAGTGTAGGGATTAGTGAAGGAAAAGCTTCGTATCAAAGCCTAGCTATAAGCCCTAGTGGAGTGCCGTATGTAGCTTACTCTGATCTTTATCAATTTAGTGGAAAAACAACGGTTTTGAGTTTTGATGGAACAAATTGGAATATTGTGGGTAGTGAAAGATTTGGAGAAGAAGCTGCAACTTATCAAAGTTTAAAAATAAACCCCGTTACTGGGCAGCCTTTTGTTGCCTTTAAAGGTGTAAGTAGTGGCACACAAGTTCAAAAGTTTGGAGAATGTATATCACCAGCTATTGTTACTCAACCTATTAGTCAAATATCATGTGCAGGTATAAATGTAACTTTTGAAGTATCAGCCACTGGCGATAATTTAAGATATAAATGGAGTAATAACTTAAGTAACACCAAAACCATGAGTACTTCTTTTGAAGATTCGTATTCAGTTACTATAAAGGGAGCATGTGGAAGTACAACTTCTAATACAGTTACTTTATCAACACTTGCAGGAACTGGAATTGGAGTACAATCTTCTTCTCAATCCGTTTGCGGAGGCAATTTTGTTACTTTTGCTATTTCTCCAACAGGTTCTAGTTTTAGTTATGTGTGGAGCAATGGAGAAAGCGGAAGAAATAATATTAATACATCAGTTCCCGGTATTTATACAGCTACAGTTTCTGGAACTTGCGGAAATGCAGTTTCGAGTGATTTTATTTTAACTACACTTGTAGGCACCACAATTTCAATACAACCTATGCCTCAAACGGTTTGCGGTGGCACTATGACAACTTTTAATATATCTGCAGTTGGTGCAAACTTGATGTATGCTTGGAGCAATGGCTTAAGCACAACCAACGAAATGATTACAAGCATAGCTGGTACAAACTATAATGTAACAGTTTTAGGAACTTGCGGCAGTGCAGTTTCAAACACAGTGAGTTTATCAACACTTGTAGGAACTGGAATTGGAGCACAATCTTCTTCTCAATCCGTTTGCGGAGGCAATTTTGTTACTTTTGGAATATCTCCAACAGGTTCTAATTTTAGTTATGTGTGGAGCAATAGTGAAAGCGGAAGAAATAATATTTATACATCAGTACCAGGTATTTACACTGCTACTGTTTCAGGTACTTGCGGAAGTGTGGTTTCTAATGATTTTATATTAACAACACTTGCAGGTACACAAATTACAACCCAACCACTTTCACAAATTATCCAACCCAATGCAACAGCAAATTTGAGTGTTTCAGCTACTGGTGCAGATTTGACTTACAAATGGAGCAGCAACGAAACGGTTTCAGCAATTTCAAGCAAAGGACCAGGTACTTATACTGTTACTGTATCAGGAACTTGCGGTTCGGTAGTGAGCGATGGTGCAACAATAGTTGGTTTAACTTTATCAAATGCCACCATCACAGGCGTTTCTGCTAATGAAGCTTTAAATTCAGCAACAAGCATCACAATTTCAGGTACAGGATTTAGCAATATGGCTACCGTTACTGTTAATGGTGTTGCCTTATTTGGCTTTTCAGTTTCAAATGGCACAACCATTATAGCAACCATTCCAGCAGGAACATTAAGTACAACAGGTAATATTATTTTGGTTCAAAACCCAAATCAAGTAGCGAGTTCAAATGCAGTTGTTGCGATTGTTGATGTTACACTATATGTTAATTCTACATTAACCATTAACAATTTACCATTAACCATTTATCCAAACCCATCAACTGGCACATTTACAGTTAAAGGTGGCAAATCTGTAACCGTTTATGATATGTTAGGAAAAGTAATTTTATCAACTTCAGAAACTACATTTACAATTTCAGCCAAAGGCATATTTATTGCGCAAGTTGAAACTGAAAGTGGCGTTAAGTTTGTGAAATTGGCGGTGGAGTAATAGTTATTAGTTATAAATTATAAATTATAAATTATAAATTATAAATTATAAATTATAAATTATAAATTATAAATTATAAATTTTGCTAACGCAATTTAAGTGATTTAGAACTATCAAATTCAATAACCGTGGATTTTAACCTACGGTTAAAAAAACATCTGAACTATGATTAAAAATGATTAAAATGATTTGTATGATTAATAATAACATCAATCATTCTAATCCCAAAAATCATAGTTCAGATAATAATTATAACAAAAACTAAGAAAAAAATAGCATAATAAATGCTAAAAATAGCATAATAAACGATAATTATAAAATTATCAAAACTAACAACTAACCATTAACCATTAACCATTAACCATTAACAACTAACAATTAACAATTAACAATTAACAATTAACAATTTAAAATTATGTTCAAAACAATTACAAAATTAGCACTTGGCATTGGTGTTTTACTTTCAAATGTATGCAATGCTCAAACTATTGGATGGAGAGATGTAGGTCCAGAAGCAACCATAAGTCTCAATACTGCCTTTTACCAAAATTTAGTTTTCAGCAAATATGGTGTTCCTTATATTGCTTATCAAAGTGCGGATAATTCAAGTAAAACCATTGTAAAAAAGTTTAATGGTGCAGCTTGGGTGGCTGTGGGTGGTGCAACTGGTTTTGGAGCTTCTGGAGTTATCGAACAAAAATTAGTAATCAATAGTGAAAGTAATAATCCTATTGTTTCTTATGTAAATGAAAATGTTGGTAATAGCCAAGTTTTAAGTTTTAATGGGATAGGTTGGTCGGCTTTAGGAAGCACAATTTTGGGTTATGGAACGGTATTAGCATTAAGTCCTACAAATGTACCTTATATTGCCTTTAATAATACTTTAAATAATATAGTAATACAATCTTTTAGTGGTAGTAATTGGCAAGATGTTGGCACAATTACAGGAACTATACCTGCATTAAGCCGTTTTACATTGGTATTCAGTCCGTCTGGTGTGCCTTTTGTAAGTTATACAGACAATTCTACCACTAAATTAAACGTAGTATCTTTCAATGGTACAAGTTGGAATAGTGCAGGAAACCCAAATTTTAGTGCTGGCGACAATGCTTTTCAAAGTTTGGCTTTCAATTCTGTTGGCATTCCTTATATTGCTTACCAAGATGCAGCAAACGGAAACAGAACTACTGTCATGTCTTTGAGCGGCTCAAACTGGGGCTTAGTAGGGGTGGCTGGTTTTGGAACAGTTACAGGAACACCTCTCCAAAATGCTGCAACCTATCAAAGTTTAGATTTTAATAATCAAAATATTCCTTATGTAGCTTTTTCTAGAAATGGTATAAA
>REAG01000176.1 GCA_004294265.1 Cytophagales bacterium | reverse complement strand
AGCCTTTACCAAAATTTAATAGCCTTGTCAAAAGTGTTTCTAAATTCTCCATTAACTTTTTTTTCAAAATTAATATTTCACTCTAAATACTGGAGTGCCGAAATTGCAGCTACCAGATTTAAAAGTGTATATTGCATCCGCTTATTTTGTTTTTACACTCGTAATTAAAGCAGAATTAATTAAAATTTTCATAATCATGCGTATTATATTTATTATATAGATGCGGTATTTACAAACATTATATTTGTTGTAAAATAATCTATAAAATATTGATAAATATTATAAATTTACAATTTGAAACTTAAAAAACGCTTTTTTGTCTTTGATTTAACTAAAAACATCCTCAGCTTTTGTAACAATTATTAAAAATATATAAATTTAAAAACTTAAAAACGACAAACACCTATTTATATCACAGTAAAATATCCAGAATACAAATCTCAAAATTATCCAGAAAAATATTAATTAATGAACCTTAAAACCGAAAACCATAAAACTATTTTTTTTTCCTCTAAATCATTATTTATTTTATTTTTGATAACAATTTTTGTGGTTTCTCTAACAGTTTTTGCTACTGGATTGGATATAAAAAGAAGCATTTATTCGAACTCCTTTATTACAATTTCGCTTTTATCATTCTTTTTTTTTATCTTTTTATCTATATGTTTGTTTTTTGGTATTAAGATTAAGGAAACGATGGGAGATTTAAAGAAAGACTTTCAATTAATTAATTCGGGTAATGTATCTCCAACTATTGACAATATAGATTTTCCAGATGTTTTTGAAGATTTTGAAACGGCTTTAGTTGCTGGACTAGCTTGGATAGGTGCAACTATTTTATTAATATTTCTTCTTTTTTTCTTTGAAACGATACTTTGGGGTGGAATAATCATTTTAACTGCCGCAATGTATTGGATATTTTATCGGGCCACTAAATTTGTAGTCAGAAAAAATGCTAATTGCAAAAGAAATCTAATTAAGTCGTTATCTAAAAGTTTTTTATATACTTTTTTGTACTCAAGTTGGATTTACGGTTGCGTTTTCGTTGCCTATTATTTTAAAAATTAAATATCACAGTGAAATATCCAGAATACAAATCTCAAAATTATCCAGAAATAGCGGAGCGAATACTCAAATTTTGGAAAGAAAATCATGTTTTTGAACAATCGGTTTCTACTCGAAAGGGCAAACCAAGCTTTACTTTTTACGAAGGTCCACCTAGTGCAAACGGCACTCCCGGCATTCATCATGTAATGGCTCGCACTATCAAAGATATTTTTTGCAGATATAAAACCATGCAAGGCTTTCAGGTCAAGCGAAAAGGCGGTTGGGATACGCACGGGCTGCCTGTGGAGCTTCAAGTTGAAAAAGAATTGGGAATTACGAAAGATGATATTGGTAAGAAAATATCCATAGAAGAATATAACCAAAAGTGCCGAGAAACCGTGATGCGATACAAAGCAGAATGGGACGACCTTACCCAAAAAATGGGCTATTGGGTCGATTTAGAAAATCCTTATATCACTTTTGAAAATAACTACATAGAATCATGTTGGTATATTCTAAAAAAGTTTTTTGATAATGGCTTGCTTTACAAAGGATTTACAATTCAACCTTATTCGCCAGCTGCGGGAACGGGTTTGAGTTCGCACGAATTAAACCAGCCAGGATGCTACAAAGATGTAAAAGACACTTCTATTGTGGCTCAATTTAAAGTTATTCGCAATTCAAAATCCGAAAAATTATTTACTAATTTAGAAAATTCTGCCAAACCACTTTCGCATCGTGAGTTGATGAAATCCATCAACGATCCTGAAGTAACGGAGTCTGTTAAAAATATTGATTGGTCGAATGTGTATGTATTGGCTTGGACCACAACGCCTTGGACATTATCCTCAAATGCGGCTCTTGCTGTGGGTGAAAAAATTACGTATATAAAAGTAAAAACTTACAATCCATATACTTTCAAACCAGTTGTAATTGTTTTGGCAAAAGATTTATTGAGTAAATATTTCCATCCAAAATCTGCCGAAATAACGCTTGAAAGCTATAATGCTGGCGATAAAATAATTCCATATCAATTAATGGAAGAGTATAAAGGCATTGATTTGTTAGATATTGAATATGAACCGCTTTGTCCGCCTCGGTTAGACATGGATTTGCTCCCCTCCCCTTGGGGAGGGGCTGGGGGTGGGGCTTTGAGCCTTGCTTTCCGAATTATTGCTGGTGATTTTGTAAGTACCGAAGACGGAACTGGTGTTGTTCATATTGCTCCCACTTTTGGTGCGGATGATGCTAGAGTGGCAAAATTGGCAAATATTCCAAGCATAACTGTTTTGGATGAAAACGGAAAACCAGCTCCTTTGGTGGATAAAAAAGGTAAATTTGTGGCAGAAATGGGCGAATTTGCGGGTATGTATGTCAAAAATTATGATGGCAAAGATGAGTCTGATCCTACTTATAAATCAGTTGACGTATTGATTTCTATTAAATTAAAAACTGAAAATAAAGCTTTTAAAGTAGAAAAGTACGAACATAGCTATCCGCATTGTTGGCGAACCGACAAACCCATTTTGTACTATCCGATGGAAAGTTGGTTTATAAAAACCACTGCCGTGAAAGATAAAATGGTGGCGATGAATAAAACCATTAATTGGAAACCCGAAAGTACTGGCACCGGCAGGTTTGGAAATTGGCTAGAAAATTTGGTGGATTGGAACCTTTCTCGCTCTAGATATTGGGGAACGCCTATGCCAATTTGGGTTAGTGAGGATGGTTTGGAAATGAAATGTGTGGGAAGTATTGATGAGTTAAAACTTGAAATTCAAAAATCAAAAAAAGCAGGTTTAGTAACTTTTGATCCTTTTATGAATGAAAATAAAAACCTCACCCCTCACCCCTCTCCTGTATCTACTATTTTTGCAAATAATAACCTCACCCCTAACCCCTCTCCTACTGAGAGAGGAACGTTAATCCCTAATTTTGCTACAACTTCTGAGGAGAAATGGAAATATTTAAAGGAATTTGCAAGAAATAATAGAAAGAATTCTACCGAAGCTGAAGATTTAATTTGGCAAGAATTGAGAAATCAAAAATTGGATGTGAAATTTAGAAGACAACATGCAATTAGTGATTTTATTGTAGATTTTGTTTGTATTGATAAAAAGTTGGTTATTGAAATTGATGGAGAAATTCATTTAGAAAAAGACCAAAAACTTTATGATGAGTATAGAACTTCAGTTTTAAACGAACTTGGTTATTCTGAATTAAGATTTACAAATGATAGAGTTTTAGAAGATAAAAATTCAGTTATTGAAAAAATAAAATCTGCAATTTCTTACATAAAAGATGAACCCGAAGGCACCCCTCTCAGTAGGAGAGGGGCAGGGGGTGAGGTAAATCTAAACAAAACTTTAGACCTTCATCGCCCTTATGTAGATCAAATTTTCTTGGTTGATAGTAGAGGACAAAAAATGATTCGCCAAACTGATTTGATAGATGTTTGGTTCGATTCAGGTGCCATGCCTTACGCTCAATGGGGATTAAAAAGCCCCCATACCCCCGAAGGGGGAAATTCAGATATCAAAGGAATTTCAGAAAGCAGAATAAACTTAAATCATGCCTATCCAGCCGATTTTATTTCTGAGGGCGTGGACCAAACACGTGGATGGTTTTTTACTTTGCACGCCATTGCAGTAATGTTACACCATATTGAACCAGAAAAATTTGGAGGAATTGCTTATAAAAATGTGGTTTCTACAGGATTGGTTTTAGATAAAAATGGTGAAAAAATGTCCAAACGAAAAGGAAATGTGATAGATCCTTTTTCAACCATGGAACGATTTGGACCCGATGCTACTCGTTGGTACATGATTGCAAACGCAAATCCGTGGGATAACCTTAAATTTGACTTGGAAGGAGTGGGCGAAACGCAACGAAAATTTTTCGGAACTTTGCATAATACCTATAATTTCTTTGCACTTTATGCCAATTTAGACAGTTTTTCTCCTCTTGCCTTTGGAGAAGTACATAAGGAAAGTCTTACAGAAGCTGATAAATGGATAATTTCAAAACTTAATTCATTAATTATTACCGTTTCAGAGGCTTTTGAAAAATATGAACCTACGCAAGCCGCTAGAGCATTGACCGATTTTGTGTGCGATGATTTAAGTAATTGGTACGTTCGATTAAACCGAAAACGCTTTTGGTTGGCAAAATTAAATGATGATAAACGAGCAGCTTACACCACTTTACACACTTGCTTGGAAAATGTGGTAAAATTAGCTGCACCGATTGCTCCTTTTTATTGTGAAGAATTATATAGAAATTTACAACCAAAAACTTCAGAAAAAGACTTGAATGCGACAGCTACCCTCCCTTTTGGGGCGGAACAGAGAGGGATTTCACAAGGGGTTGAAGTCCAAATTTCTGTGCATTTAGCTGATTTTCCAAAACCAAACTTGGCATTTATAAATCAAGATTTGGAACAAAAAATGGCTTTGGCACAGCGTATAACAACTTTGGTTCACTCAATCCGAAAAAATAATAGTTTGCGTGTGCGTTTGCCTTTGCAAAAAATATTGATTCCTATCGAAAATCAAGCTATAAAAAATCAAATCATTGCCATTCAAGATTTAATAAAATCAGAAGTAAATATCAAAAATATTGAATTTATAGAAAATACCACAGGCATTGTAACCAAAAAAGTAAAACCTAATTTTAATACTTTAGGCAAAACGTATGGTAAGTTTTTGAAAGATATAGGAGCAAAAATAGCAACTTTAACACAGGATGAAATTATCCATATTGAAAAAGGAAATGTTTGGGAATTTACAGTTCTTGAAAACAAAATTTCAATTTCTAAAGACGATTTATTAATTACAACCGAGGATATTCCAGGCTGGAAAGTAGCGTTTGAGGGTGATTTAACAGTGGCATTAGATATTAATATTTCGGATGATTTACTAAAAGAAGGCATTGCCCGTGATTTTGTAAACAGAGTTCAAAATTTCAGAAAAGACAGCGGATTTGATGTTACAGACAAAATAAATATAGAAATAATGCCTAAAGATACATTTATAGATGCAGCATTGAATGATTTTAAAGCCTATATCTGCACCGAAACGCAAGCGATTTCATTTGAATTTAATAAGAATTTAGCAAATAATTCGGTTTTTGAAATGGAAGATTTTGAACTTAATGTAAGTATAAAAAAGTAAAATTATTTTGAAAGATAAAGTTGTAATTATAACAGGAGCTTCTTCAGGAATTGGCTTAGCATTGGCTTTTAAATTTGGCTCCGAAGGAGCCAAAATTGTAATTTCGGGCAGAAATATGGAAAATTTAATGCTTGCCGAAAAGCAATTAAAAGAAAAAAATATTACTGCCATTTCTTTTGTTGGCGATGTGGCAAGTGAAATAGATAGCAGTTTACTTATCAATCGAGCTATCAAAGAATTTGGACAAATTGATGTCTTGATTTGCAATGCCGGTATTTCGATGCGAGCGATGTTTAATGAAGTTGATGTTGAAGTACTCAAAAAATTGATGGACACCAATTTTTGGGGAACTGTTTATGCATGCAAATTTGCTTTACCTTGGCTTTTAAAATCCAAAGGAAGTATTGTAGGAATTTCTTCCATCGCTGGCTATCGTGGATTGCCCGCTCGAACTGGTTATTCGGCTTCAAAATTTGCTATGCACGGCTTTTTGGAAAGTCTGCGTACAGAAGTTTTAAAAAAAGATGTTCATGTTTTAGTGGCTTGTCCTAGCTTTACGTCATCCAACATTCGTAATAATGCCCTAATTGCAGATGGGAGTTCGCAAGGCGAATCACCTTTAGAAGAAGGAAAAATAATGAGTGCCGAAACCGTTGCTGAAATTATTTATAAAGGCGTATTAAATCGAAAAAGAGATTTAGTAATGACTTTCCAAGGCAAAATGACCGTATTTTTAAATAAATTATTCCCATCCTTTATGGATAAAATGGTTTTCAAACATTTTGCAAAAGAAAAAGATAGTCCTTTGAAGTAAGAATTATTTATTATATAAATTCCAATAAATAATTACAAATTCCTTTTTAACTTTTCCCCATTGGGGAAATAAGAAAGGGGTTTTCTAAAAATTTAATTGTAAATATTTAAAGGACTCAATATATATACTAAACTATATTTTTAAATGTAAAAGTAAAAGTTAATTAAGATTTGTTTCAATTAAAATTTAAAAGGTTTTTTACTCTTTCAAAACTTCTTTGATTATCTAGATTTATTATTACAAAATAAGGAATTTGCCAATTTTGTGTTTTTAAGGCTTGTTTGTTATTTGTTAAATCCCAAAGCGGATAAATTCGGAAACCACGTTTTCCACCTTTTTTATTTGTAGAAAAAACACCTTTTTCAATTAAAATTTCTTTCGGAAATATAAACTGACCTATATCATACTCATTTTGGGAAGTAATAATTACAAAATCAATATTATCCAAATCACTAAAAGGTTCTGTAATTCCTAGTTCGTTTCTTTTCCAAATCGTTACAAATTGTCCTATTTTTGTAGGTGTTATTTTTGAACAACGATACTCAATATTCTTACTTTTTATTTCAAAACTACAAGCTTCATATTCTAAACTTTCATTACTTTTCCTAAAGTTCTTTATTTCAAATCCACATTTTACATAAAAGTCATTTATAATATTAAAACCCAAAGCCACTTTTTTTTTTATAATTATTATTTTTTCAAATATAATTATTTTAAATCAATAAATAGTTTTAGTAATATTATAAATTAATAATACCCATAAAATACTCATTATATTTCTTTTTTAAATTTTAATCATAATTATTAAAGCTATTTTTGGATATTTGCAAAAATTATAATTTTTCATGTCTTTTACTTCCGAAATTGCTAAACGCAAAACATTTGCTATCATTGCCCATCCTGATGCAGGAAAAACTACATTAACTGAGAAATTCTTACTTTTTGGTGGTGCTATTCAAACGGCAGGTGCTGTAAAATCAAATAAAATAAAGAAAGCAACTACTTCCGATTTTATGGAAATAGAAAAGCAAAGGGGTATTTCGGTGGCAACTTCTGTCATGAATTTTCAATATAAAGGCTTCTCTATCAATCTTTTAGATACGCCAGGTCACAAAGATTTTGCGGAAGATACTTACCGAACCTTAACCGCAGTTGATAGTGTGGTTTTGGTAATTGATTGCGTAAAAGGTGTGGAAGAACAGACCGAAAAATTAATGGAAGTATGCCGGATGAGAGATACGCCAGTAATTGTTTTTATCAATAAAATGGACCGTGATGGTAAAGATCCTTACGATTTATTGGAAGAATTGGAAACTAAATTGAATATCAAAGTGCAGCCTTTGAGTTGGCCAATTAACATGGGAACTTCATTTAAGGGCGTTTACAATTTATTTGATAACGGGCTTTTACTTTTTGAGCCTAATAAAAAAGCTACGCAAGACAATAGCATCACTATCAACGACTTAAACGACCCAACTATTGAAAATTATATTTCTAAAAGAGATGCCGATAAGTTGCGTGAAGACATAGAATTAATACAAGGCGTTTATGAACCGTTTAATAAACAGGCGTATTTGGATGCGAAATTAGCTCCCGTTTTTTTCGGTTCGGGTGTAAATAATTTTGGTGTTAAAGAATTGTTAGAAACTTTTATTCAGATTGCACCAAACCCACTCGGACGACCTTCAACTACTCGCGATATTTTGCCTCAAGACCCTAAATTTAGCGGTTTTGTATTTAAAATTCATGCCAATCTTGACCCAAAACACCGTGATAGAATTGCTTTTTTGAGAATTTGTTCTGGAAAATTTGAACGCAATAAGTTTTTTCATCATGTACGATTAGATAAAAATATGCGTTTTGCCGCTCCTGTAACTTTTATGGGACAAGAAAAAGAAATTATTGAAGATGCTTTTCCTGGTGATGTGGTGGGTTTATACGATACCGGAAATTTTAAAATTGGCGATACACTTACTGAAGGTGAAGATTTTTTATTCAAAGGAATACCAAGTTTTTCGCCCGAAATTTTTAAAGAATTGGTTAATAATGACCCGATGAAATCCAAGCAATTGGAAAAAGGAATTGAGCAACTTACGGATGAAGGTGTGGCTCAATTATTTACATTTGAAATTGGGAATCGAAAAATTGTAGGCACTGTTGGAGAACTCCAATTTGACGTAATTCAATACAGATTAATGGGCGAATATGGAGCAAAATGTAGTTTTAGACCCATGCAAATTTTCAAAGCCTATTGGGTAACGAGCGATGATGATAAAAAATTAGACGAATTTAAACGCAGAAAATATACCAATATAGCGATTGATAAAGATAAAAATCCTGTTTTTTTGGCTGAAAGTCCTTATACTCTCAAACAAGTGCAAGAAAATTATCCTGACATTATTTTTCATAGCACAAGTGAGTTTAAGTTATTAGATGTTTAAAAGTATTGTAAAAATAGAGTTAAGAAATTCCACATTTAAAACTTTTTAGTTACATCATTCAACCCGTAAATGCATTTTTTTAGTAATCCAAACGATTTATTAGTAATATTTTAATTAAAATAATATAATATCCAATAAATAATTCCTTTTCTTATTTCCCCATTGGGGAAATAAGAAAAGGGGTTTTATAAAAATTTAATTGTAAATATTTAGTGGACTCAATATAATTAATATAATGTCACATATAAATATTTCAAAAAAATGCCCCACCCCTAACCCAATTTCTGCTACGAAACCACAGAATCCAAAAGAATGATGACGTCTTAATTTTATGAAATATTACTAATGTATTAATTATATAAGGTTAAAATACATAATATGGGCTTTTCTATAAATTAAATGAAATTATTATTTTATCGATTATATAAAATCAAAATCAATAATTAATTTTTAATTTCCCAAATTAAAAATTAATTCTCTCTCATAAATTTACTCAAAAAGCATAACTATTTTTATAAAATATTGTATAATACAAATATATAAAATCAAGAAAATGAAAATCAACCGTATATTCGATATTTTAGAATTGCAATTAGCTTCAAATCCGCTTTCGGATGCTTTAGCAAATAAAGTAAACGGAAAATGGACTTCATTTTCAACAAAAGAATACATTAATATAGTTAATAAAACCAGCTTAGGATTGCTCGATTTGGGTATTAAAAAAGATGATACTATTTGTATTATTTCGCCCAACCGCCCTGAATGGAATTTTGTTGAAATGGCTATTCAGCAAATTGGAGCCATAAGTGTGCCAATCTATCCTACTGTAACGATAGAAGATTTTAAATTTATTTTCAACGATGCAGCCGTTAAAATCGTGTTTGTTGCGAACCAAGATTTGTATGAAAAGGCAATTCAAGCTGCAAAATTTGCTCAAAGTATTCAACATATTTATTCTTTTGAAAAAACCAAAGAATGTTCATTTTGGAAAGAGTTACATGAAAGTAAACGCTCGATTTCGGAGCTTGAAAGTATAAAAAGTACTATTTTAGCATCCGATACGCTCACAATCATGTACACTTCTGGCACCACAGGAGTTCCAAAAGGCGTAATGTTGAGCCATGCCAATTTGGTAAGTCAGTGCGAAGCTGCCTCAACTATCATTCCAATTTCTGCGGGTGGGCGGGCTTTCAGTTTTCTCCCTTTGTGCCATGTGTATGAGCGCATGTTAAGTTATGTCTATCAATCTACAGGAATTTCTATTTATTATGCCGAAAATTTAGAAACCATTGCCGATAATTTAAAAGAAGTTCATCCGAATGTTTTTGTAACGGTGCCTCGCTTGCTCGAAAAAGTATATGATAAAATCATAGCGAAAGGACACGATTTAACAGGAATAAAACGAAAACTATTTTTCTGGGCTGTAGAATTAGGAATGCGTTATGAAATAAACACAAAACAAGGATTTTGGTATGATTTTCAATTAAAAATAGCCAATAAAATCATTTTTAATAAGTGGCGAGAAGCCTTAGGCGGACAAATTAAAGTTATCGTTTCGGGTGGAGCTGCTCTGCAACCACGATTGGCACGTATATTTTCGGCAGCCCAAGTTGTAATTATGGAAGGCTACGGACTTACGGAAACTTCGCCTGTGATTGCAGTTAATAGGTACGAAGAAAAAAACAGAAAAATAGGAACGGTAGGACCCATTTTTCCTGGTGTGGAAGTCAAAATTGCTGCCGATGGAGAAATTCTAACCCGAGGTCCGCACATTATGAAAGGATATTATAAACGTCCTGACCTAACTGCCGATGCGATTGATGCCGATGGATGGTTCAAAACTGGCGATATTGGAACTATGGTAGATGATAAATTTCTTAAAATTACAGACCGAAAAAAGGAAATGTTTAAAACTTCGGGCGGTAAATACATTGCCCCTGGAAACATGGAAAATAAATTCAAAGAAAGTAAATTTATAGAACAAATTATGGTTATTGGTGATGCACGAAATTTTCCAGCCGCCCTTGTTGTTCCTTCGTTTGCAACACTCAAAGATTGGTGTTTAATTAAAAATATAACTTTTACAAATCCTTTAGAAATGATTGAAAACTACCTTATAATCAAAAAAATGGAGGAAGAAATAGAAAAATTAAACCCAAATTTTGCTCAATATGAAAGAATAAAAAAAATTGCTCTTTTATCAAGCGAATGGTCGATAATCAGAGGCGAATTGACGCCAACTTTAAAATTAAAACGAAAAATAATTATGCAAAATTATGCAAATAAAATTGAATTAATTTACGCTGATAAATCTATTTGAGCAATCATTTTAACTTTTTTGAAAATTATAAAACAAATAAGCAAATTAATTCATTTGAATAGACAACATAACATTTAATCCTTTTTATTCGTTGAAAAATTATGATATAACCGAAAAATCAAATTTGCATTAACGGAATCTGTGATGTAAATTTGCAAATCCAACTAACAACAAACTAAATATCTTAATTTTAGATGTCGTCAATATCAATTAGTGCTGAATTAAGAAAAAGAACCACGGATTATTTCGTTTCTATTCAATCAAAACCAACGGGAAATATTAAGCTTTATGTGAAAGCGATAGTTTTGATTTTTAGTTTTGTAATATTTTATACACACGTAATTTTTTTTACTTCTAATTATGCTTTAATTAGTTTAATGGAATGTATGATTTTGGGAGCTTTAACTTCCGCCATTGGATTTAATATTATGCACGATGGTGCTCACGGGAGTTTTAGTAAAAAAAAAATATTTAACGACTTGGCAGGAATTTCTCTGAATGTGCTTGGAGCAAATGTATTTTTATGGAAAACAAAACATAATATTGTGCATCATACCTACACAAACATTGAAGGAATGGATGATGATATTGATTTAAAACCGTTTTTAAGACTTTGCAACACTCAAAAAAGATACGGAATTCATCGTTTTCAGCATTTATACTTTTGGATGGCATACTCACTTTTTTACTTTTTTTGGGTATTTTTTAGTGATTACAACAAATATTTTTCAAGAAAAGTAGGTGATATTAAGATTTCAAACATATCTAGACTTGAGCATTTAAGTTTTTGGACTTTTAAAATTTTACATTTAATTTTATTTATAATCATACCTATTTATAGTTGCGGTTTATTGGCTTGGTCGATTGGGTTTTTAACTTATGGATTATTTGCAGGTATTGTGTTGAGTTTGGTTTTTCAATTAGCACACACCGTTCAATCCACTCATTTTCCATCTTTAAATATCAAAACGGGTCGAGTTGAGGATGAATGGGCAATTCATCAACTCAAAACAACTTCAAATTTCGCAACTAGAAATAAACTTATATCATGGTTCACGGGCGGATTAAATTTTCAAATCGAACACCATCTATTCCCTTATATTTCTCACATTCACTATCCTGCCATCAGCCAAATTGTGAAACAAGTTTGCAAAGAATATAACGTAACTTATAACGAATATCCTAAAATGCGTCTTGCATTGGTTTCTCATATTTTGCATTTAAGGCAAATGGGAAGAGCTTAGTTAATTGTTAATTGTTAATTGTTTTTAAATTTATAGTTGAAAGTTGAAAAAATCTTGAATCATATTTTAAATTATTTTCAAAATATTCTCAACTTTTTGTTTATCTACAATAGCTAAAATTGGATTATTGAGTTTAGTATGCACTTTTGAGCGAAGTTCATAAATCTCTACATGGCTGTTGCGGTAAAGCCGAGAAAGGAAATTCAGTTTGATCAATGCTTTTTCATATTCTTCTATTTCATAATATAGCAAAGCAATTTGGTAATAAATATCAGGTAATTCTTGACTCAAATGACTAGCTTTTTCAAAATTAAATAAGGCACTATGCACATTATTTAATTGCTTATGTGCCAATCCTCTGTAATAAAATGCCACACAAGATTTAGGGTTTTGAATAATAATAGCATCAAAATAATTTATGCAATTTTCTATATCACCATTATTGTAATAACCAATTCCTGGCTTAAATTTTAATTTATCAACTTCGATAGTATCAACATCTGTCCAAATAAGAATTTTGAAAAATATAAAAATAACTAAAGGTATTATAAAAAATACGATAGCTTCCATAAATCATTTCATCAATCATATATTAAATTACAATTTATCAATTATTGTTTTAATTATCAAAATTTAAAGCCATAAAATATACTATGATTTTTAAACCTTTATCATAAACCTATAAAAAATATTTATTTTACTTTACCATACAAATCAAATGCAGTACTTTCAGTGATGGTTGCTTCTACAAAATCTCCCAGCCTTAAATAATTATCGGAAGCCGGAATTAAAACTTCATTATCAACTTCGGGTGAGTCAAACTCGGTTCGACCAATAAAATAATCACCTTCTTTTCTATCTATAAGTACTTTAAAATCCTTACCTACTTTAGTTTCGTTGATAGAATCAGAAATTTTTTCTTGCAAAGCCATAATTTCTTCGGCTCGTTTTTTCTTTGTTTTGTCCGAAATGGTATCTTTCATGGTGTCGCCCGCATGGGTTTTTTCTTCATGTGAATAGGTAAAGCAGCCCAATCTTTCAAATTTGGTTTGCTCTACAAAACTGTACATTTCTTCAAAATCGGCTTCGGTTTCACCAGGATGACCCGTAATTAAAGTGGTTCTAAGGGCGATATTTGGAACTTTATTACGAATTTGACTGACTAAATCAATGGTTTTTTGTTTATTTATTCCTCTACGCATCACTTGCAACATATTATCAGTAATGTGTTGTAATGGCATATCCAAATATTTGCAAATATTACTTCTTTCATTCATTACATCTAAAATGTCTATCGGAAAACCTGATGGATAGGCATATTGCAAACGAATCCATTCAATCCCATTTATATCTGAAAGATGCCTTAACAAATCGGAGAGATTTCTTTTTTTATAAATATCTAAGCCATAATAAGTTAAATCTTGGGCTATCAAAATTAGTTCTTTTGTTCCTTTGGCAGCCAAACCTTTGGCTTCTAAAACCAAGTCGTCTATGGATTTTGAAACATGTTTACCTCTCATCAATGGAATGGCACAAAATGAACAAGGTCTGTCGCAACCTTCAGCAATTTTAAAATAAGCATAATGTGAGGGCGTAGTGATTAATCGCTCCCCTACTAGCTCGTGTTTATAATCGGCTTTAAATTTTTTGAGCATAGCAGGTAATTCTCTTGTGCCAAACCAAGCATCTATATTGGTTATTTCTTTTGATAAATCATCTTTGTAACGCTCTGATAAGCAACCCGTTACAAATACTTTATCTATTAATCCATTTTTTTTGGCTTCTGCATATTGCAAAATCATATCTATTGATTCTTGTTTGGCATTATCTATAAAGCCACAAGTATTTATAATCACAATGTTAGAATCATTGCTTTCCGATTCGTGCGAAACCGAAATGCCATTTCCTTTTAATTGCGTAATTAAAACTTCACTATCAACCAAATTTTTAGAACATCCCAAAGTAATTACGTTTACTTTGTTTTTCTTGAGTGTTTTTGTTTTCAAAATCAAAAATTTTTACAAATATACATTATTTTAAAGTCTTGATTTTCTGAAATATTATAAATGGTATTAAAAATTAATATTTTTTTATAGAAAAGCCCACGTAGCTAAATTTTAAATTTAAAACACAAATATTTCTTTCAAAACCCCATCCCTAACCAATTTCTGCTACGAAACCGCAGAATCCAAGGGGAAGGGAACTCAAAAAACTCCGTTTTTTGAGTGTTTTGTAGTTACATGGGCTTTTTTATTTTTTTAATAGCATTTATAAATACTAAATTATTTAAAACCCAATCCACGTAATTTAAAAGTTTTTTAATACATAAAGTCCAATAAATAATTACAATTCCTTTTTAACTTTTCCCCTTGAGGAAATAAGAAAGGGGTTTTCTAAAAATTTAATTGTAAATATTTAGTGGACTCAATATAACCTAATTGTAAACACTCTCTAATGAAGAAGGAAAATAGAGGTCAAAAAATATATAATATTTCATAAATTGAGTAAAAAATAAGAACCAAAAAAAGTAAATTTTAATATAAACACAAAAAAAAGACCCACTAAAATAGTGGGTCTTTTTTTTATTGAAATTTAATTTAAAACTTTCAAATTAGTTTTTTACAACTGTTTTTCTAACAACACCGTTTGCAGTAGTGATTTCTAAGATATATAATCCTGAAGCTACACCTGATAATGATACAGAAGAAGAAGTAGAGCTAGAAACCAATACACCAGTTGTGCTATATACTTTCACACCTACAACCGCAGATGACGAAGAGATAGAAACTACATCAGAAGTAGGATTTGGAGAAACAACCACAGAAGAAGAACTAACAGAAGCTTCAGAGATAGAAGTAGTACCAGAAACAGATACAGTAATGATGTTACTAGTAATTGTACTAACTACATTGTAATGTTTAGCTGTAATATCAGTTGTACCTTCAGAAAGTGCAGTTAAAACACCTGTCATACCATCTATAGTTGCAACCGCTGTATTGCTAGAAAACCACATAGTATTTATAGGCGTAGTAGCATTAGAAGGATTGAAACCAAGAGAAGAATAAGTACTCATTCCTGCAATTGTAACCATTGTAGCACCACCAATAGTAGAAGTAACAAGAGCAACAGCACCAGGTAAAGTAATAACAGTACCATCTGATGTAACAGCAATTAAACCAAAAGTAGTAGGGTAATTGCCGCTTGCTAAAACCGCAACTTTTTGATTAGCAAAACCAGTTAAAGAAGCAATAAAAGAGGCAACCGTTGAACCAGAAGCATTACCAGCTTTAATATCCAAAATATATGTACCGGATGGAACTACAACATTATCTGCTTCAAAACCATAAGAAAATGCACTTACCAAAGTAGCAACACCTCTAGCCACAACACCTACTGCGGGTGCATTTGGAGATGAATGATAGATATCTAATGCAACATTTCCGCTGGTTACTGTTGTTGTAGCAACTGAAGGAAATAAATCTAAACCTGGTGTAGAACCTGGAGTAGCAAAACCACTTGCAATAACTCTATAAGACATATCAGGAGATAAATTAAATACTTCAGTATAAGCAACAGTTTTTGTTCCAGCTAATGCCAATTGTACAGTTGTTGGAGCAAATAAATTTACATCTAAGAAACCAGATGCTTGATGGAAACTTACATTACCAGCAACAACTAATCCATTTACCATAACATCAACAGCAGGTGCATCAGGGCTATTATGAATAACTTGTACTTTCGCTGATTTTGTAGGTACTTCAATTAATAAAGTACTTGTAACAGTAGAACCAAACATTGTTCCTACTAAGGTAGCAACTCCAGTTTTTCCATCAAAATCAGAATAATTAATAATTGTTTTGCTTAAATCTGGTAACTGTGCTAAAGTAACTAATCCAGGAGCAGTAGAAGGATTTAAAAGACTCCAAGAAACTTCTTTAATTACATTTTCATCTGCAAACACACCCGAAACTGTCATATTATCAGCAAGAGCAACTAAAGAACCTGCAGATGGAACAATTGAGAAAGCAGTAGGAACATTATAGCCAACGTT
>REAG01000049.1 GCA_004294265.1 Cytophagales bacterium | reverse complement strand
GTTTATTTCATTAGTTGATAAAATATAATTGTCAATTTTGGGAGCAACACCAAGTAAAGTAGTTGAAAAAACGGAGTTTTGTGTTCCAGGCGTTCCGCCTTGTAAATCTATTGAAGATAGCCAATTTCCTGTACAAGTATTTGTAAAATTTACAAGTTCTAAGCTCCAACCACCACTTTTTTTAATTGGATTGCTATGCCAATTCACAGAATAAGTAAGACTATCAATAATATTACCTTGTGGATTTAAAATTTTCTGAGCTTCTCCATTATCTGTCAATCCAAACCCAGATAAAGTAATAATATGAATGTTTGGAAATACACTTTCTAATAAGTTTTTACTAGAAGTTCCATTTGTAAAAATTGCATAATTATTTCCTAAAATACTAACAGGATAACTTATAATTCGGTTTGTTGTTCCATCCCTTAAAGTGTAATTTTGTAATAAAATTGTTGAATTTGTATTGTTATAAATTTCTAAATATTCAACTGCAGGAATACCAACTGTCGGATTAATATCGGCATATATTTCACTGATTATTAAGTCTTTATATTTTGAAAAAAAAGGAATTATTGGTGGTATAAAACTAAAGTTTATTACTGTATTTTGATCTATTAAATTATTTTGTATGTCTGAAATTCCATTTATTGTTAAAGTGTTTGTTCCTAAAAATGTTGTACTAGAGAATGTCAAATTAATCGTTTGAAGATTATCAAATAAAATATTTGTTGGTAATAAATTATTATTTAACAAATAATTTCCAGTCGTTGTTACTGAATTTTCTTTTAAAGGTTTATCAAATGTAATTTGTAAGCTATTTATTCCAGTTGTTGTTAAATCTGAAATTTGAGGTGGAATTAGGTTTGGTAATTCTATTAGTGATATATTATCAAATCCAAAATTTAATCTGTTGGTAATTGTATATGTAGTAAGAATACCAATATTAGAAAACATAAGGTTGTTATTATCCAAAACGGAAGCCTCTATTGGATTAAAATTTATAGAAGTTACAGATTTCATACTTAATTCCCAAACTCCTGTGTAAGAATTTGTAATTTTAATATCATAATTGAAGGCTGTTGAAATTAAAGTAGTTCCACGCATTAAAGAAGTTCGGATATTTCCATTTTGTTTGAAGAGTTCGACTACGTCTGCTGTCCCAGCTTCTCCTAATTGTAAGTAATATCCTGTTAAACTTCCTGTTAAATTTTGATTATCAGATGCTAGGTAAATTCTACTAAAATTGGTTGCAGAAGAAGCTAAATTTTGTCTTATTTGAATGTTCCATTCTTTGCCTTTTATTGAAATTTGATTGATTGAAGTGGATAAAAAATACGTTCCTGCTGCAGTTGCGTTACTTCTTAATGTATTATTTCCGATTGTTGTAAAAACAGAAATATTTCCATTCCAAGTAGGATTTGTAGATAAATCTCCATCCGAAAAATCCTCAAAAATTATTTGAGCTTCTAAGGTTTTAAACAAACAAAATAAAAGTATTTTAATAATATTTAGTTTCATACTTATTACTTTTATTTTATTATTCTTAATCCTCCAAAGCGTTCGTTAAAAAAGTAAGTTTAGTAAGCATCCATATTGCAAAAAATACAATTCCCCAAATTAAATAAATGTCATAATAATCTTTGGTGTCTTTATATCTATTTTCTTTAATTTCAGCTTTTTCATACTTATCAATAATTGAAAATATATTTTTTAAAGACGAAACGCTTGAGGCTCTGTAAAATTTACCTTCTCCTATATTAGCAATTTTTCTAAGCGTGGTTTCGTCTAATGTATTATCTACAAAACGAGTATTTCCAAAAGGATCTTTTCCAAAAGGTACTTGTCCATCTTTTCCAACTGCAATAGTATAAATTTTAATATTATAGGCGTGTGCAAGTTCTGCGGCTGTCATTGGGTCTATATTTCCTGCCGTATTATCGCCATCAGAAAGTAATATTATTACTTTTGATTTACTTCCGCCTTCTCTTAAACGGTTTATTCCTACTGCCAAAGCACTACCGATGGCTGTACCTCCTTTTCGGATTAAATCATACTTTATTTCATCAATATAGGCTTGTAAAAGTTTATAATCAGTTGTTAAAGGTGATAAAGAATAGGCTTCACCAGAAAAAATTACTACCCCAATTCTATCTTGAAATCGTCCTTTTATAAATGTTTTTGCAGTTTTTTTGGCAGATTCTAATCTATTAGGCAGAAAATCTTCAATTAACATACTTTCGGATATGTCTAATAAAAGCATAATATCTATACCTTCGGTCCATTGTTCAACTTTTTCGTTAGTTTTTTGCGGTCTTGCCAAGGCAATTAACAAGCAAACCACAAATAAACCCATAAAAATATCAGGAATAACTCTAAGCAATGTAACCCAAGAGGTTTTTACATTTTTTTCTGGAAATGCAAAATCTAATTTATCTCTAAAAGCTAAGTGGATAAGCCATCGTAATAAAAACAAAAAAGGGACTCCAAAAATACCATATAATATTATAGGATTTTCGTAAGAAAAACTTTTTAGCGTTTCTTCAGTAAACCATTCTTTTGAAAACCACTTAAATGTATTTTCACTTAATAATTTTTCAAATATTTCGAAGCTCATTTTGCTTTGATTGGAATTTTAATTTTGCTATTTCAAATAAATATTGAGTTGAATTTGTTAAATCTTCTTTTATATAACCGCCATAAATTGCTTTATCGTAGTTTTGTAGCGATGAAGTAACTTGATTTTGATTCAAATATTTAGCTATTTCTTTTGTTGTGAGAGTTGAATAAGGTGTTTTTTCCAGTTTCTGTAAATATTTTTTCCATATTGAAAGTTGCTCTTCTAGCAAAGAAACACTAGGAGCTGCGTAATATTCTTTTGTTAATTTTTCATATTTGGAAATAAAACTTTCATAATCTTTTTCTATAAAATATAAATTATATCTAGCCATAATTTTCTTTCTAAAAAATATAAAAACAAAAAGTGCTATTATTCCTAAAATTACCAAACTAATTCCAATAAATGGATAATTAAATTTATTATTTAATAAAACTAAATTCGCATTAACTCTTAAGCTGTCGTTTGGAGCCAAAGACACAATTTCTTCCTTAAATTTTATAGAAGCATCTTCACTAAAAACGGTTGCCGTATCGCCTTCTTGGTAAATATAAACAGGCAGAGCAAGCGACAAAATTGGTTTAATTTCAAAGCTAGAAAGCTTATAAATAACACTATCTTTTGATAAATTATTTTTAGTTTTTGTATGAAAATATTGTTTAGAAATAAATTCAAAAGGGCTGTAATCAAAGGCACTATCGGGCATTAAAACCTCTAAACTAGGTTTATGCTCATATACTAATGATAATTTTATGGGTTCACCAATTTTCAAACTATCTTTAAAAAATCGTAACTTTGGTTGCGAAAAGTCATTTTGAGCCGATATTTTGCCCCAAAAAATAGTAACAACAATTAATAAAATGATTGAAAACGAACGCACTTTTTTTTAAAATATATTTAGTACAAAAATAGTGTATAATTTTTATCAAAAAAATGATTTATTAAAAACTAAAGTCTATTTTTGTATCAAATTTACATATTTTTAATTTTAAAATTTAATAAATTATTTATAATTATTACTTTTTGTTATTCAAATGTAAATAAGTTCTAGTAAGTATCCCAAACTTATTTTATTCATTTAAACTTCTATTTTGGGAAATAGAACCGTAATAATTTTGAAAATAACAGAAAAAAAAGTAGTATCAATAACCTATTCACTTACTGCTAACGACCAACATATCGAAACGGTTGATGCTAGCCATCCTATGCTTTTTTTGCATGGAAACAGTGGATTACCCGAAAAATTTGAGGATAATCTAGTCGGATTATCCAAAGGCGATGACTTTCATTTTACGCTTTTGCCTTCTGATGCTTTTGGAACACGCGAAGAAGAAGATATTGTAGATTTGCCAATAGAAAATTTTTATTCTGAAGATGGAAAATTAGATTCCGAGTTTTTGGCGGTTGGTAAAATAATTCCTTTGACTGACGAACAAAATAATCATCACAAAGCTATTATTTTGGAAATTAATGAATCTGAAAAATTCATTAAGCTAGATTTTAATCATCCTTTGGCTGATAAAACGCTTCATTTTACTGGAAAAATAATTGAAGTTAGAGAAGCCACAAAAGAAGAATTGGATCATGGTCATGCTCACGGTCTTGGCGGACATAATCATTAATTTATTAAAAATAGCCTTAATTTTATAAAATTAAGGCTATTTTTTTAAATTTTCAAAATTTTTAAATAATAAAAAAATTATAATATTATATTTTAAGTGGATATTTTAACAGGGAATTCGCATTTAAAATTACTAGATTAAAAGCCCCACCCTAAATCCCATAGCCGTCAATCACTTTTAATATAACGCCCTAATATATAGGGGGTTATGTGAATCAAAGGA
>REAG01000122.1 GCA_004294265.1 Cytophagales bacterium | reverse complement strand
TCAGTTTTTGCAGTTGTATTCGCATCTTTCAAATTGGTTGAATTGGCAGAAATTGCTGAATTTGCATCAGTTTTTGCAGTTGAATTCGCATCTTTCAAATTGGTTGAATTGGCAGAAATTGCTGAATTTGCATCAGTTTTTGCAGTTGAATTCGCATCTTTAAAATTGGTTGAATTGGCAGAAATTGCAGAATTTGTTTCAGTTTTTGCAGTTGTATTCGCATCTTTCAAATTGGTTGAATTGGCAGAAATTGCTGAATTTGCATCAGTTTTTGCAGTTGTATTCGCATCTTTCAAATTGGTTGAATTGGCAGAAATTGTTGAATTTGCATCAGTTTTTGCAGTTGTATTCGCATCTTTCAAATTGGTTGAATTGGCAGAAATTGCTGAATTTGTTTCAGTTTTTGCAGTTGTATTCGCATCTTTCAAATTGGTTGTATTGGCAGAAATTGCTGAATTTGCATCAGTTTTTGCAGTTGTATTCGCATCTTTTAAATTGGTTGAATTGGCAGAAATTGCTGAATTTGTTTCAGTTTTTGCAGATGAATTCGCATTTTTCAAATTAGTTGAATTGCCAGAAATTGCTGAATTTGCATCAGTTTTTGCAGTTGTATTCGCATCTTTCAAATTGGTTGAATTGGCAGAAATAGTTTCAGTTTTTTCAGATTTTAAAACATTGGTTTTAGTATTAAAATTTGTTCCAGAAATACTATTTTGAGCTATAAGTGATTTATTTGTTTTGTCTTTTAAACTTGTATTAGATGTATTTGGAGTATCATTATGTTCATTTCCAGCATCTTTAGAAGTTCTATTTGTGTTTTTCTGTTCTAAATTAGGTAAATTCAAAACTGAAGCTGAAACCTCTGAAGTTGATGTGGTATTGGCTATTTTTTGTGGCATTAAATTCTTATCTAAAATTGTTTTTTCGATAGAACCAACCCTAGAATTAGCATCAGTTTTTGTGGAAGCAGTAATTTTTTTCTTATTAGCAAGGCTTAAAGTTGGCAAAGCAATATCTTCAATTTGTTTTTTTTCAATGGTTGCAATTGCATCTTTTTGCAATTTAGATATATCGTTTTCATCAGGCGAAAGGTAAATTTTGTATATATCTTTGTCCCCAAATCCATCGCCTTTTGCAGAGGCATAATATCCTGTTTTCCTGTCTCCTGAAAGCACAAAATAAATATCATGATCAGGAGAATTGAGAGGAAAGCCCATATTTTCGGGTAGTGTCCAACTTCTTTTTGGCTGATCCCAAACGGATTTATAAATATCATAACCACCAATTCCTTTGTGTCCTTGCGAAGAAAAATACAAAGTTTTTCCATCTGAATCTATGAATGGGGCATCCTCATCGTATTCGGTATTGACGGCAGAACCCAAATTTTCTGGTGTTCCCCATTTTTGATTTTCATCCAATCTACTTCTATATAAATCCAAGCCACCGAAGCCGCCTTCTCTATTGCTAGAAAAATAAAGTGATTTCCCATCTTGAGAAATCGTTACTGATAATTCTCTGTATTTAGTGTTTATATTTGAACCCAAACTTTTGGGTTGAGTCCATTTTCCGTCTGGTTTTATTTCACATTCAAACAAATCTCCTTCGTTTTCGGGCTTAAAAATAAAAATTCTTTTACCATCAGGTGAAATACTTACGTTTGCATCATGAGAAATGGTGTTTATTGGCGGACCCACATTGGTAGGATAGCCCCATTCACCGTTGTCTTTTTTCTTTGCTATCCAAATATCTTCAAAAAACTCGTTATCGGTATCTTTATTTTTTCCAACCCCGCCCGAACGTCTTGAAGTAAAAATTAGCGTTTTTTGATCGGCAGTAACCGAAGGAACATAATCGGGATATTCGGAATTAATAACGTCTTTTAAATTTTCAATAATATAATTTTTTGGAGCTGCAAGATATTTTTTTCCATTTTGACATTCAAATATTTTTCTATCCGAACGAATTACTTCGTTCATAACATTACTCGACATTTTAGCGGTTTTCTCATCGGTAAGGTTTTGTTTATAAAGTTCATAATATTTGATTGCATCATCAAAACGAGAACCAAATTGATAACCTTGACCTATTTTAAATAATATATCTGGTAAAACATTTTTATCTAATTCATAGGCTTTTATTAAATATGTTACTGAAAGTTCTTTGCTAATTGTTTCGATATAGCACCTTCCAGCCATTAAATTAGCTGAAATATTATCTGGATTTAATTCAACAGCTTGCAAATAAACGGCAAGAGCATCTTTTTTATCACCAAAATTAAACATTTCGTTTGCCAAATTCACAAGTTCAACATCGGGCGACTTTTGTTGTGAAAATGAAGGAAATGTTAAAATAAAAAGTATATATATAAATGTATAAAAAAACCTCATGTTAATTAAATGATTTGCGTAATATTTACTTACAGGCAAATATACATAATAAAATAAATATATGTTTCAATATTATAAGTTAAATTCATTTATTTCATCAATTTGACATTATAAAAGTAATAAAAAATGAAACATTGATGTTAAAATATTATTTTTATTTTAAAATAAACTTTTATAGTGTTATTTAATCATCATTTTTTTAAACAAACAAGTTTTTAAAATTAATAATTATATGCTTTCAGTTTACTTTATATCCTATTTTAAAGGAATTTAAACATTTTTATTATTTGGAAGTAATTTGACACAAAGTAGCATTAAAATTGTTTCTTTATGATTAAAATGTATCAAAAATAATTCAATATCAAGAATTTATAATAATTGAAATTGGATTTGATACTAATTTGTTAAAAATATTAATAAATTATAATAAAAAAGCTGAATATTAATAACTAATTTTACAAAAGAAATTTCTGAAATCTTTGTTTTTCATTTGTTTTACACGTTTAAATGTTATTTTATAAAGTCTAATAAATAGTTACAAATTCCTTGATAACTTTTCCCCATTGGGAAATAAGAAAGGGGTTTTATAAAAATATAATAATAAATATTTATTAGTTTCACTATAACAATAATTTAATTTCAACTTTTCTATTTTTTTATAAATGAAAGTTAGATATATAATAACTCCTAAAAACCTCAATTCCGTTGAAGCCCTCCAACTTGGATTCTGCGGTTTCGTAGCAGAAATTAGTTTGGGTGGGGTTTTTAAAAATAATATTGGGGTTTTTAGAGATTCCCTTATATCCTTAATATTTCAAAATCTCAAATTTATAGTTATTTCTACTTATATTTGTAATAAAAATACGCTCTAATTCAATGCTTAAATTCCAAAGTCTTAAAAGTCGCTTAGTTATACTTTTTCTAATGTTGGTCATGATTCCTGTCGTGATTATTGCTTATTTATCTTTTACAAGAGCCAAAATTGTCATCCAAGAAGAATCTTTTAATAAATTAACTGCCATTCGAGAAATTAAAAAACGACAAATTGAAAATTATTTTAAGCAAGTTCGCTCTGATTTATACTATCTTTCTACACGTCCTTGGTTTATAAATTCGGCAAATGATTTAAAAAAATCCTATTTTGAAAGCGAAATTGACTCTAAAAATAGTGATTACTATGGATTTAAAATGAATGAATTTTATAGAAAAGATTTTTTTGAATCTATAAGTTCAAGCAATCAAAAAACACTTCCCATAGAAAATTTATTTCCTAAAAACGATCGAAGAAAATTTTATCAATACCATTTTGTGGCTTATAAAGGTAATTTAATTTCGTCCCTACATCCTTATTATGTGGCTCACACCAAAGCTGATTTATTGATTAAAGAATTTACAAAAACATTCAAATATTACGATGTCATGATTTTGGATGATGCCACTGGAGAGTGTTTTTACAATACCAATCATGAGGCAGATGAAGCGGTAAGTATGAAAGAAGCTCCTTTTAAGGATTTTATTTCAGGAAAAATATTTGATAAAGCATTAAAAATAGATAATAATGTAAATTCAGTTATTTCAGATTTTGAAATATATTACCCTTCTCGTGGCATCCCTTCTATGTTTGTAGCAAAACCAATTTACGATGGCAATAAAAGGATAGCCATTTTGTTAATGCAAGTTTCGATTGATGTTTTAAATGAAGTAATGACCAATCAATCAAATTGGCTTAAGGATGGACTGGGGATGACGGGGGAAAGTTTTATGGTGGGCAATGATGGTAAAATGAGAAGCGATGCTAGGGCTTTAAAAGACAATAGAACAAAATTCTTTTATGAACTTGAAACGATCAAAAACTTAGATAAATCGATTATTGATGAAATGAAATTCTCTAATTCTTCTATTTTATTTAATGATGTAAATTCTCCCATAACTGAGAAAGCAAATAAAGGAATTTCTAGTACAGAAATTAGCACTAATTATCTTGGTAAATCAGTTTTAACTTCATTCTCTCCTTTAGAAATTGAGGGTTTGAATTGGAATTTGGTATGTGAAATTGAAGAACAAGAAACCTTTGAAAGTGTTATTTTATTGCGAAATATCATTATTGTAATGTTGCTTTTTATTTTTATGCTGGTAATATGGTTGAGTTTTAAAGTTGCAAATTATATCGCCAATCCCATTTTAGATTTATCTCAAAAAGCACTCATGGTTGAGGCAGGTGATTTGGAGGCAAAAGCAAACGAAGTAGAAAGCCCGATTGAAGTTAAAAATCTTGTAAATGCATTTAATGGCATGGTTTTTAGTATCAAAGATAAGCAAATTCAGTTGCAAGAAATGGTAGAAGAAATCGGAACTCAAAACGAGGAACTGAAACAAAACCAAGAAGAGATGATTACGCAGCAAGAAGCGGTTTTAGATGCCAAAAATCAAGCCGAAAGTGCCACAAAAGTAAAATCGGAATTTTTAGCAAATATGAGCCACGAAATTCGTACGCCTATGAATGCAGTGCTTGGTTTTGCTGAATTATTGAACGACATGGTGGATGATCCGATGCAAAAAGTGTATATTAAAAATATACTTTCGAGTGGTAAAAACTTATTAGGATTGATAAATGATATTCTGGATTTATCAAAAATTGAGTCTGGGAAATTTGAAATACAGTTAGCACCAACCCATCCGAAAGGAATGTTTGAAGAAATAATAAGTGTGTTTACGGTCAAAACAGCTGAAAAAAATCTTGAACTTAAATTAGATATTGATAAATCTTTACCAGAATCTTTACTTTTAGATGAGTTAAGATTGCGTCAAGTAATTTTTAATTTAGTAGGTAATGCCATTAAATTTACAAGTGAAGGCTCTGTAACTTTAAGAGTTGTGAGCAGCTACAAAGAGAAAATGGATAGCTTGGTGGACATTAAATTTGAAATTATAGACACTGGCATTGGTATTCCTCAAAAAGATATTAACAAAATATTTGAAGCATTTACCCAGCAAGAAGGGCAAGAAAATAGAAAATTTGGTGGAACAGGATTGGGCTTAACCATCACAAAACGTTTGGTCGAATTGATGGGGGGAAAGCTCGAAGTGGAAAGTGAATTGGGCAAAGGAAGTACTTTTAGGGTATGTTTATATAACATTTCGGTAGCAACTTTACAACAAAAGATGGTAACTGAAACCGTTAATGAAGATATTCATTTCAATAATGCTTCTATTCTTTTGGTGGACGATATTGCGATGAATAGGGAAGTGGTCAAAGGATTTTTGCGTCCTTATGGCTTAAATATTACGGAAGCTGAAAATGGAAAAATTGCCATAGAAAAACTTAAATCACAGCCTTTTGAGTTTGTGTTTATGGATATAAAAATGCCCGTTATGGATGGATATGAGGCAAAAGCAACTATTGATAGAATTCCAGAACTCGCTCATATTCCGATTATTGCCCTCACGGCTCAAGCTATGAAAGATGATCAAGATAGAATAAAAGAACTAAAATTCAATGATTATCTTACCAAACCAGTAAGCAAACAAGCTTTACTTTCTTGTTTAGCTAAATTTTTGAAATCAGAGGTAGGAATAATTCCTTCAAATATATCTATATCTAATATTGAAAGTGTTAAAATTGATTCTAAACAAATAATCAATGATAAATTTGTGCTTTCTGATGCCATAGTAAACAAAGCTAAACTTTTGAATAATGAACTTTCGGCAGGTGGTTTTAACAACGAAGATTTAATAACTTTATTGGAAGAAATAAAACAACAACCTGAATATGAATCAAACAAATTATTACATATTTTAGTGAATGATTTATCTTTTTCAATTCAATCTTTTGATTTAATAGAGATACCAAAATTATTAAAAAAACTATATTAATTTAATTTAAACCAAATTAAATTAAATTAAATTAATATATTATTACTGCCTATAATGGAAATTAAAAAAAAAATTAGAGTACTTGCTGTTGATGATTTACCCGAAAACTTGAAAGTTTTAGGAAGCATTTTAGTCAAAAATGGATTTGAAATTTCGATGGCTACCAATGGAAAACAAGCCCTTGAATTAGCCAAAAAATTCAATCCTGATGTCATATTATTAGACATAATGATGCCTGAAATGGACGGTTATGAAACTTGTAAGCACCTAAAAGACGATGATTTAATTCAACACATTCCAGTCATTTTCCTTACTGCCAAAACCGAATCAGATGCCATGATTAAAGGTTTTGAAGTAGGTGCGGTTGATTATGTTACAAAACCTTTTAATAGCAAAGAATTACTTTCGAGAGTGAATGTTCATTCAGCTTTAAAAATTGCTCGAGATCAACTTTTGGATCAAAAAGAAGAATTAGAAAAGTTAAATCTTACCAAAACAAAACTATTTTCTATCATTGGTCATGATTTAAAAGCCCCTTTAAACTCCATTTTTGGGCTTATGCAATTGGTAGATATGAAAGTATTAGATGAAAATGGCATAAAAGAATGTTTTGAAAGTTTAAAAACAAGCGTTTCAAATACAAGCGAACTTTTAAATAATTTATTAAATTGGTCGGCTTCTCAAATTAGCAACAGTCAATTACAACTGAAAGAAATAAACGTAAATGATCTAATTGAAGAAAAAATCAAAAATTTACGTTTTTATGCAGGAGAAAAAAATATAACATTATTTGCAAATGTTTCTCCAAATCTTACTATGAAAACGGATGCTCAATCAGTGATGATGGTAATTAGAAATATAGTTAAAAATGCCATTAAATTTACGCCTGAAAATGGTTCTATCAAGATTAATGTAGATGAAAATATTGACTCAAAAATGATTCAATTTTCAATCATCGATACGGGTGTTGGAATTCCTAAACCTGCCATTGAAAAAATTCTTGGTGCTGGTTTTTATACCACTGATGGCACCCATGGAGAAAAAGGAACTGGTTTAGGTTTGCTTTTATGCCGTGAATACATTCAAAAATTAAATGGAAATTTCCAAATTGAAAGCGAAATCGGAAAAGGAACTACTATGAAATTTTCATTGCCAAAATAGCTGCGTAGTTTTTAAGTTAATTTTTTAAATAAATTTAATTTAAAAATCAATTTTCTCCATTCAATATCGATACAACTGAAGTTACATAAATACCAGCGGTTTCGGTTCTAAGCCTAGAATTTCCTAAAGAAACAGGAATATAATTATTTTTTTTTGCTGTTTCAATTTCTTGTGACGAAAAATCGCCTTCAGGACCAATTAAAATTAAATAATCGTTTGTTAAATTTGCCTTAATTTTTTCTTTTAACGAAAACCTATCATCGTCCTCAAGGTAAGCAATAAATTTAGAAACAGTTTGATTTGATTTTTTTACAAAATCAGAAAAAGGAAATAAATTATTTATTTTGGGAGCATAATATTTTTTTGATTGTTTCATTGCCGAAACGACCACTTTTTCAATTCTTTCTATATTAATTTGCTTTCTTTCACTATGTTTACATTGCAAAAAAGTAATTTCAGAGATGCCAATTTCAACCGCCTTTTCAACAAACCATTCTAATCTATCCGAATTTTTGGTAGGAGCTATTGCAATATGCAACTTATAATTTAAGTCGTTTTCTTTTGATTCTTGAGAAATTATTTCTAAAACAGAACCAATTTTAGAAAATGTAATGATTTTAGATTTGTAATAATTTCCTTTTCCATCCAGCGTTTCAATTATATCTAATTCTTTTAATCTAAGCACATTTTTTGCATGATTAGTTTCTTCTAAAGATAAAAAAACAGGATTAGGTGTATAGAATAAGCTCAATTTTTAATTTTAATTTAGATAAAGTCTAATAAATAATTACAAATTCCTTGAAAACTTTTCCCCATTGGGGAAATAAGAAAGGGGTTTTATGAAAATTTAATTGTAAAATTTATTAGACTCAATTTAAAATATAAATACTTTTTAAAGTATAATTTTAATTGTTCTTTACAATGATTTTCGTAAAAACGAAAAAATATTAGCTTTTTAAATCTTTAATTTTAAAAGCTAATATTTGTTATTAAAATAATAATATTACTTTTTTAAGAAAGAACATGAACTTCTTTTGCAGCCAAATATCTTTCAGCATCCAAGGCTGCCATACAACCTGTTCCAGCTGAAGTTACAGCTTGTCTATAAACATTATCTTGAGCATCACCTGCGGCAAAAACACCTTCAATATTTGTTTTCGTAGTTCCTTTTTCAGTAATAATGTAGCCTGCATTATCCAAAGTTAATTGACCTTTAAAAATATCAGTGTTTGGTTTATGTCCGATAGCAACAAAAAAACCTTTCACAGAAATTTCTTTAAATTCATTTGTAATAGTATTTTTAATTCTAACACATTCTACTTCAGTTTTACCCAAAATATCATCTGTAACGCTGTTCCAATGTATTTCTATATTGGGCGTATTTTTTACTCTATTTTGCATAATTAAAGATGCTCTCATTTCATCTTTTCTTACTATTAAATGCACTTTTTTACATAATTTTGCTAAGTAAGTAGCTTCTTCAGCTGCAGTATCTCCAGCACCAACTACCGCCACATCTAAACCTCTATAAAAAAATCCATCACAAACTGCGCAAGCCGAAACGCCACTGCCGTTCAATCTTGTTTCTGACTCTAAACCCAACCATTTGGCGGATGCTCCCGTACAAATTACAATGGCTTCAGTTTCTATTTCGTGTGTTTCGTCAACCCAAACTTTATGTAATCCTCCATTATTTAACTGAACCGAAGACACAAAACCATATCGAATTTCTGTTCCAAAACGCTCCGCTTGTTCTTTAAACTCTTCCATCATTTCAGGACCTGTAACGCCTTTAGGGTAACCGGGATAATTTTCAACATCATTTGTGGTAGTCAATTGACCTCCTGGTTGCATTCCTTGATATAAAACAGGTTTTAATCCTGCCCTTGCAGCATATATCGCTGCTGTATAACCTGCTGGTCCCGATCCTATGATTAAAATATTTACTTGTTCTGCCATTTTTTTATTTTATTTTTTAACATTTTTTTTCAAATTTTAATTCCAAACGAATTAAAATGATATCGAATTCATTAAAATTATTTTTTTTGATATTATATTAAACCAATTATTTAATATGACATTCTATTTTTCAATTTTATAATATAGAATCAAAATATGAACTATTATTATAAATTATGTAATAGTAATTTATCGGTTTAATGTAATGCTTATTTACTTCATTTATATATATATTAATTTATAAAATCAACCTTTTATTGTTCTTTGAGTTAAATTGGAAATCCATTTAACAAAAAAAACTTACCAAATAATAATTTAGTAAGTTTTTTTGTTAAATTTATGAATATTAAATATAATTATTCAACATTACAGGCATAACAAGCATTAAAATATCCTCGTTTTGATTTGCCTCAACAGGATTAATCAAACCAGCTTTGCTAGGTACCGACATATTTATCGCAATAGTTTCAGAATCAAGGTTATTTAACATTTCAAGTAAGAATTTTGCATTAAAACCAATTTCCATATCCTCTCCAGTAAACTCACAAACCAATCTTTCGTTTGCTTCGTTTGAAAAATCTAAATCTTCTGCAGAAACTTGCAACTCACTACCGCTCATTTTCAATCTTACTTGATGCGTTGTTTTATTTGCATAAATAGATATACGTTTTAAACAATTAAGTAAGTCAGACCTTGAAATAGATAAAATATTAGGATTATCTAAAGGAATTACGTTTTCGTAATCTGGATAGCGTTCATCAATCAATCTACAAATTAATTTGGTAGAATTAAAAGAAAAGAAAGCATTTGATTGATTAAACTCCATCGAAACAGGAGAATTTTCATTTGGAAGTGAATTTTTTAATAAAGTAAGAGCTTTTCGAGGTACAATAATAGAGGCAGGACTTTCAGAAGCTACATCTACTCTTCTGTATCTTACCAAACGATGTCCGTCTGTTGATACAAAAGTAAGATTAGTTTCATTTAATTGAAAATAAACCCCAGTCATAGCTGGTCTTAAATCTTCAGTACTTGTTGCAAAAATAGTATTTGCTAATGCTTTAGTTAATACTTCTGAAGAAATATCAACCTTTGAAGCATTTTTAATAGCAGGTATTTTAGGAAAATCTGTAGCATTTTCTCCCGATAATTTATAATTTCCATTGTTTGAACGAATAGTGATTACATAAGTATTTTCATCAATACTAAATGTAACTGGCTGTTCAGGCAAATTTTTGAGCGTATCTTGTAATATTTTAGCTGGAATACAAATACTTCCATTTTCTTTGCTTTCTACCGAAAGTTGAGTTATGATGGTTGTTTGTAAATCTGAAGCAGTTATTGTTAATTTTTCTTTCTCTATTTCAAATAAAAAGTTTTCTAAAATGGGTACCAAAGGATTAGGAGCAATTACGCCACTTACCGAATTTAATTGTTTTAATAATGATGTCGAGGAAATTACAAATTTCATTTGAGAATAAATTTATGTCTTAAAATTTTTTTTAGTTTGATAACCTAAATAGGTTTAAAATCAAAACTTTGTTTTATCAAGTTGCAAAAATAGGAATAAATATGGACTTTAAAAGCAATATAAATTTAATTTATAAACAACATTTCAACATTTTTTTAACTAAAATGTTGAAATGTTGTTTAATTGCCATATTAAAATTATGAGTTTCAATATGGCAAAATTTATTTTATATTATTTTTTTATTTTAAGATTTTTTACGGTAGGGTGCTAACGAATTTACTAATCCAGGATTTAAACTTGCAGGATCTACGCCTTTTGCTTTTAATTTATCTAACCAATTATTGGCTTGATCGTAGTTTTTAGTAAAATAATACAAAACCGCCAAATTAATATAAGTGTCGTTGTAAGCAGGATTAATACGAGCCACATCTAGCCAATATTGTTCGCAAGCTGCCACATTCCCTTTTTGATACGATAAAACTCCTAAACCAAATTTGGCTTGCCAGTTGTTTGGGTCTTTCAAAATTACTTTTTGATACCAAATTTCGGCTGAATCTAACTGTCGTTTTTTCTCATAAATGCGAGCCATATCTGACATAAACATAGCACTCATTGGTCCGAGTGAATCTACTTTTAAGCATCTTGTATAGCATCTTTTAGCTGAATTATAATTGATATTGGCTGAATCTGCGTTTCCTCTCGAACCGGCTAATCCGCCTTTATTTTCATACATTTTTCCTAAATCTGAAATGGTATTTACTTCGGCAGGGTTTAAATCAACGCCTTTCATAAAGTTTACTTCTGCTTTTTCTAGTTCTCCAGCATCGTAATATACTTTCCCCATTCCTCTATAAACTTGAGATGATAAAGGTGCTCCTTCTATTGCTTTTTTCCAAAAATTTTCAGGGTTTTTAAAGTTTAAACTATAAATTAAATTAACGCCTAAAAAGACAATTAAAACACCAATTAATCCATATTCAAACATTTTTTTCTGGCTTTCACGTGCCTCATCTCCAGCAAAATAAGCTCTAATCCATTCGTTCCATAGAATTACTACTGCCAAAAATGGCACATATATACGATGCTCTAAGTAATCATATCTGCCCGAATCTGCAAAAATAAAAATGATTGTAGGTATAAAAAACATGGCAAACCAAATACCACACCAAGCAACCACTCTTTTATCAACTTTTTTCAATAAAACAGTTATCAAAATAAATAAGGCAATTACGCCAATTCCCAATCCTGTTGAAACGCCAGAAAATTTTGCGAAATTTTGCTGATTAAACGGAATAAGCATTTTACCAATTTGTTCTGGTAAAACAGGTAAATTTCCAATCCAAGAATCACCATATATAATAGATGTAAATCGAGTTCCATTTTTGTTTGCTAATTCCAAAGCTTCTGCACGGATGGCATACCAAACCAAACCAATAATGGCATAACCTGTTCCAATAACCATTCCTAAGGATATATTGTCGGAAATCTTTTTGAATAATAATACATAAGCAATACATAAAAACGGTAAAAAAGCTGATGTTTCTTTGGTGTAGAGTGCCATTGCGAAGAAAAACCAATGCAAAATGGCATCTATCAATTTTCTTTTTTCTACATAATTTAAAAAGAAATTTAAAGAAGCAACCATCATTAAAGCAATCATCGAATCATTTCGACCAGGCACCCAAGAAACCGCTTGAGAGAGTAATGGATGAACTGTAAAAATACCTGTTGTAATTAATGCAAAATTCTTTTCATATCCCAGTTTAATCAATAATCTGTATAAAACCAAGCAAGCTCCTAAGTGGTAAATTACGTTTGTAACATGATAAAAGCCAGGGTCAGTTTTTGCGAATTGATAATCAACTATCATTGATCCGAATAGAACTGGACGATAATAATCTAAAACACCCGACTCTTTAAATCCACGCCAAAAGTTTTTTAATTCAGCAAAATATTGGGCATAAACAACTAAGAAAAAGCTATCGTCAAGACCAGTAAATTCAAACCAAAATGTTTGTCCATACACTATTAAACACAATGCTGTTAAAATAAGATAAGGTGTTAATTTTTCAAACAAGGGTTTACTTGTAGTGAGCGGTTTAGAAGTATAGGCTTGAGCTTTTTTTTCGACTATTGGTTTTGTAGAAATTGCTTTTGATTGTTTGTTCATTCGTATTTTAATTTTGAAAATTAATATTGTTGTAAAATAATAGATATAATTTGACAAATTCAAATTACAATGCAATAAAATATTAATTTAATTAAAATTTACTGTCAATAAATACGTTTTAATACAAAACTAAAGTAATAATTCATTTAATATTAAGCAGATTTTCCTGCTAGTTGTCCGCATGCTGCATCAATATCTTTACCTCTACTCATCCTTATTGTAACACTAACGCCTTTTTTTTCTAAATATTCTTTAAAAGCAATTAATTTTTCAACTTTAGTATTTTTAAAAAGGGCATTGTCAATAGGGTTATATTCAATTATATTAATTTTACATGGCACTACTTTTGAAAATTGATACAATTCTTCAGCATCTTTAAGGTTATCATTAAAGTTTTCAAAAGCAATATATTCATACGTTAATTTTGTACCTGTTTTTTTATAAAAATATTTTAAAGCCTCTTTCAATGCTTCCAAACTATTGGTTTCGTTTATAGGCATTATTTGATTTCTTTTATCATCATTGGCAGCATGAAGTGAAAGTGCGAGCCTAAATTTAACTTCATCATCAGCTAATTTTACAATCATTTTAGCTACACCAGCAGTTGAAACTGTGATTCTTTTATAGCTTATATTTAATCCATTAGGCGAAGTTAGTTTATCTATTGCTTTAAGTACATTGGCGTAGTTTAAAAGCGGTTCGCCCATCCCCATAAAAACTATGTTAGTAAGAGGTGTTTGATAGTTTTCAATACATTGTTTTCTTACTTCAACTATTTGATCATAAATTTCGGCAGGTTCAAGATTTCTTACTCTATCCATATAGCCAGTAGCACAAAATTTGCAAGTTAATGAACAACCCACCTGCGAGCTAACACAAACCGTCATGCGATCATCTTTTGGAATTAAAACTGTTTCAATAATATTTCCATCAAATAATTTAAAAGCCGATTTTATGGTTTTGTCTTCGCTAATTTGTAAATTATGTAAACTTAAAGTGTTAAAAACATATTTTTCATTCAATAAATCACGAGTTTTTTGCGAAATATTGGTCATTTCATCAAAATTAGAAACCGATTTTTCCCAAATCCATTCCATTATTTGTTTTATACGAAATGGTTTTTCTTGAATTGATAGCAAAAAAAGTTCTATATCTTCTTTATTAGTTTTCCTAATGTCAATTTTTTGATTTGCGTTGTTCATAATAACAAATGTAAGTATAGTTTTAATTAAATTTGTTTATAAATCTTTAAATTCTAATTTTGTTGAAAAAATTTCAATGAAGTATATATTTGGAACATTACTTATTTTTTCATCTTTTCTTAATTCCTTTTGCCAAATGTATAATCCATATTTAATGAATATGGGTTTTTATGAAAATGCTTCAAAAAAAATTGATGTACCTATCAATAGTAAACTTTGGAAAGAGGGAAACTTAGAAAAAAGTGATTTTAAAGGTAATTCTGAAAATACAAATCCCTATCAACCAGGTGAGCTTTCTTATGTTATTAATTTTCAAACTTTAAAAGTTAAAAACGAAAATAATATTTTTGTAAAACCAATTATTTATTCTTATATAGATACTAAAAAATCTTACTTAAATGCTCAAGATACTAACGTACAAACAACAATTTTTTATTTTCAAGTTTTATTTGATTATATAGAATTAAAAACTCGTTATTTTCAAAAAGAAGTTGACGAGAAAATTTTTGATAATCAATTTTATTTGAATGATTTCATGAATTTTGAAATTCAACGTGTTCAGCAAGATATAAAAAAATTCAAAATACGAATTTCCGAATTAGAAGACTCAAAATTGATTTTTATTAAGGATTCTATTTTAAAGGTTATTTATGAAACTCCAGTAATTGCACTTCCAAAAAATAAAAATAGAAATTTTGGTGTAGCTTATGGCGTTGGTTTGACTCATCAATTAATTGGTAATTCAAATAATGACATAAAAAACAGTAATTTTGGAATAGGATGGTACTTCTCGGCTTTGTATAAAAAGTTGGAATTTTGTTTTGAAATGAATTTATTATCATCAGAATATAAAAACACTTTTTATACACTTCAAAATGGTCAGATAAATAATAAATTAATTGGTGGATTTTTTGGAATTTATACAGGATACAACATTTTAGATACCAAAAGAAGCCGGATTTTGCCATATATTGGTGTTTGTTTTACGGGTTATGGACCGATTTCAAATCAAAAAAATCCAATAGTTGATTTCCCAAAAGTAAATAAAAATTCTTTAGGTTATTTTATAGGATTAAGTTATGATTTAAAATTGAGAAATAAATATATTTTTACAAGAGGAATTCCATATAAAAATGACTTTAACATTCGTTTTAAACTTAATTATTTCCCTCCTTATTCTACCCAAAATGGGTTTTATGATAACACTTTTTTGATTTCAATTCTATTTTCTGGCAACGCTAGATTTATTAAAAAAGATATAGGTGAATCTCGAAAAATTGAACTATTTTAAGGCTTATTAGATGCATAAAATTAATATATATTACAAATCATTGTTAGTGATATTTTTTTATTTTTTTTTATTTATTTCTTGTAAAAAAGACAATAAAATATCAAATTATAAAATTTTTAATTATAATCAAGATTCAGATATTGCTTCCTTAGACCCTGCTTTTGCAATCAAACAAGGTAATATTTGGGCAGTAAATCAATTATTTAATGGATTAGTTTCTTTGAATAAAAAATTAGGAATAGAACCTGCTTTAGCTAAGAATTGGACAATTTCAAAGGATGGAAAAACTTATACTTTTAAAATAAGAAACGATGTTTATTTTCATGATTCTCCTGAGTTTGCGGATGGAAAAGGCAGAAAACTAACAGCACATGATTTTGTGTATAGTTTTAAAAGAATTATTGATGCTAAAACTGCAAGTCCTGGGGCTTGGATTTTTAATGATAAAGTGCTTAAAATTAACGATTCTACGTATTCAGATACTTGTTTTTATGCGTTAAATGATAGTATTTTTAAAATTCAACTACAAAAACCCTATTCCCCTTTTTTGCAAATTTTGACAATTCCTTATGCTTATGTTGTTCCTAAAGAAGTAGTTGAAAAATGGCAAAAGGATTTTAGGACGCATCCGGTGGGTACAGGAGCTTTTAAATTTAAAATGTGGGAAGAGAAAACCACATTAGTGTTTGAAAAAAATAAAAATTATTGGAAATATGATACTTTAGGCGTAAGATTACCTTATCTTGATGGCGTACATATTTCTTTTATTGGAGATAGAAATATTGTTTTTATGTTATTCAAACAGAAAAAAATTGATTTTATTTCGGGGCTTGATGAAAGTTCCAGGGATATTGTATTTAATTCAGATGGCTCAATCGGAAAAAAGTTTTCGAGCGAATTTAATGTTCAAAAAATACCTTATTTGAATACCGAATATTTAGGTTTTCAACTTGATAAATCTACCTATCAAGACTCCAAAAATCCCATTCTTAATTTGAAAGTTCGACAAGCTTTAAACTATTCTTTAAACCGAGAACAAATGGTTCAATACTTACTAAGTAATATTGGAAAAGCAGGACAAAATGGTATGATTCCCTCTTTTTTATTGTCCAAAAAATCAGTGAAAGGTTATAATTATAATGTTGAAAAAGCACAAAAGTTATTGGCTGAAGCTGGCTATCCTAATTCTAAAGGATTACCTACATTGACTCTCAGTACTTTAACTCGTTTTCCATATAAGGAAATATGTGAATTTGCTCAAAGAGAATGGTCTAAAATTGGTATAAAAGTCAATATAGAAACTTTGGACTATCCTACTTTATTAGAAAATATTGCTAAAGGAAATATAAAATTTTTTAGAGCTTCTTGGCAAGGTGATTACTCTGATCCTGAAAATTATATGGCTTTGTTTTATAGTAAGAATTTTACGCCTCACGGTCCAAATAAAACTCGTTATTTTAATCCAATTTTTGATAAATTATATGAAAATACTTTAATAGAAAATGATGAAAATAAAAGATTTAATAACTATTATAAAATGGATAGTCTTGTAATGGAACAATCACCAGTTATTGTACTTTTCTATGATGAGGTAATAAGATTATTACAAAAAAATATATCAAATTTAGAAGCTGATGCCATGAATAGTTTGGTTTTAGAAAATGTAATTAAAAATTAAAATCTAATTTAATTATTTTAATATTTGCCAAATTTATTATTTTTGTTTACTATTTGTAAAATAGCAAATTCTGTTTTGGCTAAAATTAAATATTATTACAATACAAATACTTGTAAATACGAGCGAATCATAACAACGTGGCAAGATATTGTTATCAATTTTTCTGGTTTTTCTGTTTTGAGCATCCTTTTGTCAGGATGTATGATGTTTGCGTATTTTAGTTTTTTTGATTCCCCAAAAGAAAAACTATTGAAGCAAGAAAATAATAAATTAAAATCAAACTTTATTACATTAAATCAGGAAATTCTCAAAATTAATTTTTTATTAAAAAAACTTACAGAAAAAGATAATAATGTTTACAGAATAATATTTGAAAATAAACAAAAAGATATTTCAACAGAAATTGAAAAAAATGAAAATAATTTTGTTGAAACCTCGTTGTTATCGTTGTCTAGTTCTGAACTTTTTGAACTTACAAATCAAAAAATCGAGAAGTTATCTAAATTAGTAATAAAGGAAAATAAATCGTATGATGAATTATTAGTTTTAGCTAACAAAAAAAGTGAAATGTTAGCAAGTATTCCCGCCATTTTGCCTGTTTCGAGCAAACAATTACGTAATTTTGCATCAGGCTACGGAATGAGAATGCACCCTATTTATAAGGTTTTGCGTTTTCATGCAGGTTGTGATTTTTCGGCAGTTCGTGGAACGCCCATTTATGCAACTGGGGACGGAATAGCGAAGGTAAAAAAAGATTTTGAAGGTTATGGAAACTGCATAGAAATTAATCATGGATTTGGATTTATGACCCGTTATGGACACTGCGATAAAGTAAAAGTAAGAGATGGGCAAAAAGTAAATAGGGGAGAAATTATAGGATTTGTCGGATCAACTGGGACAGCAACTTCACCTCATTTGCACTATGAAGTTCATAAAAACGGACACACGGTAGATCCTGTTCATTACTTTTTTAATGACTTAAATCCATCTGAATACGAAGAATTAATCAAAATTGCAGCCGAGGAAAATCAAAGTTTGGGTTAAGATATTTTCTTGAAAAAATTTATAAAATTAATTTTAAACATATATTGAATGATAGTATCAGCCATTGTTGCTTTTTCTGAAAACTATGTGATTGGTGCAAATAATAAACTTTTATGGCATTTACCAGCTGATTTAAAAAGATTTAAAAATCTTACTACAAATCATACAATTATTATGGGTAGAAAAACTTTTGATTCAATCGGAAAAGCATTGCCAAACCGAACGAACATTGTAATAACTCGTGATAAAAACTGGAAATTTGAGGGTGTTATTTCTGTTTCTAATTTTGAAGAGGCACTCGAAATTGCCAAACAAAATAATGAAAGCGAAGCTTTTGTGATTGGTGGTGGTCAAATTTATGACCAAAATTTTCAGAAATTTGATAAATTATATGTAACTAAAATTGATAAATTTTATGAAGGTGATACCTTTTTTCCAATCATTTTAGAAAATCAATGGGAAATTATAGAATCAATTTTAGGAGTTCTTGATGAAAAAAATACAATTCCACATGCTTTTGTGAATTATATTCGTAAATAATTAAAATAAATGCAAAAAATTCAACAATCTTTTCAAGTAAGTTATTCTTATCCTGTTATTTTTTCTGAAAATATATTTTCTATCGAAAATCTAGACTTAAAAACTTGTTTTGAAAATTATATAACTTCTAATTCAAAAATTTTAGTTGCTATTGACTTCACTTTTTTAAATTTTCATAAATATATTTTTCAAGACTTAAAAAATTACTTTTTATTTTATTTTAAAGATATTAAAATAATTGATAAATACATAGAAATTGAAGGTGGAGAAAAATCTAAAAATAATGCTGAAATAGTAAATACAATCATTGAAAGTGTTCATTTAAACGCCATAGACAGACATTCATTTATTTTTGTACTTGGCGGAGGAAGCGTAATTGATACCGTTGGTTTTGCTGCTGCTATTGCACATCGGGGTATAAGATTAGTAAGAATACCCACAACAACTTTAGCTCAAAACGATGCCGCTATTGGTGTGAAAAATGGAGTTAATACATTTGGAAAAAAGAATTTTACAGGCACTTTTGCTCCTCCTTTTGCAGTTATCAATGATTTTAATTTTCTTACTACTTTGAACGACCGAGATTGGCGTTGTGGTATTGCTGAAGCCATTAAAGTAGCTCTAATTAAAGATAAATTATTTTATTATAACATTAAAAATGATTCCGTATATCTTGCCAATCGAAATATGGAATCAATGCAAAAATTAATTATTCGCTGTGCTGATTTACATTTGCAACATATTGCAGGTGGTGATGCATTTGAGCAAGGCTCGGCTCGACCGCTTGATTTTGGTCATTGGGCTGCTCATAAACTAGAATATTTGTCTGACTTTGAACTCCGACACGGAGAAGCTGTTGCCATCGGAATAGCTCTTGATTGTGTATATTCTTACCTCATTCAAAATATTTCTTTAGAAAATTTGCAAACTATTTTAAATACTTTAATTGCTGTGGGTTTTGATATTTTTTCACCTTTATTAGAATTAAAAGATGAAAAAAATAGTTATTTAATTATTAATGGACTTCAAGAATTTAGAGAACATCTTGGAGGAAAATTAACCATAACTTTGTTGAAAGAAATTGGTTTAGGTATTGAAACAAATTATTTAGAAAATGGTATTATTTTAGAGGCTATCTTATTTTTAAAAAACTACTATAAATGATGAAAAGAGCTATTTTCCCAGGAAGTTTTGACCCTTTTACAAACGGACATTTGGATATTGTTAATCGTGGATTATCATTATTTGATGAAATTATTATTGCAATAGGGCATAACACAACCAAAAAAAGACATTTTGAAATTGAATTAATGAAATCCAAAATTGAAAATATTTTTAGTAATAATAATAAAGTTTCCGTAAAAACATATAATCAAATAACAGCTCATTATGCTAAAGAAAATGAAGCAAATTATTTGCTTCGTGGTTTACGAAATATTACTGATTTTGAATACGAAAAAAGCATTGCTAGTTTTAACAAAAATCTAAATCCCGATTTAGAAACGATTTTCTTAATTACTGCACCCGAATTTTCAAACATAAGTTCTACAATAATTAGAGAATTACATAAATTTGAAGCAGATATTACTAATTATATTCCATTTGAATTATAATAATTTTTGCAATTCTTCCTTAGATGGTATAGCATTATGACTCCATTTGCCAACAACTGTACCATTTTTCATTAAAATTAAACCAGGAATTGAGCGAATCATGGTTTTTATAACCACCCCATCCGCATAGTAATATGGAATTGCAAGATTATAATCATGTCTAAAATTTTCAAAACTTTCTCTATCGCTTGAGGTAATGGCAACAGGTTCAATATTTGAATTTTCTAATGTTTTTAAAAGTGAATTTATTTGTCCAATATGTGAAGTATTTGACTTTTGAGTATTTAAAACAACTATCAAAAGCTTATTTCCTTCAAAACTTTTTTGTGTAAAATCGCCTTCATCGCTCCAAAGATTGTAATCTGTAATTTTTGGCGTTGCTAATTCGGGGTTTGTAAGTTTCATTTCTTTAAAAATATAAGTTGTATCGGTAGGGTATTTATCAAAAAACTCATCTTTTCCATCTTTTGTCATGATATACTGATAAATTGGAGCAGCAGTAGGTTTCATTAAAGTTGGAATATTATTGCCAATTTTATAAGCTCTAAAATCCCAAACATTCAAATAAGCTATGCAATAAAGAGCAAAAGCCAAAGACATAAATGTAAAACTACCAACTATGATATCGCCTTTTATGTTGTCAAAGCCAGCCGAAAGTTGTTTTCTAAAATAAAATAAAGGTAGAATAAATATAAGTAAAACAATATCTTTAGTAAAAGAAGTCCAAGGTTTGAGTTTTAGAAAATCGCCAAAACAACCGCAATCTGTAACTTTATTGAAGAATGCAGAATAAAAAGTAAGAAATGTAAAAAATAAAATAAGTAATAAAAGTAGGGTTGTTGTCCATTTCATTCGGTAATAAAATAGCAAAGCAAAACCTAATGCAACTTCTGCCACACACATTAAAACGGAAAGAAATAAGGCAAAAGGAATCATAAAATGTGTGCCAAAAACCTCAAAATATTCTTCTAATTTAATTTGAGTGCCAACAGGATCGTTTAATTTAATAATTCCTGAAAAAATAAAAAGACAACCAACAAATATTCGACAAAAAAGAAGTAAGTATTTCATTGAAATTAAAGAATTTTGATTTAAAATTTAACAAAATTATACTAAATAATCGTTTAATACAATAATAATTACATTTTTAAAGTTTCTATTTTATCATTTGCCATCAAATACATGACTCCCTCTTTTAATGAATAAAAAGAAACCCGAATGCGTTGCATAAAAAAAGTTTTTAAAACATAATCAATCATAGCCATCGCCACTACAATCATATCGACCCGCATAGGCGACATTCCTTTGATTTTTCTGCGTTCGTCCACATTTTTAGAGATAATTGTATAATATAATTCTCCAAAATAATGAATGGGCAAATCATATTCAGTACCTTCATATAAATTGTGCTTAATACTATGTTCCTCCAAATAAATTTCGCAAAGTGTATCGAAAGAACCTGAAGAGCCCACCAAAATTTTAGGATGAAAAGTTGCCATTGCTTCACTCAATGGACTTAAAGCCACAGAAAGTAAATTTTGCATTTCATCAATACTCGATTGTAATATAGGATCAGAAGTATGATATTTATCAAACATTCTTTGTGCACCTATTTCAAAACTTTGTTTCCAAAAAATTTGAACATGATTACAAATGATAAATTCCACACTTCCGCCACCAATATCCATGATTAAAGTTGGTTCAAAACCTATATCCATGGCAGCTTTTACGCCATAATAAATAAGTTCGGCTTCTTTTTCGCCTTGAATGATTTTAACATGAATGCCAGAAGTTTCAAGAATAGATTTAGCAAGATGCTCTCCATTTTTGGCGTTTCGGAATGCACTTGTTGCAATAGCGGTAATATTTAATTCGGAAATTTTAAAAGAATTTATTACATTTTTAAACTCTAAAATAGTATCAATAGCTCTTTCGAATGCAGCTTCTGTAATAATATTATTTTGAATGCCACCAGCACCAATTTTTATAGAAGACCGCAAATGTTCTAAAATATGGGTTTTTCCACCCTTAATTTCCATGATTAAAAGGTTAAAAGTGTTTGTACCCAAATCTAGTACGGCATATTTTCCTTCAGTCATATTTATAATAAATTTTTTTTTTGCAAATTTATTAAAAATTTGTAATATTTAATAGAGTCTTTAAGCCTATAACTAAATTCATTTTTTTTTAAATATTATAAATTTAATGCAAAAGCCCATTTAATTACCTAACGCTAAAAAAACTGTTTTTTGAGTTCCTTTTCCTAAAAGAAAAGGTTAGTTTTAAGGATTTGAATGAAATATTTGTGTTTTAGCTTTATAATGTATCTACAGGGCTATTCTATAATATAATATAATATAATATAATATAATATAATATAATATAATATTTGAAATATTCCAAAGTATTAATGAAATATGTAATATTTAAGTTATTTTTTTTTGTTTTTCAGAGGGATCGTAAAGCATTGCAGTACACATACAATTCTTTCGTTCCTTCATCATCAAAATTGGATAGTTTACACAGCTTTGACATCCTTTCCAAAAATCCTCATCATCTGTTAGGTCAGAATATACGACAGGTTCATAGCCTAATTCAGAGTTGATTTTCATTACAGCGGAGCCAGTTGTCAGTCCAAAAATTTTAGAATCTGGAAATTTAGTTCTCGATAGTTCAAAAACTTTGTACTTAATGGCTTTTGCTAAACCTACTTTTCTGAAAATAGGATTTACTATAAGTCCTGAATTTGCGACAAATTTTCCGTGTCCCCAAGTTTCTATATAGCAAAAACCAGCCCAAGTACCATCTTTATGAAGTGCGATAACGGCTTTACCCTCTTCAATTTTCTTACTTATGTAGTCAGGGGATCTTTGGGCTATACCCGTTCCTCTAGCTTTGGCACTTTCTTCCATCTCATTAGTGATGGTTTGAGAAAAAATATAGTGCTTAGGATTGGCTACCTCAATGATGAAATCATCAAGCGTCATTTTAATTTGTTTTAATTTTATTTGAGTGTATAAAACTTAGTGCAAAACAAACGAAAATTTTAATAATTTTCAATATGTTTTTTAAATCATTGCAAAAATTTTGAAATCAAAATCTTGTTTTGACTTTATTGGATTTTCATTCTGATTAATTAATATAATTTATAGTTTTAATATTATTAATCGGAATTCTAAAAAAACTCACCATAATCTTATATTTCAAATCACAAATAACTTTTTTAATACTATATTTGTTATATAGTATTATGATTATAAAAAATAAGATAAACAATGGTAGAATTTTTTTCTTTTTAATATCAACTATTTGGTATTTTTTTATTTTTTACATGACTTCAAATCCGAGTTTTTCTCGTTATGGCACTTACTATCAAATTGAAAAAACGATTTCTCCAATTTTTAAAAAAGATTTTAATAGTAAAGTAAATTATTCAATCATTATGGTTTTAAATAGTTCAGCACGAATTTTAGCTCATGTTTTTATATTTTTCATACAATCCATATTTTTGATTCATTTTTTATATTTATTACAATTACAGAAAATACACATTATCTACATTACTTTACTTTTTATTTTAATTTTAGGTCTTTTTGATGAAATTCATCAATCTTTTGTGCCTGACCGTCAGTTTAGTTTTTGGGATGTTTTAAAGGATATTGTTGGTGCAATTTTAGGAATTATATTTTTTTGGATGACTATTAAAATAAATATTATATTAAAATATTTTTCAAAATAATATTTTAATAATTTTTATGTATTTTAAAATAATTTTTTTAATAAATAATCATTATTTTTGTATTTCAACATAATTTACATGGGTTTATTCGATTTCTTCAAAAAAAACAGTTCTGAAAATAAGCAATCTTTAGAGGTTGGATTAGAAAAAACCAAAACAGGATTTTTGGGTGGTTTAGCAAAATTGGTTTTGGGCAAATCAACTGTGGATGCTTCGGTTTTGGATGGTTTGGAGGAAATGTTGATAAAAGCTGATGTGGGCGTTGATACAACTTTAAAAATTATCGAACGAATTGAAGCACGTGTATCTAAAGATAAATACCTGAATACGAGCGAGCTAGACAAAATATTAAAAAATGAAATTGCATCGCTTTTAGCTGAAAATAATTCATCTGATTTTAAAGATGTTGAAATAAAAAATCCGCCTTATGTGATTATGGTTGTGGGAGTAAATGGAGCTGGAAAAACCACCACGATTGGAAAACTTGCCCATCAATTTCAAAAAGATGGCAAGAAAGTTGTTTTAGGAGCTGGCGATACTTTTAGGGCTGCGGCTGTTGATCAACTCAAAACTTGGGGCGATAGGGCAGGGGTTGTTGTGGTTTCGCACGGAATGAATACTGATCCTGCTGCAGTTGCATACGATGCCGTTAAGCAAGGTGTTGAACAAAAAGCCGATGTTGTGATTGTGGATACTGCAGGACGATTGCACAACAAAATTAATTTGATGAACGAACTTTCTAAAATTAAAAATGTAATGAAAAAAGTTCATCCTGAAGCTCCACACGAAATATTGTTAGTTTTAGATGGAAGTACAGGGCAAAATGCTATCAACCAAGCCCGAGAATTTAGCAAAGCTACTGATGTAACTGCTCTTGCAATCACTAAATTAGATGGAACAGCAAAAGGTGGAGTTGTAATTGGAATTTCAGACCAATTTAAAATACCTGTTAAATATATTGGCGTTGGTGAAAAACCTACTGATTTACAATTATTTAACAAAGAAACTTTTGTAGAAAGTATATTTGGAAAATAGTTATTAGTTATTAAATTTAAAAAGCAATTTCAAATTCAGTTCTTCGGTTCTTACTTCTTCCTAGTTCGGTTGCATTATCTGCAATTGGTTTTTCTGGTCCATAACCAATCGAACTTATTCTTTTTGCATCAATACCTTTGGTTTCAAGCAAAGATTGTATGGCTTTGGCTCTACTTGTGGATATTTTTTTGTTTAATTCTACCGAACCTCGATTGTCTGTATGCCCAGAAACTATGATTTTTATCGTAGGATTTCTTTTTAAAAAATTAATTAATACCTGAATTTCAGCGTAAGAATCTTCGGTTAAAGCGGAACTTCCTGTTTTATAAAAAACATTTTTAAGTTCGATTTTAGCTCCTACTTTTGGTTTTCTTAAAACGACTTTTTCAGAAATAAACTTTGGAAATACAACTGTGGTAGTTGTAGTTGTTGCAAACGTTCGAGATGTTGGAGTTAAATCTATATTATTTGATGCAAAAACATAACCATCTTTTTGAATATCAATTCCATATTGAAATCCTTTTTCTAGTAGTACATTAAATTCTCCATTTGCGGAAGTATGGTAAGATTTTGGTTCTTCTGCTGAGTTTTCTTTTTTTACTAAAATATCAGACTCAATCGGATTTTGGTCTTCATCTAATACTTTTCCTGTATATTCAACTATGTTTTGAGGATTGATAAAATTTACTTTATGTCCTTCGTGCATTTTTAGCGAATTAGGATGTACTGCTGCAATATGTTTAGGGGCTTCAATTCCTAATTCAACGGTTTGCAAAGGTTTGTCAATATAAGTGCTATCAATCAAAATCATATAAATATCTTTTTCGCCAAAACCATCTTTTTTTGAAGAAGAGTAATAAGCCGTTTTGTGGTCGCCTGAAATGTTAAAATAAATATCATTTTCGGCTGAGTTTATAGGAAATCCCATGTTGTGTGGCTTGCTCCATTGTTTTTTTCTAGCATCATAATTAATACTAAAAATATCATATCCCCCCATGCTACTATGACCGTTTGAACTAAAAAACAAAGCTTTTCCATCGGGAGAAAGAAAAGGACTATCTTCGTCATATTCTGAATTTATCAAAGAACCCATATTTATAGGCTTGCTCCATTCATTATCTTTACCCTTTTCGCATTTGTAAATATCCAATCCACCATGCCCTCCAGGTCGGTCACTCGAAAAATAAATCGTTTTGTTATCTGCCGAAATGCAAATTGAAGGCTCTTTAAATTTTGTGTTTATGTGCTTTAGCGGAGCAGGTTTTGTCCATTTCCCATTTACTAAATCGGATTCAAATAAATCTCCTCCATTAATAGATTTATATAAGAACATCTCATCTCCTGCTGCATTCATAGAAATACAAGCATCATGAAATTCAGAATTAATCGGTGCACCCATGTTTACAGGCTCTGTCCATTCGCCTTTTGTATTTTTAGTGGACATCCAAACATCTTCAAAATAAGCATTATCTATGTCTTTTTTTTCGGAAATTCCGTTGGGTCTGCGTGAAGTAAAAATCATTTTTTTATTATCTGCCGAAACCGAGGGTGTATATTCTGCATACTCGGAATTTAATACTTTTGAAAGATGATAAATTTTATGTTCGTAAGGATGAGCAACAATAATTTTACCATTTTCACATTCATTTAACCGTTTAGCCACTTTCATGCTTTCTTGCATTACATCCACATTTTGCATTTTATCTAGTGCTTTACTATATAATTTGTAGTGTATGATTGCATCAGAAAAAAATAAATTTTCTTGATATGCTCTTGCAATTAAATATAAAATTTGGGTAGATATTTTAGGATTAAATTGGTAAGATTTCCTATAATGATATAATGCTAATTCATTAAAAGAAGTTTCTTCGTAAGAACGTGCCAACCAAAAATGATAATCAGCATTTGTAGAATCTCGCCTTACTAAACCTTTAAAATAAGTATTAGCATCTGAAAAATCTCCGTTATCAAAAAATTCTTTACCTTTAGCTACTATTGCACTTTCATTTTTTTGAGCAAAACTATTAATGTTAAAAATTAAAAAAATGTAAATTAATGCTTTTTTCCAAATCTTAAATTTCATTTTTATGTTAAATTATTTTTATTATTTCATTATTGTTTATACGACATAGATTATAGGATGTTTAGCACAAAATTAAAATAAATGGTAAAAATAAATGTTTTAACTTTTAATTTATATTGCTTTTAAATTACTTTATACTTTTAATAAAATTTTTATACTTTTGTTTTTTAAACTATAGATTTTAATAAACAATAGAAACATGAAAAAATATTTTTTAATTTTTGCTTCATTTCTTGCATTTGCACAAGATGTAATACATCCAAAAGATTTAAAATGCGAATATTTAACTAATCCAGTTGGAATTACAAGCACTAATCCTCGGTTTAGTTGGCTTAATATATCGAATCAAAATGGACAAAAACAAACAGCTTATACCATTGCAATTTCAACTTTACCTGGAAATTTATTTAAAGCCATTTGGAGTTCGGGCATGACAGATTCTGACCAATCTGTAAATATTGTATATAACGGACAAAAATTAGCTTCAAACACTATTTATTATTGGAAAGTAAAAGTTTGGGACAAAAATAATCTTGAATCCGAATGGAGCGAAATAAATAGTTTTACTACTGCTTTAATGGATTTTTCAGAATGGAAAGCTCAATGGATTGGTATAGATAAAGCTTTTGCTTGGGAAAAACCTAATGCCATAAAAGCCACATTATCAGCTCGTTATTTAAGAAAAAACGCTAAAATTACAAAAAAAATAAAACAAGCAATCCTACATCTTTCAACTGCAGGGTTGTACGAATTTTATATCAATGGCAATAAAATTGGCGATGCAGTGCTTGCTCCTGCACTTTCGCAAACCGAAAAAAGAATGTATGCCAATTCTTATAATATTACTGAAAACATAATAAAAGGAAAAAATTGCTTTGCAGCCGTTATTGGACCTGGCAGATGGACTGCTATGCGACCTTTACAAGATGCTACTGGTGAATGGACAACAAAATTAAAATCTACAGATACTTTGGTGGGTTATAAGCCTCGTTTTCCAAAATTAATCGCTCAAATTCATATTGAATATGTGGATGGCACAAAAGAAATGATTGGTACAGATGCCACTTGGAAATTAACTGCAAATGGACCAATTATTACTTCAAATGAATATGATGGCGAAAAATACGATGCCAATAAAGAAATCATAAACTGGAACAAACCCGATTTTGATGATTCTAAATGGCAAAATGCAGATTTGGTTGCTGCTCCTTCGCCTACCATTTCTTTTGAAAATAAAGAACCAATTAAAGTCATGCAAACGATTAAACCTATTAAAATAAACAAATTGTTTGATAAATCTTATATCGTTGATATGGGACAAAACATGGTTGGATGGGCTAAAATAAATTTTAAAGGAAATAAAGGAGATGAAATAAAAATGACTTTTGCAGAATTATTAAATCCAACGGGAACATTGTATTTGGATAATATGAGAACCGCTGAAGTTACTGATACTTATATCTGCAAAGGCGATGAAAATGGCGAAACTTGGGAACCAAAATTTACCTATCATGGCTTTAGGTATATTTTAGTAAACGGAATTGAGAATTTGAAATCCGAAAATATTGAAGGAAAAGTAATTTATGATGCAGTTGAAAAAGTTGGCGATTTTGCTTGCTCAAACCCTATTATGACCAAAATTTTTGAAAATGCCGTTTGGGGAATCAAAGGAAATTACAGAAGTATGCCAACCGATTGTCCGCAAAGAGATGAGCGTTTTGGATGGCTTGGAGACCGTTCTTTGGCTGCCAAAGGTGAAAGTTTTATTTTTAGAAATGTAAGTTTTTATGCCAAATGGTTACAAGATATAAACGATTCACAATTGGAAACTGGATCAATTCCTGATGTTGTTCCTACACACAGCGGACTTATCAAAACTTATAATGATGGAGTGGTTTGGCCCTCATGTTTTGTGATTTTACCTTATGTTTTTAATCAGCAAACAGGTGATAAACAAGTAATCGAAAAAAATTACGAATCTATTAAATTATTTTTAAAATTCATTTTATCAAAATTAGAAAATGGATTAATAAACAAAAATACTTACGGAGATTGGTGTATGCCACCCGAAAAATCATTTTTGATTTTTAGCGAAGACCTCAAAAGACAAACGTCAGGTACGCTTTTAAGTTCTTGTTACTTATATTATGATTTAAAATTGGCAGCAGATTATGCCAAAAAACTTAAAAAAAATGACGACCAACTTTTTTTTGAAACTAAAGCCCAAAAAATAAAAGAAAATATAAATATTATATTATTTGATAAAATTAAAAAAGTTTATGGTAATAATTCTATGACTTCAAATTTTCTTCCTTTAGGAATGAATATTACGGATTTAAAAGATAAAAATGGAGTATTTGAAAATTTAGTTGACAATTTAATTGTAGAATTAGATACTAAAATTGCTACTGGATTAATTGGTGGACAGTGGCAAATGAAAGCCTTAACAGACAACGGAAGAGCAGACTTAGCTTACTCACTAGCCACCAATACCGACTATCCAAGCTGGGGATATATGATAAATAAGGGTGCTACTACTATTTGGGAACTTTGGAATGGCGATAAAGCCCGTCCAGACATGAACTCTGGAAATCATGTTATGCTTTTAGGAGATGTTCTAACATGGATGTTTGAAGATGTTGCAGGCATAGCTTCCGATTCTGGAAATATGGGTTTCAAAACGATTATTATGAATCCAAAGTTAGATAAAAGTGTAACTTGGGCAAAAGCCTCACACAAATCTTATTATGGAAATATTGTAAGTGATTGGAAAACAGAGGGAAATAAAATGGATTGGAAAATAGAAATTCCTGTTAATACTAACGCTATTGTTTATATTCCAAATAATGATATTAACAACCTGAAAATCAACGAATTAAATATAAAAAATCAACCATTATGCAAATTTTTAAAACAAGAAAATGGAAAATCAATCATAGAATTTCAATCAGGAAAATATCAAATCAAATCAACTTTTGATTTTCCAGTTTATCAAAAAACTATTTATTCGCCTCAAATTTCGATTGGAGACACTTCAATAATTGCTAATAATTTAGAAATAAAAATCAAAAATAGAACCGAAAATGCCTCAATTTATTACACATTAGATGGTACAGACCCCACCCTAAAATCTTTTAAATATACAAAACCTTTTACAATAAAAAAGCCAACTCTAATTTTGGCAAAAGCAATAGCCGAGAACGGAGAAGAAAGTGTAATTAAGTCTTCCAATATAGAAATATCACCAACTACAAATGGTTGGAATTTTCAATATTTTGAAGGTAATTACAGCAAAATTCCTGATTTTAGTAAAGAAAAATTAATATATGTTAGCATAACTCCTAACCTTAATTTGGCAAACCTAAAACATCGAGAAGACTTTTGGGCAATGAAATTTACATCAAATTTAATGATTGAAAAAGAAGGTGAATATACCTTTTATACAAGCTCCGATGATGGTAGCAGATTGCTTATTAATAATAAAATAATTTCTGAAAAAGATGGAGTGCACGGCATAGAAACCAGCACTGGAAAAATATTTTTAACCAAAGGAAAATATCCAATTGAAATCCAATATTTTGAAGGTAATTATGGCGAAAACTTAGAATTAAAATATCAGTTTAAAGACGAAAGTATAAAAGTTGTGCCAACGTCTGTGTTGTTTATAAAATAAAAAAAAACTTTATAAAAGACCATTATGTATTTTAACCTTAATTAATATATAAGTAATATTTCATTAAATTGGGAAGTTTCCATCCTTTAGATTCTGCTGTTTCGTAGCAGAAATTGGGTTAAGGGTGGGGTATTTTTTGAAATGTTTTTTATAAAGTAATAATTATAGAAATATTATTAAAATAATGTTTACTTTTTTTTAATATATATTTTAACTATTTATTTACTTTGCCAATTTATTAAAATAAAAATTTATAAATAAGCTTTTATTTTAATAAATTGGCAAATTATCGTAAAATTGCAAAATTAATTCAAACCTTTTTAATTGAAAAATATACATTTTTTTTATATTATTTTTATTTCTTGTCTATCTGTTTCTTATTCTCAAAAGAAATGGAAAGGTAATATTGAGTCATTAAAAGATAGTAATGTTGCTCACAGAGTTCCTTCAGGAGATTATCAAATGTATTTTAAAAATATAAATACTTTAGATTATTTTGAAGATCCAAAATTAAAAGCAGAAATCTTAAAATCTGAAAAACAAAAAGATTTAAAAAAATGCCTTTTTTTAATAGAAAAATATGTAAGCAAATTTGGAATTCGTAATTTTTATATGGATACTTATATGCTTTGGCGATTAGGACAACTATATGAAAAATTTGGAAATATAAGTAAAACAAAATCGCTTTACAAACTTGTATTAAAGCATCACAGGCAAGATTTAAAGCGTGTTTGGGTGCATTACGACTCTGTTATGCAACTCGATAAAGACTATTTTGTTCCGATAGATTATTACTACAAAATGGTAGATTTCCGAAAAGATATTGATACTTTGCGTCCGCCACATAGCGTACTACTAAATATGGGTCCTGAGGTCAATAGTCGTGATGCAGATTATGGACCAGCTGTCAATCAAGATAGAACTTTATTACTAATTACCTCCAAAAGAAATAAAAAAGGAATGGATTATTTATCCAATGAAGATTTGTTTTATTGTACAGGAAAAGACGGATATTGGAACAATGCAGAGGAATTTAAGGGTATTAATACAGAACTTAATGAGGGGTCGCCCTGTTTAACAAAAGACGGGGGAAGGCTTTATTTTGTACGTTGCAATGCTAGAGATGGCTACGGTAATTGCGATATTTACTCAGCAGACAAAGATGTTGATGAATATTCAGGTGAAGTGGTTTGGAAAAATGTTAAAAATTTAGGTTCTAATGTCAATAGTCGGGCTTGGGATTCGCAGCCATCGCTTTCACACACCGAAGATACCCTTTATTTTGCTTCAGATAGATTAGGCGGTTTTGGACTTTCAGATATATGGTTTTGTATAAAAAATGCGGATGATAATTGGTCTTCACCTCAAAATATGGGTCCAATTTTGAATACAAGAGGAAGCGAAGTAAGTCCATTTTTTCATCCTAAATTTCAAGTTTTATATTATAGTTCAAACGGACATCCTAACAGTTTTGGAGATTATGATATTTATAAAGTGCGTCAGATTAATGGAAAATGGGATGAACCTCGAAATATAGGACCACTTGTAAACGGAAAAGGAACTGAATATTACTTTACGATTGATGCCTCTTCAAAAGATTTGTATTATGCTAAATCTGAAGAAAATGACATAAAAAATCTTGATTTGTATTCATTTCCTTTGCCAATGGAAGCCCAACCAAACTCTTATACCAAACTTACGGGTACATTAAAAGTTTTAAAAACGGAAGAGGAAGCAAAAATAACACAAATATCTGCCGATTCGCTTACACAACAAGACACAGTTACTGCTCAAATTGATAGTCAAATTGACCCTGTTTTTTCGCAGGATTTAGTCAAAGATCCCTTACCTCAAAACAAAATTGAACCCGAAATCAAATCTATTCTCAACAAAGAGGAATCTAAATACAAACCTGCAAAAGGTATGATTTCAATTATTGATTTAGATCATGGAATTGAAGTTGCTCCTAAATTTTTGAGAGAAGATGGTTCTTTTGAATTCGACTTAATAAATAACAATAGATATATGGTGGTTATTCAAGGTGATGATTTTTTTAGCATTGAAGAAGAGTTGAATTTGAAAAATGATACCCTTATTCGGATCGTTACAAAAATGATTGATAACAGAAAACCTTTGGTTTTAGATAGAATAGAATTTGAACATGATAGTTGGGCAATCTTACCTGAAATGTACAAATCATTAGATTTGGTAATGAAATTTATGCTTGATAACCCTATGTATAAACTCAAAATTTCTGGACATACAAATTCAGAAGGCGGTGCAGATTCTAACAAAAAATTATCTCAAAAAAGAGCAGAAGCTATTAAAGAATATATTGAATCAAAAGGAAAAATCAATGATAATCGGATTGAAGCAATCGGATATGGTGCTTTACGTCCTTTAAGAATGGAAATTACTAATGAAGATAAAAAAATAAATAGAAGGGTTGAATTTGACCTTATTAAACCAAATGAATAAAGGAATTATAACCATTTTATTGCTTGTGGTTTCAAATTTATGTATGACCTTTGCTTGGTACGGACACTTACAATTTAAGAAATGGGGATGGTTTACAAATGCTACTATTCTTACTTTAATTTTGATAAGTTGGTTTATAGCATTTTTTGAATATATTTTTATGGTGCCAGCCAATAAAATAGGATATTCTGAAAATGGAGGTCCTTTTAACCTTTTTCAATTAAAAATAATTCAAGAAGTTATTACTTTAATTATTTTTACATTCATGACAATTTTGGTTTTTAAAACAGACAAATGGAATTGGAATTATTTAGCTGCATTTGTATGTATAATTTTAGCGGTTTATTTTGTATTTAAAAAATGATTTCAAGTAATATTATAGAAAATAATGTACTTTTAAGAATGGAATTACCACTCATTCCAACAAGTTTAAAATTGGTTGAAGTTGTTGAACCAATCAACTTTAATAATGGAATTTATTTTGGTACTATTCTTGTAAATCAGCACGAGTGGCATATTAAATATGATTCAGATTTAGATTTATGGTGGGTAAATAAAAGACCTGAGCCACTTT
>REAG01000175.1 GCA_004294265.1 Cytophagales bacterium | reverse complement strand
GGGGTAGTTTTTTGAAGTGCTAAAAAAAATGCGTTTCTAGTTAATAGAAACGCTTTTTGTGTTATATTTGCAAAGCTGTCGGACGTCAGTAGAAAAAATCCATAAAAGGATTTTTTTTAAAACTATTTAAAATTTTAATTCCAAAATAAAAAAAAATAGTAGCAATTCTATTGTTTTCGTATAATTTTGCAAGATTGATTTTTAAAATATAGAAAATTAAATAAAAAAGCACTTATTCTAATAGTTATGAGCAAAATTAAAGTTGCAAATCCCGTAGTGGAACTTGATGGTGATGAAATGACTCGCATCATTTGGAAATTTATCAAAGATAAATTAATTCTTCCCTACCTTGAAGTTGATATAAAATATTACGATTTAGGAATGGAACACCGTGATGCCACCAATGACCAAGTAACGATTGATGCAGCTGAAGCCATCAAAAAGTATAGTGTTGGAATCAAATGCGCCACTATCACGCCCGATGAGCAAAGAGTAAAAGAATTTAATTTGAAGCAAATGTGGAAATCTCCAAACGGAACTATTCGTAATATTTTGGATGGAACTGTGTTTAGAGAACCTATCGTTTGTAAAAATGTGCCTCGGTTAGTGCCTAACTGGACTGCTCCAATCATGGTAGGTCGTCATGCTTTTGGTGATCAATATAAAGCGACTGATTTTGTAACGAAAGGAAAAGGAAAATTACAAATTTCTTTTACGCCCGAAGATGGCTCTCCAGCCCAAACTTTTGAGGTTTTTAATTATAAAGGCGATGGTGTTGCGATGGCAATGTATAATACAGATGAATCCATAAAAGGATTTGCTCACTCTTGCTTTAACACGGCTTTGCAGAAAAAATGGCCGCTTTATTTATCAACAAAAAATACGATTTTAAAGAAATATGACGGTCGATTTAAAGATATTTTTGAAGAAATTTATCAAGCCGATTATAAATCAAAATATGAAGCGGCAGGCATCACTTACGAACACAGATTAATTGATGATATGGTGGCTTCGGCTCTTAAATGGCATGGAAATTTCGTTTGGGCTTGCAAAAACTACGATGGTGATGTGCAATCAGACACAGTAGCTCAAGGTTTTGGTTCTTTAGGATTGATGACTTCCGTTTTGGTTACGCCAGATGGCAAAACTATGGAATCTGAAGCCGCTCACGGAACTGTTACTCGCCATTTTAGAGATCATCAAGCAGGAAAAAGAACTTCTACAAATCCAATCGCTTCTATTTTTGCTTGGACTCGTGGTTTGGAATTTAGAGGAAAATTAGATGGCAACAAAGAATTAATTAATTTTTGCCAAACACTCGAAAAAGTGTGTGTTGAAACGGTTGAAAGTGGCAAAATGACCAAAGATTTGGCAGTTTGTATGCACGGAAACAAAGTTTCGCATGGCGAACATTATCTTTACACTGAAGAGTTTTTAGATGCTATTGATGCTAATTTGAAAGCTAAATTAAAGTAATATAATAAATAAAATTAATTAAAACCTTTCCTTTAAAAAAGGAAAGGTTTTTTATTTTAAAAATAAAATTATGGAAAAGCCCACTTAAATATTTCAAAAAAAAACCCACCCCTAACCCCTCCCCAAAAGGAGGGGAACGTCCCGATTTTATGAAATATTACTAATATGTTGATTTATTAAGGTTAAAATATTTATCGGGGCTTTTCTATAAAATTAATTATGTTTCTTGATAAAATACGCTGGTTTAAAATTCCTTTTTTTTTAAAATTTATTTATACCAAAGGTATTTTTAATTTATCTAGAGAAGAAAAAGTAATTTATCTTACCTTTGATGACGGACCAATACCTGATTTAACTGAATTTATTTTAGAACAGCTTTCTGTTTATAATGCAAAAGCAACTTTTTTTTGTGTGGGAGAAAATATTAAAAAAAATCCAACTATATTTCAAAAAATATTACAAAATAATCATGCCGTTGGCAATCATACTTTTAATCATTTGAAAGGAACTCATACTTTAAATGATAGATACTTTGAAAATGTGAGACTTTGTGAGCAAATGTTGGCTGCACATGGTTTAAAACAAGAAACGAAACTTTTTAGACCGCCTTACGGAAAAATGAAATTTTCTCAATATAATGAAGTTAAAAAAACACATAAAATTATTTTTTGGGATATGCTAACCTACGATTTTGACTTCACGCTTACGCCTGAAAAATGCTATAAAAATGCTATAAAATATATTAAAAATGGCTCAATAGTCGTTTTTCATGATAACATAAAAGCAACAGCATCACTTAAATTTGCATTACCAAAAATATTAAAATATTACAAAGAGTTGGGATTTGAATTTAAAAATTTGAGTTTGTGAGTTTTATAAAATGATAGTAAGAATTATAAAATTAATATTAAAAAAATCATTTTTTAATATTGAATATTTAGAATGTTATCAACTATTATCAAAGCAAATACCTAAATAATTATTTCTAAATGGCAGATATTTTACCAGCCACAAATATTAATAAAGAGTCAGGTAAGAATAGCTAAAGCGGGATAGAAACTAATTTTTATCATAAATTAGATTTTCTTGCTTTCAAAAAACCATCAATTTGAGGCTTATTTTGCATGATTTTTTTTTCTGCTTCAAATCTATGAATAAATCGTTCTTCTCTCAAATCAATTTCTTTGTCTGAATTTCTGATGTCCGTTTTTATATTAGTTATTTTTTGAGTTGGTTTCATAAATAGCAATTAATTTTGATTTTGTAGCAGGCCTACAACTAAATGGTCTGGTTTTATTTTCTTTTCTTTCAAACGCAATAAACAATAATCGGTTACGATTGCTTTTGCCTAAGCAAATATACTCATCATTTACATACTTACCAATACAATCGAAATATTCTAATCTTTTATTGTCTTTAAATACACTTTCTATTTCTTCAATAGTAAGTTTTCTCTCCAGATGCTCTTCAAATAAATGTTTTTTATTATTTTCATCCCAGCAAAAATCTGCGTGTATCATATTTTATTTTTTTATCAATGCCACAAGTAATTCATTTTGGCGTTTGAGCAAATCTATTTTATGTATCAAATTTCTTGTGCAATTTTTGATATAAATGCAAATTTGCTTTTACTTCTTCCATTTTTTTGGAAAATAAGGCATATTGTTCTGTCAATTCTAAAAGATTTTAAATTGCCATATTTTTCTATTTATGTTACTATTTTTTTTTAATAGCATAGCAACTTTTTTTGCTGCTTTAACACTTTCGGGGAAAATACTTTTGCCTCCGTGTTTTTTTCTTAAATTAGTTAATAGCACTTCAGGATTAAGCACCAAAGTTTTGGTGTCAGTTTTCATATTTATTTAATTTTATACTAAATTGATTATAATTTTTTAAAATATCAAATGTAGAAAAAGTTTTTTCACCTTCAACAATTCCGTAAATACCATAAAAATTATTAAAATCGTTTATGTACATTTTCAAAATTCGATTGTATAGTTTCGTTCGTTAGGCGTTGCTACCAGTAAATAAAACGGTTGCTTTAGGGTGGATTTCAAAAAACAACACTATTATTGCTTATAAATATTCATCTGCAAAATATTATGAGTTGAATCAATCTGAATGGACATTTTTGTCTAGTTTATTTGAATAATATTTTCGCCTTTGTTGGTGTTCTTCACCAACAAACCCCGCTAGACGTTGAATGTCGCCCAAAAAAAGCCTGTCGTTTGGCGAAGTCTCAAGACTTCGTCAGGGTGTATGCAAATCTGAGATTTTTCGCCTTTGTTGGTGTTTTTCACCAACAAAACTTTTATCTTTGCAATTATATGCAAATCATTTTAGAATATCCATACTTTTTTACTGCCACTATACTAGAATGGAAGCATTTATTAAAGCCCGATAAGTTCAAAGATATTATTGTAAGTAGCTTGGCATATATGGCAGAAAACAATAGAATGAAAATATTTGCATTTATTATCATAAGCAATCATATTCATGTAATATGGCAAAATATACCGCCATACAATCAAAAGGAAAATCAATTATCGTTTATGAAATTCACAGCACAAATGATATTAAAAGAACTAAGAAATAATCATCAAGAAGTATTGAAGCATTTTGAAGTAAATCTTAAAGATAGAAAATATCAAATTTGGGAAAGAAACCCTTTAAGTATTGAACTAAGAAGCAAGCATGTAAGTGAACAAAAGCTTACGTATATCCACGAAAATCCAATAAAAGCGGGAATTTGCAACACTATTGTTGATTATAAATATTCATCTGCAAAATATTATGAATTGAATCAATCTGAATGGACATTTTTGTCTAGTTTATTTGAATAATATTTGATTGATTTGTTGGTAAAAAGAACACCAACAAAGGCGGAAATTCTGATTTATAGGTTTTAATAATGCGTTGATATAATTTTGTTCTAACTTCTGTGCTGCCTTTTAACAAAACCAAAGCTTTTGGATGTTTTTCAAAAAAGTAATATAAAGTATTTATTACTGTTAATAAGACTTTGCGAGTGTCGCCATTATTTGAAACAACCAAATCATCCAAAGTTTCAGTTTCAATATTAAAATCACCAAAAGCTAAATTAAAAACCATTTCATCAATAGGTTCATAAATAACTACTTTTGGTATAATTCCTCTTTTGCCAATGCTAAAAAATGAAAACACAATTTTTGAATTATCGCTGCTTAAATTATAACCTCCTGCTTCCATTTCTTACTTCTCGCTTTTCTCTAGCAATGCTATTTTTTGCAAAACCTACTTCAAGCCATTTAGCCTTTCTAAAAGCTCGATTTTTTCTTTTAAAAAAGTAATTTCTTGGTCTTTTAATTTTACTTGGTTTTCTAAATCTAATACGATTTGGTCTTTGTTACCATAATAGTAAAAATTACCAAAAATTACGCCACCTTGTCCGCTGTGGTTATTATGTATGGCGGTAGTTTCGGGCAAAAAATCTTGAACTGGAATTTGTAATATTTTAGCAAATTGAGTAATTAAATCAAATTCTACTGAATTTTCATTTCTTTCATATCTTGAATATGTAGAGGGTGAAATACCCAATAATTCAGCCATTTCTACCTGATTTAGTTTTCGGTCGTCTCTAACCGAACTCAATTTAGAGCCAATACGTAATTTTAACATAACAATAAGATTTAATGAAAATAGATTACAAATATTTTAAATTTTCCTTACAATTCCAAAACAATCTGAAATCTCAATAATAGGTTGATGATTCCCATATTTTGGTTTTTGTTATTTATAAATTCAAGCGTTGTTTGTAAAAATTTTAAAAAAAGTAATAAAAATTGAAAACTGGCGTAATCCGAAAAGCCTAAAAAGAGTAGGAAAATAAATATAATTTTTAAAAATGAAAAAAAATGTTTTATTAGCGTGGGTTTTATTGGTTATTTCTATAATCATTTATTCCTGTACAAATACAAAAGTTCAAAATAGTACCGGCTTATTAAAAGCAAAACATGCCACACAAAAAGTTAAAATTATAAATGGTTACGACTTTCAATCAGCTGAAAATTATTCTAAAATTTCAGAAAATTATTCTAGCAAATTAGTTTCATTTGAAAATTCATTTTCTAAAATAGAAAATCAAGCCGTTACATCAACAGATAAAAGACTGGCTGAAATTACAAAAAAACATCTTCCAAAACTCGAAAAACTTCAAAAAGGCGAAAAATTATCAATCAGAGAGTTAGTTAGTTTGAAAAAAGACATAAAAATTACAAACGAAATTCTTAAATCTGAATCATTTTTAATTGATGATTGTGATATAATTATTTTAAAAAATGGTTCTGAAATAAAAGTAAAAGTTTCAGAAGTTGGAAACGATGACATAAAATATAAAATGTGTGATAATTTAACCGGACCAACATTTACAAAAAATAAATCGGAAATTTTTAAAATAAAATATCCAAATGGTACTGATACAATCATTTCATCGGAAAATCAATCAAATACATCTAAGTCAAACAAAAGTCAAACATTAGCTTTTGTTTTAGCATTGCTAAGTTGGTTAATTTTAGCATCTATAATTCCAATTCACAGGTTTTATTTAGGAGGAAAGAAAAATGTAACTAACGGTATTTTGATGATTGTTTTTGGTCTTTTAACTTTTGGTTGTGTTTCTGTAATTTGGGGCTTAATTGATTGGATAAGAATTGCAACAGGTGATTTGAAACCTGGTGCTGGAGAATATAATCCTAAATGGTAAAAAATGTTTTTTAATATAAAATATGCAAAACCGCTTTCGTTTATTTTGATAGCGGTTTACATATTAATTCCAATTGTGTTGTTATATCTGCCAAAAACAAACTTTGATGACGGAATAATTACATGTCCAAGTAAAATATTATTTGGATTAAATTGTCTTGGTTGTGGCATGACACGTGCTTGCATGCGTATTATACATTTTGATTTTATGGGAGCTTGGAAATATAATAAGTTTTCATTTTTAATATTTCCATATTTTGGATATATCTGGGTTCAAACTATTATAAATCTAATCAAAAGAACGCTTTAAATAATGTGATTTTCATACCCACTGCCTCACTATGCGTAGTCTTACGAGATTACGTAATAGCAAATGAAATGTAGTTTCAAACAACATAATAAAAAAGTCCTTATCTATGAATGAGAAAGACTTTTGGCACATTCTTTTAAAAAATTGTTTAAAAATTAAAAGATCAATTAAATGTTTTGAAAATAAATATAACATATATTTATGATATAAATGCGAATGAAATTAATAAGAATGTAGAAAAATTAAGTGCTTTAAATCCAGATCAAAGAGAAGCACTTTTAAGTATAATTGATAGTAAAATAAACAACGACATGGAAAAGATATTATTGAGAATGGATTCGAATACTAAAGAATTAAACACCAAAATAGACAGCATAAAATGGTTTATATTATCATCGGTTGGGTTAATAAGTTTGATAATTGCTACTTTTAAATAATTTTCATAATCCAAAAATTTTCTTTAATTGTGATTGGCGAGGCTGCAAACAAGCTTAGTATTTATAACAAACAAAGTATCATACAGTAAGTTGGAAAGATATTATTTCATTAAAAAACAGAATCTTGCCTCGCTATGCGTAGTCTTAGCAAAGCGAGACTACGTAATAGCAAATAAATTGTAGTTTCCAACTACATAATAAAAAAGTCATTAAGTTTTTAACATTCAAAAAATTATTCATGTTTTCAAAAAATTAATTAAATTTACAAATCTAAATATTTTAGAAAAATGAATTCGTTATTAATTAATTCTGATACAGCCACAAACAACCGCTATCCTTAGTCTTAGCAAAGCGAGACTAAAGATTTTCAAATAGATAGGGAATTAGATTTTTGGAATAAACCCATAGAATAGTTTTATTTTAATTATCTGTAATATATTTGTATTATGGCACAAATAAAATTATTCGAAAGCAATCAAATTCGTTCCATTTGGAACGAAACAGAACAGAAATAGTATTTTTCAGTTCAAGATGTGGTTCAAGTCTTGACTGGCTCACCTGATGTTAAAGATTACATTAAAAAAATAAAAAAACGAGACGACCAATTAAATGCCAACTGGGGGACAATTTGTCCCCTAGTTGAAAAGGTCGCAGCCGATGGTAAAAAAAGAAAAATACAAGCATCGGATACAAAAGGCTTATTACGTATCATTCAATCTATACCATCACCTAAGGCAGAGCCTTTTAAACTTTGGTTGGCACAAGTTGGGGCAGATAGATTAGATGAAATCGAAAACCCAGAACTTGCTACACAACGAACCAGAGAATTATACAAACTCAAAGGCTATTCTGATGATTGGATAGAGAAAAGAATGCGGAGCATTGCCATTCGTGAAGAACTCACAGACGAATGTAAAGAAAGAGGCGTAAAAGAACAAAAAGAGTATGCTATATTAACAGCAGAAATATCAAAAGCTACTTTCGGTTTATTATCTTCTGAATACAAAAAGGTAAAAGGCTTAAAACAAGAAAATCTGAGAGACCACATGACAGATTTGGAACTCATATTTTCTATGCTCGGAGAGGCTTCGACTACAGAAATTGTGAAAATCAAAAATCCAATTGGTTTTGTAGAAAATCAAAAAGCTGCTAAACTAGGCGCAGCAGTAGCTGGCAATGCAAGAAAAGAACTTGAACAAAAAACAGGTAAAAAAATTGTAACTTCCGATAACTACTTGCCTGAATCAATTAAACAAAAACGGCTTAAAAACGCTCAAAAATAAACAAAGTCTTAGATGTTTGGGCTTTTCTTTCCCACTAGCTCTCGTTTGCAAAAAGGCTGTTGATATATCCATTTTTAACGAATAATATTAGATTTTATTATTCATTCGCTTCACAATTAATGTCGGCTTCCTTTTTCCTACATAAACGCCTGATTATCAGATTGTTGATAAATTAATTGCACCAAATTTGACACAAATGGTGCCAAATTGGTTCAATTTGCTTAAATTACGAGTGTTAAACCAAAATAAGCGGATGCAACCACATTTTCTTTAAAATGGTATATTTTCAAGAATACAACTGAATTAGAAAAATTGCGGTAACGTAGCAATTTTAGGACATAACATTCTTATTACCTCTTGTCAACATAGTTTTATTTTATCAGCTAAAGTAGTTGAAAATCAACAAGACAGTAAATTAGTTATTGAACTTGTAGATAAATTATTACTAAAATACAGGATTTCAAGCATAAGTTTTGATAAGGGATTTTGGAGTAATGAAAATAAATCACTCTTGCAATTTGCTATTCCAAATGTAATAAAGCCTAATAAAAGGAAACTAAATTTAGAGGAAAATGAAGAATAAAGTAGTAATATTTTTAATAAAATAATATAAATATAAAATGCACTAGAATCCAAAATCAATGAATTAGAACAACATGGTTTAAATCAATGTCTTGACAAAATATTATGCAGATTTAAGACCTATACGGCACTTGAAGTACTGTCATATAATTTAAAAATATTTGAAAAAAATATTACTCAATACTAAAGAAATTAAAGAATTAGAAAAGGCAAAACAAAAGTAAACAGCTTAGCCTATATAAAGTCCAATAAATAATTACAATTTCTTTTTAACTTTTCCCTATTGGGGAAATAAGAAAGGGGTTTTCTAAAAATTTAATTGTAAATATTTAGTGGATTCAATATAAAATCGATTTACACCAAATTTTATTTTGTAAATATAATACTTTTTTTATGTGTTAAACTTATGGATTATTCTGTTAAAATATTTAAAAAGAAAGCCAATTTTGGCTTTCTTTTTAAATAAGGGAACTCCTAAAAACCTCAATTCCGTTGAAGTTCTCCCACTTGGATTCTGCGGTTTCGTAGCAGAAATTGGTTTGGGTGGGGTTTTTAAAAATAATATTGGGGTTTTTAGAGGTTCCCATAAAAATTATCAACCAATTTCTATTTCACCTTTTATATCAATAGAAGTTTTGCTCGATTCGATATGTTTACGGATTTCAAACAAATCTTTTTGCAATTCTTTGATTCGTTTTTCTCGCATTTTTATATCCTCTTCATTACTCAATTCATTGATTTTACTTTCTTGAAATTTGATTTTCACACTTATCATTTGCGTAATTAAATCAATGGCTTCTTTGGGCGAAAAGTGCCCTTTTATAAGTTGAAAATTCATAATTTTACTTGTTTAAAAGTTTACTGACCTTGACCTAAAGAAAATCCTGCTTTGCCATCGAAATTATATAAATTTTCGGTTTTAATGGCATCTACACCGATATTAAGAGCGGTACTTAATAATTGAATAATATCATTTTTAGTGATGCTTTTTCCTTCAAATGGCTTAAAACGGCATCTCCAATGATCTGTGCAAAATGTTTCTTCAAAACCTTCGGGCCAAACTTTAATTCCACGATTGGTTATCATCGTTAAATGTACATTTTCATTATCAAGTTTTTGAACTTTGGCAGCCAATTCGTTTGGATTAGTGCCAGACCAATGTACAAAAATATCAACACCCATTAAATCTTTTTTTGCAGCAGGTTTTCTTACATATTTAGGCAAGTTTAACACTGCATCTTTTGCAAATGTAACTGGTTTTAACATCGTTGGTAATTTGCCTAAATTCGCAATAATTGCTTTTGCAAATTCGGCTGTTCCTACTTTTTCTTTACTCACACCTTCTTTATAAATATCGTAAGTATGAATACCGTCTTCGATAGTTTTTAACCAAGCATTTTGAATATTTTGAGCTGCCGTAGTTTCTCCAATGTGCTTTAACATCATGATTGCACCTTGCAAAAGTCCTGATGGATTTGCCATATTTTGACCTGCTCTACGAGGAGCCGAACCATGAATGGCTTCAAACATAGCACATTCTTCACCAATATTTGCCGACCCAGCCAAACCTACCGAACCCGCAATTTGAGCTGCTACATCCGAAAGCACATCGCCATATAAATTTAAAGTAACAATAACATCAAAAACTTCAGGTGTATCCGCCATTTTTGCCGCTCCAATATCAATAATCCAATGCTCGTTTTCGATTTCTGGATATTCTTTTGCAATCTCATCAAAAACTTGGTGAAACAATCCATCTGATTGCTTCATAATATTATCTTTAGTAAAACAAGTTACTTTTTTACGATTATAATTTTTGGCATATTCAAAGGCATATCTTACTATTTTTTCGCAACCAGGACGAGAAATTAATTTCAAACATTGAACAACTTCATCCGTTTGCTGATGCTCAATACCTGCATATAAATCCTCTTCGTTTTCACGAATCATCACTATATCCATAATTGGGTGTTTAGTTTTGACATAAGGATGCAAACTCATACAAGGACGCACGTTAGAATATAATCCTAAAAACTTACGAGTTGTTACGTTCAAACTTTTGTAACCTCCACCTTGAGGCGTTGTGATAGGAGCTTTTAAGAAAATCTTATTTTTTCTTATTATATCCCAAGATTCTTTGGCAATTCCTGCCATGTTTCCAGCCAAATAAACTTTTTCGCCAATTTCGACTTCGTCAATTTCAATTTTTGCTCCTGATGCTAATATAATCGCAAGTGTTGCGTCCATAATTTCGGGTCCAATTCCATCCCCTTTTGCTACAGTTATTCTTTGTGTACTCATTTTTAAAATAGTTTAATTTTTTGGCAATATAATAATTATTTTGAATTAACTTAAAAAACGATTTTTGCCTTTTTCGTTTTCCACATTGCAAAATTGAAAATTGTTTTTTATATATTTTTATTTATATTTGTGATAATATACATAAAAATAGATTATGAATTATACTTTGCACCAATTACAGGTTTTTTTGAAAGTAACACAATCTGAAAGCATCACAAAAGCAGCAGAATTGCTTAATCTAACCCAGCCAGCCGTTTCAATTCAGATGAAAAATTTTCAAGACCAATTTGAAATACCGCTAACTGAAGTAATTGGAAGAAAGCTATTTATTACTGATTTTGGAAATGAAATTGCTATTGCTGCCGAAAATATACTCAACGAAGTATATGCTATCAATTATAAAACTTTGGTTTATAAAGGACAATTATCGGGCAGACTTAAAATATCGGTTGTCTCTACAGGCAAATATATAATGCCACATTTCCTTTCAGATTTCTTGAAATTACACGATGGAATTGAGCTTGTTTTGGATGTAACCAACAAAACAAAAGTATTAGAAAGTATGGAAAAAAACGAAATTGACTTTTCGTTGGTTTCAGTTTTGCCCGAAAATTTAAGTATCGAATCAGTAGAGTTGATGAAAAATAAATTATTTTTAGTTGGCAATAACTTTGAATTAGAGGAAAATAAAATCTACGATCAATCCGTTTTTGAAAACACACCACTTATATATAGAGAACAAGGCTCTGGCACACGCCATACAATGGAAAAATATATAAATAACCATCGAATTTCAGTGAAAAAAAAGATGGAACTTACTTCAAACGAAGCCGTTAAGCAAGCCGTTGTGGCTGGGTTAGGTTTTTCAATTATGCCATTGATTGGCATAAAAAACGAACTTTTAAACGGAGATTTAAAAATAATACCTGTGAAAGGTTTTCCTATAGTAAGTCATTGGAATTTAATTTGGCTTAAAAATAAAAGATTTTCGCCAATAGCAGCCGCTTATTTGAATTTTATTAAAATCAATAAATTAAAAATCATGGAAGAAAGATTTAATTGGTATGAAAAATATTAAAAAAAAATCCAAATCGGTGATATTTTTATATTTAACTATCAAAAAAAGTAATAAAACCCTCAATATAGGAATTGCAAGTTTAATACCGCTGATATTCAACAACTTACAAATTTAGTAATAAACGCTCAATGTTAAATAATAGTTAAATTTTAAAAATATTTACAAAAAAATTAGGATATATATATATATATATATATAATTACGCACCATATTTAACCTTAACAACTTAAAAATATGGGAACAATTAAAAAAATGATGCTAACGGCAAGTGCTTTTGCAGCGTTACAAACCGCTGAGGCACAATTAAAGGTTTTGGGAAATGGAAATGTGGGGATTGGAACGGCAACGCCTATTACAGGACTTGATGTTAGACAAGATGGAGGCAAAATTGTAGCTAATGGTTTATATTTTTATGCTTCTCCGTTAGCAACAGACGGTTTGCCAATGGCTCGTTTAACAGAAAATTGGGGAATGAGATATGCCTCTCCTGATAATAGATGGGCGTTATCAACCTCTAATTCGTTACTTTCTGGCTATTTGCCAACAGGTCAAGATTGGGGAAGTGGAAACATATTTGCAAGTGGTAATATTGGTATTGGAACTACAACTCCTCTCTCAAAATTACATATTAAACTACCTACCGATGGAAATCCGAACAGAACTGCAATTACTTTAGAAAACCCTTATATTTATGGTTGGAACAGCATAGGTATTGATTTCAAGGTTAGATCAACTTTACCACCAGCAAAAATTGTTTCTGTGGATGATGCTGGACAACCAAACGGACTTTCACTTGAATTTCATATTGTAAACAATGGAGTAACGAGAAATTCTTTTGCAATTGACCCTGTTGGTAACGCTTATCTAAAAGGCGTAATTTATCAAAATCAAAGTTTTATGTGGTCTGATAAAAAACTAAAAAACAACATCAAAACTTCAGATAAAGCATTAGAAAAAATATTACAATTAAGAGGGGTTTTATATGATGCCATAGATTCGGTTGAAACCACGGAAACAATTCCTGGTAACGAAACAACCAAAGCTACGAGAGTAAAGAAAAATATTGCGTATGGCAAAACTATGCCTCACAAATCGCAGTATGGATTTGTGGCTCAAGAACTAGAATTGGTGCTTCCTAATTTGGTTACCACTACCGAAAATGACACAAAAGCAGTAAATTATGTGCAAGTTATTCCGCTTTTAGTAGAGGCAATAAAAGAGCAAAACACGCAAATAGATGTTTTGAAAGCTGAAGTTAAAAAACTGAAAGGTAATAAATCTGTACAAAGAGAAGAATCAGGCACTGGTTCGGTAGAAAAAACAAAAGCCACTTCGGTTTCGTATTTATACCAAAACACGCCTAATCCGTTTTCGGAAGAAACAACCATTAAATTTTCGTTGCCAGAAACTGTTCAAAATGCTTTTATTAGCATCACAGATTTGAACGGCAAACAACTAAAATCTTTACCAATCACAACCAAAGGCGAAAGTTCTGTAACTTTGAAAGCCAATGAATTATATGCTGGTATTTTTGTATATACTTTGGTGGCAGATGGTAATATTATTGATAGCAAACGCATGGTAATTGTAGAATAAATATGAGAAAAATAGTAATAATACTAAGCCTTGTTATGATGGCAAGGCTTGGGTTTGGGCAAATAAATTTAGGTAAGGATACAACTTTTTGTAGTAGTTTAGTTAATCCACAAATTGGAACTAAACTTACTATTACGGGTGGTTCGCTAAACGTATTTTATACTTGGTCTTGCAAATATATACTAGGAAATCGAACCTATACGGCATCGAATTTCCTAAACAATACAACTGTCGCAAGCCCTATTGTTTCAAATTTACCATCCAATGAGTGGCTAAAGTTCATTTTAACAGTTTTTCAAAATAGTAATATTTATAAAGATAGTATAAATATTAGAGTTTCTCAATTTGCATATACAACTGGTTTTATAACTAGATATTTATCTTTTGGCGATAGTATAGAATTAAATTCTACACAAATAGGTGGAGGCATAACGCCCCTAAAATTTCTTAAATGGGAACCATCAACAGGAATAAAAAAGCCGTTTTCAAACCCAGCTTTTTATAAACAAGTTCTTACCCCATTTGGTCAAAGCCTTCAAATTGATGCTTATGTAACAGATTCAGTAGGTTGTGAGGGTTCAAATATGGCTTATGAAATACGTTTTCAAAACCCAAGTAGTTTGAATGATATTGAATTAAGTAAAACTGAAATTTTTATTAGAAACGGAGAGCTTAATTTTACAAATGAAAATCAAGAAAATGTCTCGGTTAGTATTTACAAAACTTCTGGCGAAAAGGTATTATCATTAAATACCGATAAGTCAAAAGTAAGCATCAATGCTTTAAAAGCTGATTTAAACGAAGTTTTAATATGCTATTTATATTTTAACACATCAAAAAAAAATAAAACCATTAAATTTCTTTCACTATGAAAAATATAATATTTATCCTTTCAATAATTTTTATATTTATTGAAGAATCTAATTCTCAAAATTATTCGTTTTACCTTAAAATGAAAAAAAACGAAGATAGTATTACAATTTCCAAAAACAAGTCTTTGTTGCCTAGTTTCGATTCTAAAAACTTAAACATTAAAAAGATATTAAGAGAAAACCCTAATATTGAAATTGAAAGACCATTTTCTGAAGCTAAATCTACTTTTTTAAAAAACGTTTATTTAGTTAAGGTAAAAACAGAAAATGTATTAAATGAATTTAAGAAAAATAAATCTGAAATTTCTCATTTAGAAGAGTTGATTGAACCTCAATTAATAGGATTTATCCCGAATGATTATGGCATTAACCCTCCGTACAATCAAGTTACTCATTTAGAACTAATAAAAGCGAATCAAGCTTGGGAATTATTTAAAGATTATCCTAAAATACCTACTGCCTTAACTGATACAAGGTTTAATCCAAACCATGAAGATATGTCTGGAAGGTATTTATCAATATATGGATCAAACACTAGTACTCAAGATCATGGAGAATATACTGCTAGCATTTTAGCCGCTTTGAGCAATAATGGAAAGGGATTAACATCTGTTGCGTATGATGCAAAAGTTTACGCATCAACCATTTGGGGAAGCGATGCCGAAATTTTGAGAATTGCAAAGCTTGGGTACAGGGTCATAAATGCAAGCTGGTTAAATAGTTGCTCTTATAGTGCCGTTCAAGACGCATTATACACTGAGATAAGAGATGTTTGGAATGCAGTTGTGGTTTCAGGTGCAGGAAATAGTCATTGTTTTGGACGATGGACAAAAGTATATCCAGCTGCATACGATGCTGTATTATGTGTTTCAAGTGTGGGAGATCGATACCCAATTGGACGAGTTGATCCTGACCCATTAATAGGTAATTACAATTGGAAAGATTGCCATGAAATTAATGTTGGCGACTCAACCTCATCTTTTCATCATTATGATGCTGTAGATATTGTTGCACCTGGATTTAACATACCAGTAACTACACTAAGCACGAATGGATATATTCATGTTGGAGGTACGTCTTCTTCTGCTCCTATGGTAGCGGGTGCAGCATCAGTTCTGTTATCTATAAATCCTTGTTTAACAGCTGTTGAGGTAATAAATATATTGAAGACAACAGCAGATGCTTCTATTTATAATATACCTCAAAATAGTAGATATATTGGAAAATTAGGAAGTGGGCGTTTGGATGTTTATAAAGCAGCAATAGAAGCAGCAAAATACAGACATAATAAAATTCAAAACATAAATTTCAATAGTAATACTATAACAAACTCGGGCTATATTGATATAGGAAAAACAGTAACTAATTTAATTCCTTACGGTGGAGTAAACGTAAATTCAGGTTATACTTGGACAATTAATGCACGAGAAGTACTTATAAAAGATGATTTTGAAGTTAAGTTAGGAGGTGTTTTAGAAATAAATACCTCTGCCACCCAGCCGGTTAGTTGTCCATAATCACTTCTACCCAACTTAACAGAGATTTTGAAGTGCA
>REAG01000048.1 GCA_004294265.1 Cytophagales bacterium | reverse complement strand
TTGCTATTCACAAATGCGATTTTTTCTTATACGGGTTTAGACTAGTCATGAAGCTATAATATTCATTATTAATACCCTTTCAAGTACTCTAGACCCAAAATTATTATTTGTTACCATATCTATTCTTAATATAATCAGCTTTTACTTTTCTATCTACTTCTTTCTTGAAGATACCAACTGCTGCATAATTCTTTCTTTCGTTAATAGCATACCATCTCTTGTTAGCTTTAAATTCTATAGTAGTAAGAAATTCTCTTACATATTTATCTCTAGCACTATTGGTTATAAAGTTTGCTCTGTTACCAATTAGATCATAAACTGCTACTTCATCTAGATTACAACTAATCCAGGTAGTGAACAAATCGAAATCATTCTTAACTTTACTCAAAGACATTACTCCTACCTCTTCACAGTTGAATGGATCTAATTCATACCTATATTCTTTAGCTGAACTAAATCCTAAGATAGATAGTATAGCTATTACTCCAATAATAAATTTTTTCATTTGATTGTTTTAAAGTTAGTAAATATTATTTGCTGATATTTGAAGTTCTCCATATTGATAGCGAATAGATATCTAATGGTGGTATATTTCTGCCACCAATAGTGTCAGTTTTTTTATTCCTGTGCCATCATTTTTTTCAAGATTTCTTCACTTGGTAGATATTCAGAGATTTCAGATGGTAGTGTGTTATAAGTATAGGTAGCAACTCACATCGGTTGGCTTGCTAATTCGAGAGCATATTCTACGAGGATCTTATCTTTGGATCTACAGATCAGTATTCAAATACTCGGATGATCTCACTCGTATTTTACTTGTTTATCGAGTATATGGAGATATCGGTTGAGTTGTTGGGTATATTCAGGTCTAAATTCTCAAGTCTTGAGTTCTATTGCTATCATACATTTGAGTTTACGATGATAGAAGAGCATATCGATAAAGTATTCCTTTTCTGATACTTCCACTCTAAATTGACGACCCATAAACGCAAAATCTCTTCCAAATTGTCCCAGCGTTTGGATAATATTGTCTACCATGGCATTTTCGAGTTGTCTTTCGGTATGCTCTTGTTCTAACTCGAGAAATGATAAATTATACTCATCTCTGAGCTCTCGGGTAATCTGAGATGCAACATCGATTGGCAGTGTCTTGGTAAAGTTGTGCTGGATGGGTTGTTTATGATAGATATTGGCTTGGATATTTTCTTGGAGTGTCGCTCTGCTTCGTTGTTGTTCGATTGTTTTTTGGATATAAAATATTCTTTCTGACTGGTCTTTGAGTTTTTCAAAAATCATCGTCGTATGTCCTCGAGGCAATTCTGCCACAAGCTGTGGCAATATTTCATCCTGTGTAATCTCAGATGCGATCATTTTCATTCTCCTAAGGTTACGACTAGAAAATCATTTGATACCAGGAAACTCCAATTGCAAATCTTGTGCAAGGGTTTCTATGACACTATCTCACCATCATTGCTGTGTTTGGGTAGCAAGTTTTTTTCATAGATCAACATACATTGTGATCAGCTCAGTATTTACCTTACGCAGAGCTTGATGACGTGCTTGCAAGACCAGTTGTTTGATCTCAAGGAGAGTAGATTGATAATCTGAAGGGATAAGATCTTACATGGTGAGAGTGATGAGAGATAAAGTGGGTGTTTTGTTATGATGAGATAGAGAATAACAATTAGGATAAACTATTTATTCAGAGAAAGTCTCTCAAAGAATTAGGGAACAATTCATCTGATATTGTGAATGTAGTATTATTGACATGCTGATGTATTTTATAGCTATTTTTATCATCGCTAGTATATCTAATCACTACTTCTAACTTAGGGACATTAAAGTGAATAGTCTCTCATCACTCTTTTATGAGATTAAAGTTGGTTGTGATCATTCATTTTTTTTCTGAGCTTGTATATACTGTATCTGCTTGCATTGCTGATATATCACTAAATACCGATAAAGTTCAAATTGCTAAATCGGTACTTTGAAAATCTCGATCATTTATAGCAAAATATTCTAATCAAAAATGCTTACATAATTTGATCAAATATATTACTGTAGATTTTCAATGATGTGGTACGATGGCAATATTATGAAAATTAAGGTAAGTTTCAGCAAACTTTTTTCTATTTTCCGGATCTGTTATAGATACAGATTTTTCTTCTACTTTCTTTTCGATACAATGCTTATAAACCATTATATCATTTGGTCACTCAACAAGAATTACCTTCTTACTAAAAAGTATCCTATTGAGGTTTGGCTCTATGGTTCTTACATAGTCATTATACTTTTTTAGATCTAGGATTTCTTCTTCAAAAAGACTAACTTCATCATTAATGTTATTGTATTTTTTTACAGTCATATCTCATTCTATATCTAATCTAATTAGTCATTTTGTATCAAAAATATCAATCATCTTGTCAGAGTGTGTTGTATATATAACTTGATGTCATTTTTCTGATAACCCGCACAAAACCATCTTATAAAAATACTCTTGATGATTTTCGTGCAGAAAACTTTCAGGCTCTTCAAACAAGAATAAGCACTTATCTTCAATATTTTCTTCTGCTATTGCTTGTATCACAGCCATCACAAACATTGAGATGTATCAATCTCAAAAATGACTTATTGGCACCAGGTTTTCTGCATTCCCATTAAGACCAATTTTAAACATCATCTGTAAAAATATATCTTCATAATCCGGTAATCAAAATTCAATTACTATATTATTATCTCTTAGATTTTTGTTGTAGTTTTGCTTAATTTTATCAATAAAACTTGAGAGTTTTGATTGTCTTTGCTCTTCAGGTATAGCATCTTCTTCACTACCATCTAAGACAATTGATGATGCAGTCTTAATTGCAGTAGAGAAAGTCTCTTGTCTTGCTTTCATTATTGGATCTTCATCGACAAGTTTTTTGATATGTTTTGCAAGAAAAGATCTAAGATTTCCTCGACTTGTCTTTGAGGTTAAGATCTCATCCTTTATATTATGAAAATTGATATAAAAGATTTCATAAAGTTTATTCACTCAATAAAATGATGGAGTAATTCAAGCCTCTATAATAGTTCAATTACTGACTTCGATATTGGTTTGGTGTATTCAATTTGCAGTTATGTCGTATCATCTACTATTTTGTCATACTATGCTTGCGTCCAAATCAATTTCAATAGATGGTATATTTGACCAATCTCTCTGATGAAAATCATTTCTGTCGATACTATCAGCTTTCAAAAAGTTATATCAAATTCAATAAAGAATTGCATTCATAAGATTTGTCTTTCCAGAGTTATTATAACCAACAATTGCTACTGGTTTTTTATAGGAAATATCAGGGAAGTAAAAATCTTGCTGTTCTTTAAAAGAACGGTAATTAGATATTTTGATTGATTTAATTCTTATAGAACTCATAGTACAGAAATAAATATCTAAACCGGTGCAATTGTACCCCTTTTATAATTTTTCATCTTAAAAACTCCCACCCTCAATCACTACTTCATCGATTTTTTTCATGACATCTAATGTGTGAAATAGGGATCGAGTAACTGTCTGTAGATGCTCGACTTCTTCCTGTGACAATACACGACCTTTGCGAGACTTGAGCCACTTATCCAATACTTGATATCATCCTATCGTAAATTCCCATATTGGTTGTGATATATTTGAGAAATACTGATCTTTATTGATATAGAGATATCAGTCTTTATAGACTACCTTTTCTACTATATTTGATCATTTTGTAGCGAAGTCACCCACTCACTGGATAGAAGTTACTTCATCCAAAAGATGGAGTTTCGTCAGTTGAGATCATATTTCTACCAATTTCTCAAATTCCTCCTTGGTGTTTACAAATGGAATACGAGGGAAATCAGATTTTAGTAACTCTTTAAATTTTTCACGATAATAAGAACAATGAAGTATTGCATATATGTAATGTATTATTTTATATCCAATTTCATTTGTTTTAGATTGTATGCTATACTGTTGAGTAAATTTATTCAAAATATCATTTTTTATATTTAATTTTTTTGTAATTTTATTGTCTTCATAAATAAACAAAGGAAATACCTGTTCTCAGCCTCTTCTAAAATAATTTAAGTCAATAATAGACTGCGTAATTGAGATAGTATCATAATTTAAACTACCTACAGATCATCGCTGTCTTCATATAGCTAATGCTATATTATCTAGCAGTAAATTCTTCATTACTTTGTCTCTTAGTCTCCATATGAAGTTCTTATCAAAGTATGTGTATCCTAAATCATAAGGACGGTATAATATAGGAACAATTAAATCTTCTTTAAAGACAATATTTTTATTATTACTTAATATCCAATCTGAATAATTTTTTCAAAGTCAAAACCCTTCATCTAATTCATTTTTTGAAAATTCTTTATTTATAAAGCCTCTAATCCTTTTAGAAATAACATCTTTCTTTTCATTTATTATAAATCAATCTCATAACGTAAACACTCAAGTGCTTGATACATTAAACAAATCATTTACAGAACAATATGTTTGATATACATCTGTGAAATTATTTA
>REAG01000174.1 GCA_004294265.1 Cytophagales bacterium | reverse complement strand
ACTAATAACTAATAACTAATAACTAATAACTAATAACTAATAACTAATAACTAATAACTAATAACTAATAACTAATAACTAATAACTAATAACTAATAATTAATAACTTATTCGTATCGTTCCAATTCACGATCATAAAACTCATTTGCTAAATCGATTAATTCGTCCATTTTATCATCCAATTCATTTTTACTAATTGCCTCAACACTTTCGAGCAACTCTACTTTATCGTCTTTAAGATTGATGATAAAACGTGGAAAATCAATATGCAAAATAAAAATATCTTCTGGATAGTCAGTATTATCGCAAAGCAAAAATTTAGGTAATTCCATGATAAGTGTAATTTATAGATTTTTATTGTAATTTATAATTCAAAAACATCGCCTTTGGAAGGCAAATTTACATCTAAATAATTTAATTCTTCCAATTTTTCTTTAAATCCTAACATAGCCGGCTCATCGCCATGCGTTAAAAATATTTTTTTAAGTATTTTTGGATTTTGAAATCCAACAAAATCCAACAAATCTTGCTGATCACCATGTGCAGAAAAGCAATCCAATTTCAAAATATCGGCTCTAACCTCCATTTTTTTATTTCTAACCATAATTTCTTTAGCACCATTGGCTAGTTCAAACCCCAAAGTTCCTTCCGCACAATAACCAATCATACAAATAGTTGCTCTCGAATTTTGAATATTTTCTTTAATATGATGTTCAATTCTTCCGCCATGAATCATGCCAGAAGAAGAAATAATTACGCAAGGTTGATAATGATTTGAAATTGCTTTGCTATGTTTTAAATCAGAAACATATTCAAAATTTTCAAAATCAAAAAGCTCTTCGTTATCTTCAAAAAAATCACGTGCTTCTTTGTTTAAACTACGGATAGATTTTTCATAAACCTTACTACTTTCCAATGCCATCGGGCTATCAGCATATATTTTAAAACGAGGTAAATCTGTATTTTGATACAATTTATTAAGTGTAAAAAGTAAGGCTTGTGTTCTGCCAACAGAAAATGCAGGAACTATCAATCTGCCCTCTTTTTCTACACACGCTTTTTTGATTACATCATAAAGAGCTTTTTCAGGAACAACGTTTTTATTGTGTAATCTATTACCATAAGTACTTTCACAAACTAAATAATCTACCTGAGGTACAGGTTGAGGGTCTTGTAATAAAGGATAGTTTTTTCTTCCAATATCTCCCGAAAAACATATCGTTTTTTCAACTCCTTTATCTTTAATTTTAAATATTAAATTTGCAGCTCCTAATAAATGACCTGCATTATTAAAATGAACCGAAATGTCATCATTAATCTTGAATTTTTGATTCATTGGCACCGTAACGAACCTTTCCATCGTATCATCCACATGTTTGGCAAAATAGAGTTCATCCAAATTAGTTGGTAATTTTCTTCTGTTTTTATCCAAAGATTTTTTTAACCGTCTTTGATTCAACTGAGCCGAATCGTGAAGTAAGATATTGGTTAATTGATAGGTTGGAGTTGTGCAAAGCACTTGCCCTTCATAGCCTTCCTTGCAAAGCAATGGAAGCATACCTGTATGATCAATGTGGGCGTGCGTTAGCACCACCACATGAATACTTGAAGGCTCGAATGGGAAGGTTGATTTACGAAAATAAGTAGTTTCCTTAGGCTTTTGAGGCGTTTCCTCTTTTTTCATTTTTTCCATATCTTGCCCACAATCTATCAAAATACGAAAATCATCAACTTCTAGCAAGTACATAGAACCTGTAACTTGCAAAGCCGCTCCTAAGAATGTTAATTTCATTTATTAAAAATGTTTTTAAATAAAAAAAGTAATTTAATCTAATAAATTAAAAAAACGAAGTTTATGTTTCAAATAAATATAAAAAATATGCTAAAGTATAATTTATTCTGAAACAGCAAAAACGACAGGAAGAGTAAATTTAACAGAAATATTTTTACCATTTTGTTTACCTGGTTTCCATTTTGGCATCGTCATTATCACACGCATTGCCTCCAATTCGCAACCGCCTCCAATACCTTTAATAATAGCAGGATATTTAATATCACCTTTAGAGTCAATCACAAAATTAATCAAAACTCGACCTTGAATTTTTTTCTTTAAAGCCCATTCGGGATATTCTAAATTTTCAGCAATAAATTTTTGCATAGCTTTGTGTCCGCCTTCAAACTCAGGCATAACCTCTGCCACCAACATAATTTCATCGTTTTCGCCCTCAATAACTTTTATATTGGATTGATCATTGATAGTTTCCATCAAAACCTTAACCATCTCATCATCTGGAAATTGCTTTGAAAACCGATGAAAATCCATAATAGCATCTTTAAATTTCTTCATATTATAACTTACTAAACCTCTGTAATAATATGAAAAGGAAAAATCAGGATTTATCTCTAAACACTTAGAAAAATTTGAATGAGCTCCATAATTATCTCTAACTACGGCTTGCAAAATACCATTATTGAAATAAACCAAGGCATTATTAGGTTCTAATTGAATTTCTCTTTTATACTCTCGCAACACAGAACGATAGGACTCTTTGTAAACATCAACTTTTGATTTTGTAAATGTAGATGACATAAATTCAGGTTGAAAAGTCATGGCTTTATCATAATATTCTTTTGCTTTAGTTAGCATTTTAAGTTCATGATAAATAGAGCCTAAAATTTGATGAGCTAAAAAATGTTTTGGATTAAAAACAATAGCATCTTCCAAATGTTTGGTGGCAGATTTTTGTCTTTTCAGCTTCCACTCTGTAAAGCCCATAAAAAAATGATATTCCGATTCCTGAGGGGCATTTTTTACACACTCATTAAAATTATCTAGCGCAGCGTTAAATTCTCCAGCTTCCAACTTGCATTTCCCTTTTATAAAAATGGCTTCATGCATATCTGGTTGTAGAGCAATAATTTTATCTAAAAACTTAATTGCACCCGCATAATTTTGTTTATTATACGCATCCAAACTTAAAGTAAAAAACTGATCTACATCTTGTCCGAAAACAGAAAAAGAAAAGATTAAAAATAAGAATTGGATTTTAATTATGTTTTTCATTTCATAAATAAACATTAACTATGCTTTAATTTACGTTAAAATTAATATAATAGTTATGTTATTGTATTTAATATATTTACAAATTTAATTAAATTTCTATAATTATAATTTTTATATTACTAAAATTAAAAAAAAATAAAAAATTATTAAGAACAAACTCTAAACATATTTTTTCAATACATAGTTATATCATTTTTTTTGACACATTTTGGTTATTAACAACATAAAAATTTTAAACAAAATCAATTTTAATGGCTTCTAATAATAATTTTTCAATATTTATTATTATTATGAATAATAAATCCATCTTTCGTAATTAAATGGATTTAATTCTTCCTCCTCCGATAAATATTTTATTTTATTAAAACCTAATTTTGAATACGAATTTGTATCTCCCCAAGTTTTGTCAGTATAAGTCATAATATGTTTTGCATTATGTTCAGATTTAAAGTAATGTAAGAATTTGGAAATGCCACCTACAATATTTACACCACACAACGATGCATAGCGAACTAATTGATAGGATTTTACAGGTGGATTTTCATATTTCAGTAATATAGATTTGCTAAAAAGTGCTACTGCAACTAATTTTTCATTTTCATATAAACCATATTTATAATACACAGTGGCATATCCCAGCAAATGATTTTCTTCTAAAAAAGGTTTTGCTATGGCTTTATCTATTCTTTTTAAGGTTGTTTTTCTAGCAAAAATTCTGCTATTATTACCTAAAAGCGATAGAATTCTTGATTTTAAAATATCAAACTTTTTAATATATTTATCTGTATCTATATAAATAACTCGATAGTGTACTAATGCTTTTAAACCATAATCTAATTTATATTCAAAAACCAAAACAATGGCTAAAAAATGAACTTTGTGAACAAAGCAATTCTCCGAAACTTGTTCAAATTCTAATTCAATAAGTAAGTTTTGTAAATCTTGAGCGTTTTTCAATATAATAAAACTTATAATTAAATTAATTTTTTGATAGTATTATAGTCATTTTCAAAAACTTTACCTTGCTTTTTTCCTAATTTCTCCCAAATCTCATTTATTTCTTGCACTCGATTTTCGGAAGCTGGATGCGTACTAAAAAGCTCAGGAAGGGCAGATTCCTTATTATTTTGAATCATTTTTTCAAAAAAACCTCCTACTTGACGGGCATCATATTGGGAATTATACATATAATTTACAGCATATTCATCGGCTTGTTTTTCATCCGAACGGCTGAATGAAAGCCCTAAAAGCTCTTGCCCAATCTGAACAAATGCACTAACATCTGAACCAATAAACATTGAAATTAGCATCGAAATGCCATACTGACCTATAATTTGAGAAGTCGTATGACGATTATCGGCATGTGCAATTTCGTGAGCCATTACTCCTGCCAGCTGTGCTTCGTTATCTAAAAATTTAATAATTCCTGTGTAAATATAAATATATCCACCAGAGATGCAAAAAGCATTTAAAGTGCTATCGTCTTTAATAACTTTAAGTTTCCAAACAAAATCTTTTTTGTGTTTAATTTTATTTGAGGACAATAGCTGAAATTTAATTTTATTCAAATATTGATATAATTTTACGTTTTTAGAAGAATCTAAAACTATTAAATTAGGATTTGTGGTTTCAAAAGTAGTAGAAAATTGTTTTCCTAACATACTATCTACACTAATTGGAACAAAATCTATTATTTTGCTGCACGAAGAAAAAAATATTACTAAAAAAAGCAAAATAAAGGTCGTGAAATTTATTTTCATAGTATAAATATAAATTAGCTGCCTCAAATATAAAGTTTTAAAGTCAATTTTATTGAAAATTATACATTTTCACTTTAAATTTTAATAAAAAAACAAAAACTTACTTTAATCTAATTTTAAAAAATATTGAAGTTTATCAAATTTTGAATTTATATTTTTACCTTCTATAGCATTTATAATTTTTATTCCAGCTACGTTTGTTAAAATAATTCCATCAGCATTATAAAGATTTTCAACAGGAAATTCGCCTTCTATTACTTGAACTTGATTATCCTTTAAAATATTTAAAATATTTGCTCTTCTAACGCCTAAAATGCATCCGCAACGAAGGGATGGCGTATAAACAATGCCAGTTTTTTCCCAAAATATATTAGACATATTCCCTTCAGAAATATTTCCATGGTTATCTAAGAGTAAAATATCAGCTATTTTTCTTTCATTTTTTTCAATTCCAGCCAATACATAAAGCAAAGAATTGGTTGTTTTGAGCATTGAAATAGCACTATAATTTAGAAACACATTTTTAGAAATACCAACTTCTATATTTTCAATTTCTATTTGTGGTTCAAAATCAAAAATATTAATTTTAAAATCTATTTCATTGGTTTTAGGTGTGTATAAACCGCCATCTTTTCTCCAAATATTTATTCTAATTTTTTTATTTTCAGAAATATATTCAATTTTTTCTAATACTTTAATTTTCAGAAAGTCGTTTTCAAATAATAAATTTGCATTAAAATGTAAAATTTCACATCCTTTTTTTAACCTTTCGAGATGTAAATTCCAGAATTGTAGCTCTTTATTTTTGAAAATTATAGTTTCAAACAATCCATCGCCATATCTGAAAGCTCGATTTTCTTTTGTTTTTATTTCCATTTAAACAGTATTTAATATTGAGTCCAATAAATATTTACAATCAAATTTTAAGAAAACCCTTTCTTATTTCCCCAATAGGGAAAAGTTATAAAGGAATTTGTAATTATTTATTAGACTATATATAATACAAACAAAAAAATCCCGACCAGAGTCGGGATTTTTCGTAAAACTTAAATTAGCTTTTAATTTTATTTTTCGTAAGGATAATATTGTAATAATGAATTTTTAGCTAAGAAATTCATATATGCATTTTTATATTCTGAAACTGAAGGCTCTAATTTGATAGCTGCTTCAAAAGAATTTTTAGCATCTATAAACAAATTATTTTGAGAATAAAAAGAAGCTTTCATCATATAATTTAATGCACTTTCTTCAGAAAATTCTTTAGCTAATTGATCTTTGTCTGCAAATACTTCTGATGATTTAGTTGCTGTTAAAACCTTTAAAACATAAGATTCTTGAGCTACATCAACACCATTTGCTTTAACTTTAACCATTACAGTTTGATCTTTTGGCAATTTGATAGAATTCATATCTAAAGTAAAAGAAGTATCATTAGTTTCTTTAGAAAGAATTACATCATCAAACATATTAGAAACTTCAAGTGTGTAAGAAGTAGCTTTTGCGTTTTTAGGCCAAGTTAATACATTGATAGGATCAATTACGTTAGATGATTTAGGTAAAATCATTTTAGTTAAATCTCCAACCGCTCTTTCTACCGAACCCGTTACCTTCATGTTTTTTTGATAATTGGCATGAATATCAGATCCTTCGGCTTTAGTTAATTCTCCAATCACATAGGCAGAATATTTTTTAGAAATACTACTAGATTTTGCGATTGCTTTTGAAGAAAGTTCTGAAATTTTGTATGTTCCAGCTTCTTTAACTTCTAAAGTTTTGCCTGTGTTATGTATCAAACCTAAATAACTGCCATCACTTACTTTAATTATATCTGTTGCTGATAGTTTTTTACCTGCAAATACTGCTGAACCATCTGCTAACGTGTTTTTACCTCTAGAAGCTAATACTTTAAAAACTTCAGTTTGTGCCATTGTGCAAAACGAAAATGCAAGACCTGCAACCGTAAGCATTGATTTTGATATTAAATTTTTCATTTTTTTTTACTAATTTAAGTTAATTTATTTTCTTATTTAAACATCTATACGTATGACACATACAAAAGTAACCAATTTTATCGAAATATTTTAATTTATTTTAAAAATTTTAAATCAATGATTCGTTTAATGTATAATTTAAAACCATAAAACATTAAAATTACAGTAATTTAAGGCTTTTTAGGACTATTAATTTTAATAATTATATTTTAATAAAATAAAATATCTAAATTAAAATTACAAAATAAAGTATGAAATTTCAATTTAGATACTTTAAAGTTCAACTATTTTAAGCTATTACAAGCCTCTTTTAGTCTTTTACAGCCTTCTATTAATTTTTCATCAGCAGCTGCATACGAAATACGAATACAACCTTCGTAACCAAATGCCGAACCAGGCACTGTGGACATATAATATTTAGTGAGCAACCAGTTGCTAAAATCTTCGGAATTTTTGATAGTTGTGTTTCCATCAGATTTTCCAAAATATGCACTTATATCTGGAAAGAAATAAAATGCACCTTTAGGATTATTTATTTTCAGACCTTTAATTTCGCTAAGCAATCCGTACATCAAATCTCTACGTTTTGAGAAAGTTTTTGTCATTTCCTTGCTAGAACTCAAATCAGCATTAATACCAGCTAAAGCTGCTTTTTGAGCAATAGAACAAGTTCCGGATGTAATTTGACTTTGCATTTTGTCGCAGGCATCGGCTATGGTTTTATGCGCTGCCATATACCCTACTCTCCAACCTGTCATGGCATATCCTTTTGAAAAGCCATTTACAGTAATTACTTTATCTTTAATTGCATCTACCGAACCTATTGAAAAATGTGGCTCACCGTAATTGATGTATTCATAAATTTCATCAGCAATTACATAAATATTTTCGTTTTCTTCTACCACTTTTGCAATTTCTAACAATTCATCTTTAGAAAAAACCGTTCCTGTTGGGTTGCAAGGCGAAGAATACATAATGACTTTTGTTCGGTCAGTAATTGCATTTTTTAAATCTTGAATGGTTGGTTTAAAATCATTGGCAAATGTTCCTACCAATTCAACCACTTCACCTTCATATAATTTCACTAATTCGGCATAGGAAACCCAATAAGGTGAATAAATAATTACCTCATCACCAGGGTTTACGAGAACAGAAAGGGCATTTGCCAAAGATTGTTTTGCCCCTGTGGAAACGATAATATTTTCGGCTTTCCAGTCAATATTATTATCACGTTTTAATTTTTCGGCTATTCCTTTTCTTAGTTCAGGAATACCAGCAACGGGCGTATAGTAAGAAAAATTATCCATAATTGCTTTTGCACCTGCTTCTTTAATGTGCATTGGAGTAGCAAAATCAGGTTCACCTAAAGTTAGATTTACCACATTGTTTCCAGCTGCAGCAAGTTCACGAGCTTTTTTTGCCATTGCAATCGTTTGAGATTCTGCTAGACCGTTAATTCTATCCGAAAGTATATCGTTTGTTAGTATTGACATATAATATATAGTATAATTTTATTTTAAAAATAATCGTTTGCAAATGTAATGGGTTTAAAAGTAAACTCAAATTTTTTTTTATGTTGTTTAAAACTATATTAGAAAATTAAAATGATGTAAAAAAATAGTACTTTATACTAGAATTCAATATTTTTGAGTCTAAGTTATAATTTTTGAAAAAAATCATTTTAAATTTTTATCATTTATATTTTTTTAAAAATTTATTTTAAGTCTGCATTACCCCAAAAAATTATGAAAGAATCAGTTTTAATAGAATTAAATGTTTCGGCACCTATTTTTAATTTGATAGATATTTACGATAGGAATATTGATTTGAATCTATATAAAGGTAAAAAAGTATTTATTGGATTTTTCAGGCACGCTGGCTGTCCGTTTTGTAATTTGAGAGTTCATAATTTATCAAAAAAGCGAGATGAATATAAAGCTAGAAATCTTGAAATGATTTTTTTCTTTGAATCGAGCAAAAATGTAATGTTGCAAAGTATATTTCACCGTGAAATTTCGCCAATTCCAATTATTGCTGATCCTGTAAAAATTTGGTATAATGCTTACGGCATAGAAAAGTCGTTTTTAAAATCAACTTTTAGTCATTTGACAACTTTTATTCAAACTTCTTTAAAAGCAAAATTTAATCAACTTCCCATGCACCTTATGGCAGAAAACGAATCTTATAGCACTATGCCAGCCGAGTTTTTATTGGATGAAAAACTGATTATTCGCAAAATTCATTATTCAAATTCTTTAAACGACAGATTAAGTTTTGAAGAAATTGAAAAATTTATTGGGTAAGAAAACTTAATATATTTATTAAAAATACTCAAGATATTTTTCAAAATAGCTTTCCTCTAAAAATGTTGTTAAGTAAAGGATTTTTTAATACCTCTATCTTAATTTTTAGCAAAAATTAAAGTATAAACGGTTCTAACTTAACAAAATTATTTAAAGGTAAACTTTCTATAAGCTTAATTTGAGATAAACCCTAAATCACGGAAAAAGGCAATTTAAAAGCATCTTCGCCTTGTAATATTTTTTTATTGTCGTAATAAACTTTTTCTAAAAATAAGCCCGATGGCGGAGCCGTATATTTGGCAACAGGAAACTTTTCATCTTCAAAAATAGCATCAATTTGATTAATTTTAATGTTTCCTCTTCCAACTTCAACCAAAATTCCTGTTAACCTGCGAACCATTTTCCATAAAAAATGTGAACCTACAATATGAATAATAATAGTATCGCCATAGGTATGAATATCAACAAAGTGCAAATCTACCATGGTAGATTTTTCTTCAGCCGAATCGTCTGTGAATTGAGCATAGTCTTTAAAACCTGCCATTTGAATTGCAGCTTTTTGCATATTTGCTACATTTAATTCATCTTTTATCCACCAAACAAACTGCTTTCCGAGCGAAGTTTTTCGGGTTGAAATCAAATAAATATAGCTTCGGGCAGTTGCATCATGGCGAGCATGAAACTTTAAATGAATGGGTTCTATATGTAAAATAGTAATATCTTGCGGTAAATTGTCGTTTAATTTAATTAAAATTTGATGCAAACTCAATTTAGTATCAATTTCTAAATGAGCAATTTGCTCAATGGCATGCACACCCGCATCGGTTCTTCCAGAGCCATAAAACTCAAACTGAGTAGTTTCAAAAACCCTTTCAATGGCTTTGAAAAATTCACCTTGAACAGTACGAACATTCTTTTGAATTTGCCAACCTTGGTAACGAGTACCTTCAAATTCGATATAAAGTTTAAATTTTGACATACATTTATTTGATGCAAAATTAGTTTATTTAGGTGGATGATTTGGTATTTATATCTAATTTTGTTAGTTAAATTTAAAATAAAAGTAATATTTCTAGTTTATAAATCAAAATATTTAAAATATAACTTATTCCGATTTATAAGAATAAAAAAAGTTTAATAATTTTAATGTTATTTTTTTGAAAATAAATAAAAAAGCCTTTTAAAAAAAATTACCAAAATAGAAATAACAGCTTTTTCGCACGGAAAAATGACGGAAGAAACTGAAAAACATGATTATTCGCATCTATCTAACTCCGAACAAGCCGAAATATTCAATTATTTAATGAGTTAAGCTACGGATTTGTGGGCAATCCTTTTCCAAGAATGGATAAAACAAAATTTGAAATAGCAAAAAGATAAGAACGGCTGACATTTTTAATCAAGATTTTAGAGATTTTATAAAATCATTAAATAATGCTGACGTTGAATATATTCTTGTTGGAGGATATTCTGTTATTTTTCATGGTTATAAAAGAGTAACAGGAGATTTGGACATTAGGGTAAATAAAACTGCTTCTTACTATAAAAAAATTACAAAAGCATTTTACTAATTTGGAATGCAAATTTTTGATATGACAGAGTCAAATTTTTTGTCTGAAAGTGAAGAATATGAAGTTTTTAGATTTGGAATGACCCCAAGTCGTATAGATTTAATGACAACCGTAAAAGATTTGATTTTTGAAGATTGTTATAAAAATGTAGGATGGTTTTTCGATAAAGAAATCAAAGTAAAAGTAATTCATTATAACCAATTAATACAAAGTAAAAATGCTTCATGCAGATTAAAAGATAAACTTGATATTGAAAATTTAAGTAAAAATAGTTGTATTTTAGGTCTTAATCCTGCATTTATAACTTTAAAATAATTATATATTTTTAGAATTAAATATTTCAAAATCATTTTTTTAAATATTGTAAAATAAAATTAGAAAATATTAGAATAGATGCTACCTTTGAAAACTAAAAATTTGAGTACGAAAAAATGTCATGCGTACTTAAAATAAACAACCTTTCAAATATTAAAGATGAGTAAAGACATAAAATTGGGCCTTTTTGGGTTCGGAGTAGTAGGACAAGGCTTGTACGATGTGCTAAATAAAGCCAAAGCCATGCGGGCAGATGTGTATAAAATTTGTGTAAAAGACAAATCTAAAAGAAGAACAATCCCTGATTTTCATTTCACTTATGATGCAGATGATATTTTAAATAACCCCGAAATTGACGTGGTAGTAGAAATTATCAATGATGCCGATGAGGCTTATCGTATAGTAACTACCGCTCTCAAAAATGGCAAACACGTGGTTACAGCAAATAAAAAAATGCTGGCTGAACATTTGCCTGAATTGGTAGAATTACAACAAAAACACAATGTTTCGTTGCTTTATGAAGCTTCTACTTGTGGGGCAATTCCAATTATTAGAAATTTAGAAGAATATTACGATAACGAATTATTACATTCTATATGTGGTATTTTTAACGGAACTTCTAATTTTATTCTAACAAAGATTTTTAATGAAAAACTTACGTATGATGTAGCTTTAAAACAAGCTCAAGATTTGGGTTTTGCAGAAACCGATCCAACTTCGGATGTGGGTGGATTTGATGCAAAATACAAACTTTGCATTATTGCAGCCCATGCTTACGGTCTTTTTGTGAAACCAGCCGATGTTTTCAATTATGGTATTCAAAATTTATCAAAACATGCCATTCAATATGCTTTTGAAAAAGGATATAAAATAAAATTGGTTCCAACTGCAATAAAATTAAGTGATAAGCAAGTTGGAATGTTTGTGATGCCTCAATTTATTGATTATGATCATTATTTATACGATGTTGATAACGAAAATAATGGTGTTATTGTAGAAGCAGCTTTTGCAGATAAACAATTTTTCTTTGGAAAAGGAGCAGGTGGACACCCTACAGGCTCGGCAGTTTTGAGTGATATTTCAGCACTTACTTATGCTTACAGATACGAATATAAAAAATATTTGCAAGATGAAAAGGTAAAGTTTACAAACGAAATTGAAATTGAAATTTACCTAAAATATTCAACTGAAGCCGATATTGCTAATTTTAAATTTATTTCTATTTCTGATAAATATTACGGAAAAGAACATAATTATATCATTGGAGTTGCGAACTTGAGCGAAATAATTAAAGCAAAAGAAATGCTTGAAAATAAAAATGTTTTTTTAGTTAACACAGGTAAACCTGTTGTGGGTGTAAAAAAATAACATTTTAAATTCAAAAAAAGGGTTGAAAGTTAAAAACTTTTTAACCCTTTTTTTTGAATTATCAAAAAACCAGAATTAATACACCACCACTTTTTGATGCCATATTTTATCCTCAGCTTGGCAAGAAACCACAAAAACTCCTGCATGCAAACCCGAAATTTCTATACCATCCAAGGAATTTGTATATTCTTTTTCAAGAATATTTTCGCCTGTTATTTTGCAAATTTTTACTTTGAGTTGCTTTATTTCAGTTGGAATTATGATTTTAAATGTGCCTTGAGATGGGTTGGGAATGAGAGAGAAAGTTTGGTTAATATTTGAGTGGTTTGAAATAGAAGTTAAGCAAGAAGATGACTGTCCTGAAATTGTAAGTACTTTAAAGCCTTTAGTACCACTAAAATTTCCACGTGGTGTGATGTATGTAATACCAGTTATTGTAATTGTTCCGTTTTTGAAGACCTCCAAAAAACCAGTTAATGTGTTAATTGAGGCACTTCCTTCACAGCTTTGTGATTCTATTTTCCATTCTCTGGCATTGAATGAGCCTCTGGGATTTGTAACACTATAAAAATTAGTATTAGCAGTAATAGTATTTATTGTAGGGTAAATAAATAATTCATAAGCATTGCAACCAATAGTAAAATATGGATTAAACCTTAAATAAATATACCCAAAATTGTATGATTCTAGCCAATTTCTATTATAAAGTGCATTGTTCCACATCGTTTGAGCTACTCTTTCATTTCCATTTGAAATGTTATTAGCAATATCAAATCCAAAAGTATAATCCTGACACAAACCATATTTATTAGAACCACCAGAGTAATAATTGTCAATAATTCCTAGAACGGTCCTGATAATAAATCCTTCAACTGAATAACCATCCTTAGTTGGACTAACTACAAAAAATGCATCCGAAGAAAGTAAGTTTTTTCCAAATATAGAAAGTGTAGCACCATTAAAAGTATGCACTTGACTGCCTAAATAAGGGATGATAATTCTAATATCAGAAATAGCATCATAAGCAATAGGACTTGTGGTTGTAAAATTTGGTTGAAGTTTTCGTTTTACAGAATCTGAATTAAAATAGAGTTCAATTCCTGCACCCAAAACGGTGTTTAAACCTAATACAATAGGATCGATAACGTAAGAACCTACAAAAAGTGTGTCTGATTTTATAAACATTCCAAAGCTGCAAGTGGTGTTATACAAACTTTCATTTATTGTACTATTATTACAATCTGATTGCGTTGTTACTCGAAGATTTATTTTATTTTTTATAATGCCATTTGAAAAAATATTTTTATCGTTATCAAACAATTTAGAAAAATGTTGATACCAAGCAGTATCACCTTTTATTAATCCATCCAATAATGGTGACTTAAATTTATCCTCACTTGAATGATTTTGAACAACAACCTCCATTTGTTGATGCATATTTCCGCTTGGAACTGTTATGTTTGGACAGTTCCATTGCGAAAATACTTGCAAATTTATTAATAATAAACCAATACTAATTTTTAATAATTTTATGAGTTTCATTGATTTCATTTGATTTTATTTTGAGGATATATATACCACTTTTTAAGTTCGATAAATCTATTTTTAAAATTGTAGATAATTCAAAGTTATCACTTTTATTTTTAAATACTAATCTTCCATCAGTTGAAAAAACATTTATATTTACATTTTGATGAGTCTTTTGTTTAAGTTTTACTTCAAAAATACCATCGTCACTAGGATTAGGTATGATTTTAAAATTAAAAAAATCATAATCTATTTCTGATTTAAATTCAAAATCTTGAACTTCTTTGCGTGAATTATTACTTCTACAATTGCTTATTTTAGCGTGAAAAGTACTCCATCCTGGATAATAATAAGTTCTATATTTAAAACCAGGTTTTAAATGAATATTTTTACCAGCTTCGTAAACTGTTGGATAATATCTATTCGCTCTAGGAGTTACATTTGAAACAATATTATTTAAAGCCTGTGAATAGCCACCTGGGGTATCTTTAAATGTATAATCTAAATCATAGAATTTTTTTGTACAATTACCAGAAATACCAGGACACGAACCATTAAATACAAAATTATTGCCCCAGTCTAAATCAGGATCAGTATTATTTAGTATTTGACGAAAACTAGAATTTTTATTATATGCTTCTTTAATAGAGGCTGATAAGCAAGATGCAGTGCTACATACATTTGGAAATGTATAAATAGCTTTTGTTACACCAAATATAAGCCCGTCAGGTGCAAAGTTTGGAGAACCTGAACTACCTTCATGCACTCCAGCATAAACGCCTGGAGAACCAGTATTTCTTTTAATAAATACGTTAATATACGTTTGTGGGATATTTCTAAAAATACTTTTAATGGGTGATATTCTCATAGAAGGAAGGGTAAAACCACTTGATTGTCGAAAAGAATGAATAATTGCACCTTTTTTAGTTAAATTTTGTTCAAGAGGTGGATCATAAGTTTTCCAACCATTAAAAAAAACATCAGCACCTTTTAATCTAGGATCCTCTGATAATTCCAATAAAGCAATATCGTCATATCTTGCTAATATTTTTGCACCAACTACATCGATTGAGTTTGGTGTAGAAATTATTGTACATTCTGCGGATTCTAAATTAAATCCAAATGAAAATGGGAAATATGTATTCAAACTAATTCCAGAAACACAATGGTCTGCTGTTAAAAATAACAATCTGCCATCAAACTGTGTGTTATTTATTAAAGTACCATTGCAACTTCTTAAACCATCATTAAATACTGCTACACCTTTTTTTTCTTGTTGCCAATCAGCACCAAATTCAGGGCAATTAACATTTGGTACACAAAAATCGTCAACTTCGGTTCTTAGGTTATTATTTTTTTCAAAACTAAAATCATATAAACCTGCATAAATTTTATTGATATCAATATTTACAAACTTTTCTTTATTTTTAGTTACATACAATTCAACTGTTGCATTATCCCCATAAATTTGATGAATCATGTAAGAGTTTGAATCTGAAGAAAAAACGTAAGCACCTTTTATAATTTTATCATTATAAGCAAACAAATAACTTGAATCAGGTATATCAAATTTTTTAAACGAAATAGTTAAATGTTTTGCACCAACACATTTAATTTTCAAAACCCATATCTTATCTCCGTTGGGAAGTGTAAACCAAACACCAGAATTTGTTGTATTTAATTCAATATTATTAGGTATTGCAATAATATTTGTATTTTGAGTTAGTAATATAGAATCTGAATTTAATCTAGGTAAGTTTAATACTTTATCTTGAGAGTAAATGAAATCTATATTTTTCATTTTTGAATAAGGCAATCCTCCAACTTCAATGGTTTGAGCTAATCCGTTTAAGAAAACACTAATTATTAAAATCACTACTAAAGTCTTCATAATTATTTGTTTAATTTTTTAGACAATAATTCTATTTTCTTATTCGCTTCAATCATATACAAAGTAAGCTCTTCAATCTTTTTCATTTGAAGTGTTATTATTTTATTTACTTGAATACCATTTTTCTCAATCTCATTTGATTGAGGTATTTCAGGTAAATGTTTATTTATTTTGATATATTTTTCTAATTCATTCAAACTCATTATTTTATAATTATTTTCAAAAACGTAATCACACCAAGAAGCATTTGTATTTACGCATAAATCTTTGCAAGTCATTCCTCCTACAAGTCTAAAATTACCCTCCACTTCTAATAATCCTTTAATAAATGCCGTTCCAGGTCTGATATAAAAAATATTTCTAATATCAATATTACCTGTAATAATAGCATCCCCATTAATTTTTGTTGAACCACCAATTTCTAGTTTAGCAGTCGGAATAGAAACGCCAATTCCGACATTTCCGCCTGTTTCATTTATAATTGTGTTAGCTGCAACGCTTTTGTTTATATAAAGCGGATCAGTTGCAATACTTGAAAATAACTCATTTATTTGAGAAATACCTTGCAATGGATTAGTGTTTTTACCATTTAAAACCATAGAATTTGTTCCAATTTTTAAAGTATTTGGAATATTCACATTCCCTTGATAGGTATAATAATTATTACTTGCATTATAAGTTACATTT
>REAG01000173.1 GCA_004294265.1 Cytophagales bacterium | reverse complement strand
GCTGTGAAAGAATCATCTAATTTTTGAGCTCCAACGGATATTTTACCACCAGAGGGTGTAAATTTAATTGCATTTGAAAGTAAATTTCTAAGAATAATTCTTACTTGGTTTTCGTCCGAAAATGTAATAATATCATCGGAAATATAATCAATTAATTCTATATTTTTTAACTTTGCAGTTTCATTTAAAAAATCTAAAATTTCTTTTGTAATATTTTTAATTGAAATGTTTTCTGGCGAATAAGAACTGCCTTGCGCCTGACCTCTCGCCCAAATTAATGTATTATCGAGCATCAATAAAGTGCTATCAGCAACTGAACTCATATTTTTTATATGTTCAACAGCATCTTCGGTCGAAAGAACTTTCATATCCATCAACTGAATTAAATTTTTAAATGTAGCAAAAGGTCCTCTCAAATCATGTCCTAAAATAGATAATAATTTATCTTTATTGACGTTAGCTAATTCGATTTTAGTTTTTTGTTCTATAATTTCAGCATTTCTGATTTTCAATAATTGATTTGTTCTAGTTCGGAATCTAAAAATATAATATAAAATCATAAGCAAACCTATCAATAATAAAATAATTGTTCCTGCTCCCCATGATAAATAATTTATTATTTTTTCTTCATAAAAGTTTTTTTCTTTTTCTTTTTCAATTTCAATTTTAATTGCTTTTGCTTCTTCATCTTTGAGTTTAAGTACAAGTTCTTTTTTGCTCACGTTTTCATACAATAATTGCATTTCATCACTTAATGCAGTTAATTCGCCTTGTTTTCGTAATAAATCTAATTCTTTTTTATGAGATTCGTTTTCAAGTTTTAGTAACATTACTTCATTATCCGCAATTTTTTTAGTGAATTCTTTTTCTTGTTTTCTTCCAACTAAATCGTTAAAGCTTTTGTAAAACTTAAAATAGTGCATGGTTTTTTCCACATTTCCCATTTTTTCATAAGTTTCGGCAAGCATACCATAACAGGCTCTCATTTGCTTTGTATCATTGATTTCCATGGATAATTTGAGGGCTTCCTCCAAATGTTCTACGGAACTATCGAATTTTTTAAGGTTATTTTCGGCAATTGAAATGTTTATAAGATTAGATGAAATAGCTACTTTATCGCCAGTGCTTCGTCTGTAAGAGATCACTTTATTAAAATACTCTATTCCTTTCTCGTATTGATTTTTATCGCAATAAATCATAGCTAAATTACTGCTAATCATTGCCATTCCACCCTCGCTATTGAGTTTTTCGTTTAGTTTATAAGATTTATTAAAATAATCAACGGCTAAATTAAGGTCTTTTTTTTCCCAATAAAAAAGGGCAATATCGTTGTAAACGCCTGATGCTTCTTTTAGCTCATCTCGAGCTAATAAATCGTCCACTTTAAGTAATAAAACAGGAATATCTTTCTCGCTTTTAAGCTGATTTTGAGCAAATGAACTGTAAAAAATTATAAAAAATAAAGTTAGAGTCTTAAAATATTGAATCATTAAGCACAAATATAATCTTTAAGTTTTTAATTATTTATAAATTTATCGAATATAAATAAACTTTTATCTAAATAATAATATATTTGCATAGTCAATACTCTTTTATAAAAATAAAAAATGTTCAAAACAATAATTGTTGAAGATGATTTAATTTCTGCTGAACTTATCAAGCATTTTGCTCTAAGAACCGACTTTTTGGAGGTTGTTGCCATATTTAATAACGGAGAAGAAGCACTCAAATATTTATTAAGCAACGAAGTTGATATTGCCCTTTTAGATGTTAATTTGCCAGGAATGAATGGCGTTGATATTATCAAATCTTTAAATATTGTTCCTCAAATAATTTTAATAACTGCCGATATTAATTACGGACCTCAGGCTTTTGAATTTAATGTGGTAGATTATTTATTAAAACCCGTAGAATATACCCGTTTTTTTAAAGCCATCAACAAAGCAGTTGAAAGAATTGGCGAAAAAGAAACCGTATCTTACGAACAAAATAATATTTTTATCAAAGCCAATAATCGTTTGGTTAATTTGCAATATAGCGATATTTTGTATGTAGAAGCACTAAGCGATTATGTAACTTTTTGTACAAAAGAAAAAAAATACATTGTTCATTCTACTATGAAAGATTTGGAATCTAAGTTGCCTAATTCTAAATTTATTCGTGTTCATCGTTCTTTTATTGTTAATTTATCCAAAATTGAAACCATTGAAGACTCTTGTATTGTAATTAACAAACAAACCATTGCTATTGGAGTAACATACAAAGATGCTCTTTTAAATAAATTAAATTTTTTATAAAAGCTATATATATTACTAAAATAAATATTAAAATAAAGTAAGATGTTAGCAAAAAGTTTTGGATGTGCAGTTTTTGGTGTTGATGCACATCTTATCACTATTGAAGTGAGTGTGGGTCAGGGAGCTCATTTTTTTATGGTTGGTTTGCCCGATAGTGCTATCAAAGAAAGTGAACAGCGGGTTGAAAGTGCCCTGAAATTTTTAGGATACACGATGCCACGCCAAAAAGTAGTTGTCAATTTAGCTCCTGCCGACTTAAAAAAAGAAGGCTCAGCTTATGATTTGCCGATTGCTTTGAGTTTATTGAAAGCATCGGATCAACTGAAATCCGAACTTTTAGAAAAATATATTATCATGGGCGAACTTGCCCTTGATGGGATTCTTAGACCCATAAAAGGCGTTTTGCCCATTGCCATTGAAGCTCGAAAATTAGGTTTTAAAGGATTTATTTTGCCCCGTGAAAACGCTGCTGAAGCTGCTATTGTTAATCAATTAGAAGTAATTCCTGTTGAACATATCAACGAAGCTATTGATTTTTTGGAAGGCAGAATGTCCATAAAGCCTTTAATAGTTGATACAAGAAATATTTTTGAGCATACTCAAAATGAATATGACGTAGATTTTTCGCAAGTGCAAGGGCAAGAAAACATGAAAAGAGCCATGGAAGTTGCTGCTGCTGGCGGACATAATATTATCATGATTGGTCCACCAGGAGCCGGGAAAACCATGCTTGCTAAACGACTTTCGACTATTTTGCCTCCTTTAACATTGCACGAAGCCCTTGAAACCACCAAAATACATTCGGTTGCAGGCAAACTTTCGGGTAAAGAAGGATTGGTTTCGGTTCGACCGTTTCGCTCTCCGCACCACACCATTTCAGATGTGGCTTTGGTGGGAGGTGGTGGAAATCCGCAGCCAGGAGAAATTTCACTTTCGCACAATGGAGTTTTATTTTTAGACGAATTGCCAGAATTTAAACGAACTGTGCTTGAGGTAATGCGACAGCCGCTCGAAGAAAGGCGTGTTACGATTTCGAGAGCAAAAGTATCGGTGGACTATCCTGCCAATTTCATGCTAGTCGCAAGTATGAACCCTTGTCCATGTGGCTATTACAACCACCCAGATAAGCAATGCGTGTGCGGAACTGGCATTGTTCAAAAATATTTGAATAAAATTTCAGGACCGTTACTAGATAGAATTGATATACATATTGAAGTTACGCCAGTTGGATTTGATAAAATTGCATCGGACAGAAAAGCGGAAAGTAGTGCTGAAATTCGCAACCGAGTAATTATTGCCAGAAAAATGCAAACCAAGCGTTTTGAGAAAATGACTGGCATTTATGCCAACGCTATGATGCCTCCACAAATGGTAAAAGAAATTTGCGTTATCAACGATGCAGGTAAATTATTATTAAAAACTGCCATGAATAAACTCGGACTTTCGGCTCGTGCTTACGATAGAATTTTGAAAGTTTCGAGAACTATTGCCGATTTGTCTGAAAGCGATAACATTAAAATTGAACACCTTGCCGAAGCCATTCAATATAGAAGTTTGGATAGGGAATCTTGGGCGGGATAAATTCATATTTGAAAATTAAAAATGTTTATATGTAAATTTAAACATTTATAAACCTCTAAAAACCCCAATATTATTTTTAAAAACCCCACCCAAACCAATTTCTGTTACGAAACCGCAGAATCCAAGTGGGAGGATTTCAACGGAATTGAGGTTTTTAGGAGTTCCCATTTGATTATCATATTTTTTGTTTCATCAAAACTGTATTTTTTAATCAAATATTACATATTCAAATCCTTTGTAAAATGAAACTGACATTTAAAATTAAAAAAAGTATCAATATTATTTTTGATTATCTAACTGATATGCAGAAATTTGTTAAGGTTCATCCCGTAATTTATCAAATAGACAATTTAGGAAACGAAAATTATTTAGTTCACGAAAATTTGAAATTTGATTTTGTTCCATTTTCATTTACTTATCCTGTAATTATTGAAAAAAATATTTCTGAAAATAAAATTACAATTCAAGCAAAAGTTTTCAAATTAATAAAAATTGAAATGAAATTTCATTTAAAAGCTGATAGCGATTTCACAATCATTGAAGAAGAAATCAACATCAAATCGCTTTTGCCAGTTGAATTTATCATTCAAAGTATTTTCAGAAAACAACACAATCAACTTTTTAAAAATATTGAAATTTATTAGATTAAATGTTGCCAACTTATGTATGAAATTTATATTTAATTAACTTTTTTCAATATTGCATAAATAAATTAGGTAAATATAATTATAAATGGAAAAATGAAAATAATCAAAATAATTAAATATAAATTTGGCAACTAATATTGAGTCCAATAAATATTTATAATTAAATTTAAAGAAAATTCCTTTCTTACTTTCCCCCTTTGGGAAAAGTAAGAAAGGAATTTATAATTATTTATTAAAATTTATATAAAAAATGGTATCATATTTTATTTTAAAAATTCAAATAAAAACTCAAAAACTTTCGACTGAATTACAAAAGAAAAAAACAAGATTAAATCACTATATTTATAACATAAATTTGTAATTATTACTCCTAAAAGATTAATTAAAAGCTATAAAAGAAACTAAATTTTACAATAAACTTAAAGAATAGCCCATGTAGATACATTTTAAAGGAAAAACACAAATATGTATTACGAAACCTCATTAATAATCTTTACTTAAGAGCAAAGGAACTCAAAAAACGTAGTTTTTTAAGTATTTGTTAATTAAATGGTCTATTCAATAAACTAAATATATTTATAAACAAAAATCAAATTTAGCTTGTAACTTTAGAAGTTTTCATTTGAATTATATCAACTAAAAAAGCAAAAGCCATCGAAAAATAAATATATCCTTTGGGAATTTCAAAATGAAATCCTTCAGCAATAAGCGAAACGCCAATCATCATCAAAAAACTTAAAGCTAATATTTTAAAAGAAGGGTGTTTTATAATAAAATTACTTATTGGTTTGGAAGCAACTAACATAATTATTACTGTTATTATTACTGCTACATACATAACCCACAAATCTTGAACCATTCCGACAGCCGTAATTATAGAGTCAATAGAAAAAACTAAATCTAAAATTATTACTTCGGTTAGAAGTTTGCTAAAACTAATTTTAGTTTCAGTTGATTTAGAATTATTACTTGCATTTTCTGTTTTGTGGTATATTTCTTTTGTGCTTTTATAAATTAAAAATAATCCACCTAATATTAAAATTAATCCTTTTCCTGAAAAATCGGTATTGAAAAGCGAAAAAAGGGTTTTATCTAATTTTAAAATCCATGATAAAACTGCCAAAAGACATAATCGCATACCCATAGCCAGTCCTAAGCCCCAATAACGCAGTTTATTTTGTTGGTTTTCGGGTAATTTGCCGGCTAAAATCGAAATAAATATAATGTTATCTATTCCTAAAATAACTTCAATCGCAATTAAAGAAATCAAAGGTAAAATGGATTCTATCATTAATTTTATGTTTTTTCAAATATGAAAAAAAAATTAAACTTCTGCAAGTACTCTGGCAATATTTGAAATTAAATATTTTTTACCTGTGGAAACTTCCGTACATAATGTACGGGTTCGATTAACTTCATTTTTTATGAACTTTTTTTCTTTTAATAAAAATTTATTACCAATAGATAAATTGGTAAGCATTATTTTATTGTCAGGTTCGTTATGAATATCTAAAGCATGAATTAAATCATGATCAGCACAAGATGATGCTTTAGGATTAATAAGATATTTAGTAAAAACTTGTAAAATATGAGTAGGAAAAACTTCAGAATTTAAAATAGGTTTTGCCAAGGTTTTGTATTCATTTTTCCATTCTATTCCATGCGGTTCGTGGTTATTTCCGTGTTTTAATTGCGTAGTAAGATGGGCAACTTCATGAATATAGGTTACCAAAAATGAATACGGATTTAGGTCTGCATTAACAGTTATTGTATGCGATTTTGTAGCAAAAGTATAACGATAATCACCTAATTTACTTTGTCTTTTTTTAGTAATTTTAAATTCAAAATTATATGTTTTCCAAATATAAAAACAATAATCCACAGCTTGAGATGGAAAATAATCAAAAAAAATAGTCTTTGGGTCTTTATTTGTTTTCATTTATGCAAAAATGTTAAAAATAAATGATTTAATGAAAATATGTGCTTTTTTTTATGAGTAAAATATTACTAATTAAATATTAATAATTCAATATCATCACTTATAATTCTATTTGCAGCTTGCCTTTCTGATTTCAAATCTTTTGCCATTCGAGATAATTCAGGATTTAATCTTTGATTTAAACCAATAATATTTTTAATATTTTTATCATTAAATATTGCTTTTATTACTAACTGATTCCATGATAATTCAGATAAGCATTGAAACGGATATGGATTTTGAAAAGCTAAAAAATCAAATACTGAAGAAATATTTGTGCTAATTCCAAGCGAAAATTTGTGCGATAATTCACTTGGAAACGGTAAATAAGCAAAACTTGCATATAAAGCCTCTTGTTCTTTAGCGTCTGCCGAATCAAAAATTATATAAAATGGATTTTTAAAAGTTTCAAATGATTGACTATCAATATGTTGAAGAAAAATTACTCTAGCTAAAATTAAAGTATTCCAATGCGAAATATCAAAATTTGGATTTATTTTTTTTAATTTCATTTGATTTAATTCAGTAATAATTAATATTTTATTTTCAATATTTTTAAATGAACTAGAAAACGAATTAAAAAGAATGGCATTTGAATATTTAGATTTAATTTCAGTAAGTTTTGTATTTATCCAATCATAATTATCTTTACTTAAATTTTCATTTAAAATTTCTAAAAATATCGTTCTAATTTCATTGAAGTTTTCCATAATTTATATTTTCACTATTTTTTTGATTCACAAAACAAGTTTTGTTTGTAAAATTAAAATAGTTGAACAAAATTCGTTCAATTACTTTTAAATATATTTTCAATTCAAAACAAAATCCTTAATTTTACTAATCACTAAATTTTAATTGCCATTTACTAGATTGAATAAAAGTAAATTTAGATTTTTTTTATTTTCAATAACAATATATAAAAATAGATACATTTCAAAAAATAAAACATAAAATAAAAAACATAAAACATTGACTTATAACGAATTATACCAAGAAATTTTACTAAAAAAATCCTATTTGTGCGTTGGTCTGGATACTGATATAAATAAAATACCGCCTTATTTGTTAGCTTTGGAAGACCCAATTTTTGAATTTAACAAACAAATAATAGAATCAACTGCCGAATATTGTGTTGCCTACAAACCCAATATAGCATTTTATGAATCTTTAGGCATTAAAGGTTGGATAAGTTTACAAAAAACAATTTCATTTTTGAATACACACTATCCCAAACATTTTACAATTGCAGATGCCAAGCGTGGCGATATCGGCAACACTTCATATATGTATGCAAAGGCATTTTTTGAAGAATTTTCTTTTGATAGTATAACAATTTCGCCATACATGGGCAAAGATTCTATCACACCTTTTTTGGAATATAAAAATAAATGGGCAATAGTTTTGGCATTAACATCAAATGAAGGTAGTAAGGATTTTGAAGAAATATCGGATACTAATGGACAAAAATTATATGAAAACGTGCTTAAAACTACCCAAAATTGGGCAAATCACGAGCAAATGATGTATGTAACTGGTGCAACAAAAGCCATAGAATTTAAAAATATTAGAAAAATTGTACCCAAACATTTTTTATTAGTTCCAGGTGTTGGTGCTCAAGGCGGAAACCTTGAAGAAGTTTCAAAATATGGCATGAATAATCATGTTGGACTTTTGGTAAATAGTTCGAGAGCTATAATTTATGCCTCAAATTCTAGTGATTTTGCACTAAAAGCTAGCATTGAAGCTCAAAAAGTACAAAAAGAAATGGAAATATATTTAGAAAATATATACAATAAATTATAAATAATATTACTTTTAAAGTCGTTTATTTAGATAATTAAATTGTTTAAAATAAAAAAAAACTTTATATTGTAAAATATAAAGCCTTGAATCGTATGTTTTCAAACTAAATATTATGAAAAATATTGAAAATCAAATTATTGGAATAATTCCTGCACGATATGCCTCAACAAGATTTCCGGGAAAGCCATTGGCTGATATTCAAGGAATTACAATGATAGAAAGGGTTTATAGGCAAGTTATAAAAAGTAAGTATTTGAAAAAAGTTGTGGTTGCAACTGACAATGAAAATATTTATAATCATGTAATTTCATTTGGAGGTGAGGCTCAAATGACAGATTCAAATCATATTTCAGGAACGGACAGGTGTTTGGAAGCTTTTCAAAATGAAATGGATGAGTATGATTTTGTGATTAATATACAAGGCGATGAACCATTTATTCAACCCGAGCAAATTGATTTATTGGCACAAAATATGGCATTAGAAACCGAAATTGCAACGCTTTACAAAAAAATTACAGATAAAGAAAGTGTATTTAATGCGAATTTACCAAAAGTAATATTCAACAATAAAAACGAAGCCATTTATTTTAGTCGTCATCCAATTCCATTTATTCGTGGTTTGAATTTAGAAGAGTGGCACACCAATCATGTTTTTTATAAACACATAGGAATTTATGGCTTTAGATCAGATATATTAATTGATATATGCAAATTAAATCCTTCTAAACTTGAACAAGCCGAATCTTTAGAACAACTTCGATGGCTCGAAAATGGATTTAAAATATCTGTAATTGAAACCGAAACCGAAACTTTTGGTATAGATACGCCAGAAGATATTCTTAAATTAAATCAAAATTTATAGTATTTTTGTATAAATATTAAAATGTTAAATTAATACAAATTATTACAATTCTGTAAATCTTATCAATAATATTTTTCATTCATGAAAGAAAAACATCTTACTCAAGAGCAATTAGATTTTTATAAAGAAAATGGATTTTTAGTTATTCCAAATATGCTTACACAAGATGAAGTATTATTTTTGAGAAACTATTTTTTAGAGGGATTTGAAAAAGAATTATGGAAAAAAAACCCATTAAGTGCTACTGATAATATTAAAGATTTATACAGAGAATTTCCTCAGATAATACCCATAGTTTTTAAACCTAAATATATTGAAATATTAAAAGAGCTTTTAGGCAACGATTTGTATTGTTTGCCCGAAAGTGTGGTTCATAAAAACAGGTTTTTTGATTGGCATAAAGATACAACAACCATGTCATATATGACAAAAACCGATTTTTCAACCCACAAAGCTGTGTTATTGCAGTGCGGTTACTACCTTCAAAATAACACACCTGAAGGCGGAGGAATTACTATTTTACCAAAAACCAACATCGAAAAAGACCGATTTGTAAATATGCACTTTGGTAATATTTTTCATAGAACATACTATAAAATATTAAAAATATTAAAAATATCGCCATTCGATAATATAGAAAAAAGCAAAAAACCTTACGATATTCCTTCTAAAGCAGGTGATTTATTGGTTTTTAACAACAAAATAGATCATAGAGCCACTTTTTTAAGAACACCAAATGGCAAACCAAAGCCAACAAAAGAGATTAAACTCGCTATTTTTAATACTTTTGGTAATGATAAAAATTATACTTTTCAATATTATAAGAGTTTAGCTTTTCCTAACGAACCTTACTCAAATTTTTTAAAAACAGATATTTTACCTAACGATTTAAAAGTTTTAGAAGGTAAACTTAATTTTGAATTTTGTTATAAAAAATAATTCAAAAAAAATATTTTAGCTAATGTATTGATAATCATAAGTTTATGAAATTGTTACTGAAATTTATTATTTATTTTCAGTCATAAATAATTTTTCTTCGTAAAAATATTTATGATAACAATAATTAATTTTTATGTTTAATAATTTTAAAATACTTAGTAACTTTATTTTTATAATAGTATTTTGGATAATCTACCATTTGGCATTTTATGTTTATTTTTATTATAACTTTCCAATTAACTTATTTAATGCCATGTTGCCTTACACCATCATGTTGTTTATATTGGGTTTTGGTTTGATTTATTATTTAACACACAACATTAAAGTATTAAAAAATACTCAACTAGAAAAATCAAAGTATGAATATATTTTTAATCACTCCAAAGATGCAATTTTTTTAACTAAAATTTCTGATAATAGTATCACAGATTGTAATGATACTGCATTAAAATTATTTGAAATAGACAAAAAAAGTGATATTATTGGTAAGACTGGGCAATCCTTTCATAAAAATCCGTTTTCAGAATCCAATTTAGAAAAAATTAAAAGTAAAATTCAAAATAAAGAAGATTTTGAATTTCAAATCGAATACAAAACCTTAAAGAATAATACATTTTGGGGATTTAAAAAAGGTAGTCATATTGATTTATATGGTAAAGAATATTACTTAAATAGAGTTTCAGATATTTCTATTTATAAAAAACAAGAGGAAAAATTAAATTATAATATTAAAAAGTTTGAAACCATTTTTGAAAACTCGGTTGATGCACTTTTTATAGTTAATAAAAGTGATTTAATTGTTCATGAATGTAACATGAAATGTGTGGAAATGTTTGAGGCTGAAAGTAAAACACAACTTATTGGTATTGTTGGTTATAATTTACATGTTCAAAAATCTACTATTGAAGAAATTAATGAAATGTATTTGAGATCTTTACAAGAAAGTAAAGTCGAATTAGAGGTTCAATACAAGACTTTTAAAAATAATACTTTCTGGGGACATTTAATATCAATCCCTATTAAAATTGAAGATAAAGAATATAATTTTGTAAGAATTTCTGATATATCTAAAAGAAAAAATGCAGAGTTAGACTTGATTTCAGCAGTAAATGAACTTAAATATACAAATGAAGAATTAGATAGTTTTGTATATAGGGCATCACATGATTTACGTTCGCCCCTTACATCAATTGTTGGATTGTTGAATGTAACTGAACTTGAAAACAAAGATAAAGAATCCATAAAATACGTTCCTTTAATGCAACAAAGCATTAAAAAATTACTAAAAGTAATTGATGATTTAATCTTATATTCTAGAAATACTAGAACCGAAGTTGTTTTTGAAAAAATAGATTTACTTACGATTATTAATAACGAAATAAGAGATTTGAATCATAATTTGAATGCAGAAAAAATTGTATTTAATATAAAATTTGAGAACAATAATTTTGATTTCAATTCAGATTTAATGCGTATTTATACTTTATTTAGCAATTTAATTTCAAATGCCATCAAATATCATGACTATGGAAAAGATGATTTATTTGTAAATATTTTATTGAAATTAAACTCAGATATATTACAAATTGAAATTGCTGATAATGGGCTTGGTATTGACGAAAATCATATAGATAAAATTTTCAATATGTTTTACAGAGCTAATATTTCCTCTTATGGTTCTGGCTTAGGATTATATATAGTAAAAGGTATAGTTGAAAAACTTTCAGGTAAAATTGATGTAAATTCTATATTAAACCAAGGAACAACTTTTAAAATTGAATTACCTAATATTAAAATTTAAGCTAATATATTAATTTTATGTTTTTTAAAGTTTTGAACAAGCCTCAACCAATGAATTTGATTTTCCTAGCAAATCTTGGGTAGAATTTTTAATTCTATTTATTTTTTCATTTTTAGAAATATTTGGATTTTCTAAAATACTAATATTAGATTTGGCTACTTCCCACGATTTTTCAATATCAAATAATTTAGAATTCAAACTTGAATCTAATTTTGTTATTGTAACATTCGGATTTAAACCGCTAGTAACCCCTCCGTTCTTAAAAATAAATAAAGTTTCTTCAAAAAATTGCATAGTTGCTGAAAGCTCTTCTTGAACATCAGATTCGCCTTCCATTACCAAAAAACTCAAAAATCCTATTTTTTGAGAAAGCATACGCTGCCTACCTGCCAAATTAATCGTAATATTATTGTTGAGCGTTATTGAATCTTGCAAGTCCACCTCTTCTTTTGAAAGGTTTTTAGTAATCTCAATAGATATTCCTAAAATTGAAACTTCATTTGTTCTTTTGTCTAAAAATGGGGTTTTGATGGTTTTGAAAACGTGTTGTTTTCCATTTTCAAGTACAATTTGCTGCAAAGGAAGTTCAAGACTGGTTAAAGTTTCAACTACATGGTTGTCACTTTTTTTAATTTCAACTAGAGCATCTTTATTAGTTACAAAATCTGCATCATTTTTACCTAAAATTTCATTTTTGGGTTTGTTAAAAAGTTTGGCTTCAGCATCATTAACCATGGTATAATCGCCTTTGCTATTTTTTAAAAATATTGGAAAAGGAATATTATTGATGATTAAATTTAGCATCTCGGATTGCGAATCTGACTCTATCTGCCTTCTCATGACTTCCTCTTGGGTTGCCATCATTTCTTCCATATTTTGTCTCATTTCCTCTTCTTGCGAACGTAATTGTTCGGTTTGAACTTGTGAAGTTAGGAGTAATTTTTTGGTATTTTCAGCTATTTTTACTGACGTAATTACAGAAGCTATTTCTTCTGTTAACTCTTCCATAAAATCTATTTTATACTTCTCTATTGGCTGGAATGAGGCAATTTCAATCACGCCTTCGATTTCATCTTTAGAAATTAGAGGCATTAAAAGCAAATATTTAGGTGCTGCAGAACCTAATCCAGAAGTAATATTTGAATATCCTGCTGGTATGTTATCTAAGTATAAATATTTTTTCTCTAAATATACTTGCCCCACCAAACCTTCGCCTGGCTCAATGTGTTTTTTGAGATATTTTTTTCTGTCATAGGCATAACAAGCAACTAATTCTAAATAAGCATTTTCTGGATTTTCATCATTCAAATCCATAAAAAAAGCCGCCTGATTAACATTTAAGTAAGTTACAATATTATAGACAACATTATCTCCCAAAACGGTAATATTATCACTATTTCTAAGTGTTGTTGCAAAAGTTGCTTTGCCTGTGGCTGCCCAATTTCTTTGATTTTCAAGGATTTTATTTTTATCAATTTCTGAAATATAAGTATTTAATTCTTGCTCTTTTTGAGATAATTTTTCGGTTTCTTTTTGCATTAAATCAAGGATTTGATTTGTTTTTAAAAAGTTTTTTTCATTTATAAATTTAGAATAGCCAATTCCTAAAGAAATACCAATAATAGAGATGACAGATATTATAGAGGTTATAATATCTGTATTTTTAAAATAACTATTATCTAAAATATCTTCTAAATAACGATTCAAATAAGGAACAGAAACAAAAAGTATCATATTTAAAAATAAATAAACATACATTCTGGTGTTTTCTGATTGCGAAAAAAGAAACCAAGGTAGGATTGCAATACATAATTGAAGCAAAAATAAAGTTGCAATAGGCAAATCGCCAATTTGCATTACAAAAGCATGGAAAAGTGTAAATATGAGTGATAAAAAAAACGATAAAAGAAGTTTTGTAATTTCATACATTCTTAAATAGTTACATAAAAGCGATAAAATGCAAGTTATTTGAAACATTAAGGTTAAATATAGCACAGATGGCATAAAAAACAGCTCAAATATTATAAAAGGAATTGTAAGTAAAATAAATCCTACTGAAATGAAATTTGAAAGCTCTATTTTAGCGTTTTCATCTTCAGTATTTTTTGAATTTTTCCCTACATTAATAATTGTTTTGAAGTTCATCTTTTTATTGGTTTGAAAATGAATGTTATCTTTAATAGTTCAACAAATATACACTTCAAATTGAATTTTTCGTTAATATCATTGATAAATTGAATTTATTAAATTTTGTTTACTCAAAAATTTATCTTTATTTTTTTTTATAATTTTTTAGATAAAAACGACTTAAATTAACTATATTTACATTCCTAAATAAAAGAATCAATTTTTGTTGATATCTTCTATTTTTATCTCAATTTTTAAATAATAATGAGCGAATCAACAGAAGAAATAAAGGCAGTAGAAAATAAAAGTTACGGAGCCGACAGCATTCAGGTACTTGAAGGTTTAGAGGCAGTACGAAAACGCCCCGCCATGTATATAGGCGATATTGGATTGAAAGGTTTTCATCACATGATTTGGGAAGTGGTGGATAACTCGATTGATGAAGCCATGGGCGGACATTGTAATTTAATAAAAGTAGAAATTCACGAAAATAATTCGATTACAGTTGAAGACAACGGACGAGGAATTCCTGTGGACTTGCACGTAAAAGAAAATCGTTCGGCTCTAGAAGTTGTACTCACAGTGTTGCATGCAGGCGGAAAATTTGATAAAGATTCTTACAAAGTTTCGGGCGGTTTGCATGGCGTGGGTGTGAGTTGCGTAAATGCTTTATCTAAACATTTGAAAGTAAATGTTTTTAGAGATGGTAAAATTTATGAACAAGAGTATTCTAAAGGAGCTCCGTTATATCCTGTTAAAGAAATAGGAAAATCAGATAAAAGGGGTACTAAACTGCACTTTTGGGCAGATGATACTGTGTTTACAGTATCAGAATATAAATATGAAACTGTGGCTGCTAGGTTGCGTGAGTTATCTTTTTTAAATAAAGGAATAACCATAACGCTTACTGACCATAGAAATTTAAACGAAGAAGGCAAACCACAATATGAGGAGTTTTTCTCTACTCGTGGTTTGATAGAATTTGTGGAATATATGGATTCAACCCGTATAAAATTAATTCCAGAACCTATCTATGTCGAAAATTTAAAATCAACCATTCCTGTTGAGATAGCTATATTATATAATACTTCTTATGGCGAAAATATTTGTTCGTATGTAAATAATATCAATACTATTGAGGGCGGAACGCACGTGGCTGGTTTTAGAAGAGCTTTAACAAGAACTTTAAAATCGTATGCCGAAAAATCGGGTGCGTTAGAAAAAGCAAAAATAGAAATTAGTGGTGATGATTTCCGTGAAGGATTAACCGCTATTATTTCTATAAAAGTACAAGAACCGCAATTTGAAGGACAAACAAAAACCAAATTGGGCAATAATGAAGCCATGGGAGCGGTAGATATTGCGGTTGGTGAAGCCTTGAATATGTACTTAGAAGAGCATCCTAAGGAAGCCAAAATGATTGTTCAAAAGGTGGTTTTGGCAGCTCAAGCAAGGATTGCAGCCAAAAAAGCACGTGAAATGGTGCAACGTAAAAGCGGACTTTCAGGCATGGGATTACCTGGTAAATTAGCAGATTGCTCTGAAAGCGATCCAGCCAAATGTGAGGTTTATTTAGTTGAAGGGGATTCGGCTGGTGGCACTGCCAAACAAGGCAGAAGCCGTCATTTTCAAGCTATTATGCCACTTCGTGGTAAGATTTTGAACGTGGAAAAAGCCATGGAATACAAAATTTACGACAATGAAGAAATCAAAAATATGATGATGGCTTTGGGCGTACGAATTGGAACTGTGGATGACGAAAAAGAGCTTAATCTTGAAAAATTACGCTATCACAAAATCATTATCATGACCGATGCCGATGTGGATGGTAGTCATATCAGAACCCTTATACTTACTTTCTTTTTTAGATATATGCGTTCGCTTATCGATAACGGATATGTGTATATTGCTCAACCTCCGCTTTATTTAGTAAAAAAAGGTAAGGAAGAAAAATATTGCTGGAACGAAGCTCAAAGAGAACAAATTGTGAAAGCAATGGCTGGAGAAAGCGGCAATGAAAGTTCGGTGCATATTCAACGCTACAAAGGTTTGGGAGAAATGAATGCAGACCAACTCTGGACAACCACTATGGATCCTGCCAAACGAACTTTAAAGCGAGTAACCATTGATTCGGCAGCTGATGCTGATCATGTTTTTTCTATGTTGATGGGCGATGAAGTAGCTCCACGCAGAGAATTTATTGAAAAAAATGCCAAATACGCTAAGATTGATACTTAGGATTTTGGAATTTGTATAATATTTTTTTATTAAAACTAAAGAGGTCATGAAAAAATAATATTTATGACCTCTTTTTAAAATAATTATTTTTATCAATTATCAATTTTTTAATTTATATGAAAATATTTTTAATCATAATATTAGCTCAAATAACAATATTTGCTGAGAATAAATTAAATTTGGGCTTTAAAACTGGTACAATTATTTCGTTTTATAATCAAATTGATATAAACTATAATTCATCTAATCATGCTCAGGGCAAACGCATTTAAGATTAATATTTTAAATAATTATAATTCTTACTAAAGTAAACGCATTTCTCCTAAGGGAGAAATGCTTAGAGTCTCATGC
>REAG01000121.1 GCA_004294265.1 Cytophagales bacterium | reverse complement strand
TATTTGTTCGTGTGTAAATTCCATTGTTTTTTTATTTAAAGGTTGAATTTTAAATATAACATTTCTTTGGGATTACACACTTTTTTGTACACTATCAAAACGAAATTGAACTTGTGGAGTTTATATACGAGTAATTTTGCAAAAAATTAAGAATTCCTTTTCTCACAACTTCAAATCTATTAGGTTCAACATCTTTAATTGACATAGAACCAGACACATCTATGCAATAATTAATATCAAAATTTGATTTTTTTAAATTATTAAATACTGGTAAGATGCTTTTTGTAACAACAATATTCTTAGGCTTTAAAAATGATAATTTATTAATTTTTAAATTAAAGTATTTAAAAATTATTTCTTTTTCAAGACTTATCTCTTTAATATTTTTATTTAAGATCAAAAAATCAAATCGCATGATTGATTTATTAGCTTTTTTATTTTCATCATAAATTGTGCTGTATTCTGTATTTATCCATTTAATTAAATTCTTGTTTAATATAGTAGGGTAAAAAAAAATAATTCCCATAACCTTCTAAAAAAACAGAAAATCTATTTTCATTTTCTAAAAAGATACTATCTTCTTCAAGAATTTTAAAATCACCTGAAGCAAGATTTGTACCATCTATTGAACCGATTTTATTATTTTTAATAAAATTTAGTTCAAATTCTTTTGATTTATAATAAATAATATTAGAATCTAATTTATTCTTTTTTTGTAGTCTTAATGAGAATGAATTGAATTTTTGCCTCCCAATTTTTATTGGATAACATTCCATAAAAACCATTTCATAAACGGTATATGTTTTGTTATTTATTATTTCATTACCCGAGTTTAAAATTTCCTCAATTTGTCTATTAACAATTATACAATTATTGGGATGTATTTTTGGTAAAAGTGCTTTAAAGTCTTCTGAAACATTATAAAATTTATAGGATATTCCTTTAGAGAACTCTAAAGAATCATAGCAATAATAAAACTTAACACTTAAAGTGAATTTTTCACCAATTTTAACTACTTTTTTTGATGGTAAAATAGAAAAATAGGAATTCGCATTTGAAAATTGATAGATTAAACTGAAAATTAAAACAATTATTGATTTCAAATTATACAAATTTAATGATTAAAATTGTTCTACTATTTGTTTTAAAATCAGTGTGGTAAATTTATAATATCATACTGATTTTAATAAATATTACCCCAACATCCCTTCAATCACTCCATCATACTGATTTTTGATTTCTTCAATTCCAAAATAGTTTTCCCCATCGATCACAGCATTTTTTCCTGTCACATTTCCTAAAAACAAATAATCTACTTCTAGCATTTCGAAATAGCGGGTAAAAGCTTCTACTTTTTCTTTGCTTACCGTTACTAAAACTCTGCCTTGGGCTTCACCAAAAAGGAAGGCATCTTTTCGGATTAACTGGTCGGTGTGAACTTCAAATCCTAATCCACGAGGGAAAGCAGCTTCCATCAAAGCTACTATCAATCCACCATCCGAAAGATCATGACATGCATTAATCAATTTGTCTTTAATGAGTTTTTTTATAGCTTGTTGCATTTCATACTCTTCATCCAAATCAAAATAGGGTGCGGGAGAAGCTTTAATGCCATGGTATCCATACAAATATTCCGAACTTCCAATATCATTGACAGAATTTCCTATCAAATAGATAAAATCACCTTCAGATTTAAAATCTAAAGTCATGTGATTGCTTCTATCATCCAAAATTCCTAACATACCAATAGTAGGTGTTGGAAAAACAGGAATGGTTTCTCCTTCGGGAGTAGAATATTGGTTGTAGAAACTCACATTTCCACCAGTAACAGGGGTTTGGAATTTCTCACAGGCTTTTTTCATCCCTTTAATACTACCCACAAATTGCCAATATACATGCGGATTGTATGGATTTCCAAAGTTCAAATTGTTGGTTACTGCCACTGGCTCGCCACCTGAGCAAACTACGTTTCTCGAAGCTTCTGCCACAGCCATTGCACAACCTTCTTCTGGATTTGCATTTACATAACGTCCATTACAATCTACATTCATTGCCAAGGCTTTGTTCGTTCCTTTTATTTTCACGACAGCCGAATCTGATGGAGCATTGGTGCACATATTAATCGTTCCTACCATGCTATCGTATTGACGAGCAATCCATCTTTTCGATGCAATATTGGGTCTATTTAACAAAAATTTAGCAATCTCAGGGAAATTCGTAGGCACTTTTACATCTTCAATATTGAATTTTTGAAACTCTTTGAAGTATGGAGGTTCGCTGTATTCACGATGATAAACCGGAGCTCCGCCCCCTAAAACAAGGTCGTGGCAAGGGACATCTGCAACAAGCCCCCTCACCCCCGAAGGGGGAACCTGCGTAAGCAACACCCCCTTCGGGGGCTGGGGGGCTTTCATTATTTCTTCCATTTTTGCATGATCCTCTTGTGGAACATTATAATAAAAGTTTAACCTTTTAGAATCAGTTATCACCCCAATTTGGGCACAATTCAAATCCCATTTCTCAAAAATAGATAAGATTTTTTGTTCCATTCCTTTATGAACTACCACGAGCATACGTTCTTGACTTTCGGAAAGCAGGATTTCAAAAGGTTTCATATTTGCTTGTCGCATAGGCACTTTATCCAGCCAAATAATCATTCCATGTTCGCCTTTGGCACTCATTTCGGAAGTAGAGCAGATAATTCCAGCAGCTCCCATATCTTGAATACCGATTACTGCACCCGATTCTAATACTTCCAAACTGGCTTCAAGTAATAGTTTTTCCATAAAAGGATCGCCAACTTGCACAGCAGGAAGGTCTTTTGTAGAATTCTCTGTCAAATCTTTGGAAGCAAAAGCTGCACCATGAATTCCGTCTTTTCCAGTAGAAGAACCCACGATAAAAACTGGATTTCCAACACCATACGAAGTAGCCGAAGCAGTATGTCCCACTTTCGCTATTCCTGCCGAAAACGCATTTACCAGCGGATTAATGGTATAACACTCATCAAAATTTATTTCGCCACCCACAGTAGGAATTCCAAACGCATTGCCATAATCGCCAATTCCTTTTACCACACCTTTCAAATGCCATTTCGCTTTTTCGTTGGTCAAATTTCCAAAACGAAGAGAATTCAGTTGAGCAATAGGTCTTGCTCCCATCGTAAAAATATCTCTATTGATACCCCCAACTCCTGTCGCAGCTCCTTGGTAAGGCTCCAAAGCGGAAGGGTGATTGTGACTTTCGATTTTGAATGAACAGGCTAAACCTCCACCTATATCTACCAAACCTGCATTTTCTTCTCCTGCTTTTGCGAGCATTCGAGGACTTTCTTTAGGCAATTGTTTGAGCCAAACGATTGAGTTTTTGTAGCAGCAATGTTCACTCCACATGACTGAAAAAATACTTAATTCAGTAAAATTTGGGCTGCGACCTAGTATCTGTTTTACTTTTTCAAATTCTTCGTCACGAAGTCCTAGTTTTTTGGCGGTTTCTACGGTTGGGAGTTGTTCTTGCATTATATTATTTTGGTTGTTATTTTTTATAAATTTATATATTTCTCAAATGGTTTTACAAATTTTGTAATCATATCGTTTGCACGTTTTTTTGCTTGAGTTACAAAATGCTTCAAATATGTTTTAGCCCAAACTTCTCTGTTTCCTTCAAAATCTTGATCTAAATCGTTTACATGAAACTGTAATTGCATGGCTGCAGCCCAATTAATGTAAAGATTGTTTGGGTTACACTTGAATAAACTTGCAAAGTGAGCATCTCTGCAAATTAATTTATTTTTCTCTAATTCCCAATCAATCTCAAAATAGTTAATTGAAAAATTATCAAACTCTTTATTGTCAATCATTTTAGCACAAACTTGAGCTAATTTGAAGGCAGAAATAATGTTTGGCGGCTGTGCCGATTTTGATAAATTACGGGTTTTTATATCAATAATTTTATAGAAATTGTCTAAGACAACCAAAACATCTGCTGTGTCGTTTTGTTTTTCGTCAAATTGATTTTCACTACTCCATTTGTTAGTAACTTCTTTCCCTCTTGCTAATAAAAAGTGAACAGAAGGCGATTTGAATAATTTTTCTCTTGCTTCATAGCCAATAACTTCCGAATTTTGGGTATATAGTTCGTTTAAATATTCGTATTGTCTAAACGTATTTTTAGGAAACTGCTTTTTGATTTCATTATAAACGTGCTTGTCAAAAGGTTCACCCGCAGCGTGTCCCGACAATGTTCCTGAAAGCGGTTTAGGTACAGTTGTTCCTTTAACTTTCTTTATAAGTTCTGTATAATTTACGTTCATTTGTTAAGATTAAAAAGTAAATTAAAAAAATCGTTGATTTTATTTAGCTCATCTAGTTTTTTTGTTTCAAGATATTTTTTTGTTGCATTTGTTATATTTTCGTGTAAAGCAACTTCTTTTTCATTTGCCCAATCAATTACTCTGAATGGAATACTTGAAATAGGTTTTTCAGAAAACTCTACGATATTTCCTTTTACAATTCCATTACATTTTAGCCAATCAAAAACGATAGGATTGTTTAAGTAAGCCAAAAAATACTCAATACTTTCCTTTACATGAGGCTTTTTAAATATGGCAGTTACGTCTTGGGTTGGAAAAATGCCTTTGTCCACGAGTGCAAAACGGAAATAATCTTTATTTGATATTCGCTCCTTACAAGGCACAAATATTCTTTTATCTTGATTGTTGAATAAATTAAAATTTCTCAAAAATACCCATTCCCAATAGTTTATTTTTCTGTTGTATTGGTATCTATTGCCTAAATCTTCTTTATGTTTTTTAAAATGGGAGTGAAAATTAGGGTATTCCTCTATAAATGTAGTTTCTACAAGTCCCTCTTCAATAAAAATATATTTTGTAATGTTTTCCGCAAAAAATGGTTTCAAATCTTTTGCTTTTACAACATTTAGGGTTGCCTTTTTTTCATTTTCAGTTAAAACGTGTCCATTTACTTGAAACGCTTTATCTAAACCACTAACCAAGCCATTACCAATATCGCAGAATTCTCCAATAGTATGAAATTCTTGCTTTTCGTTACAAAATAAATTTAGAAATGATTTTCCATTTTTTATTTTACAATTATTTTCAAGAACACGCAACTCCTCACGCACATTGTCGGATTGCAAAAGCCATCTTTCATTAGTTTTAAATTGAGTTACTTCTATATATTCGGCATCTTTTAATTCAACTTGAAATTTTAGTTTTTGAAGCGTTTCAAAAGTTAGTTTTTGATTGGCATAAAACTTTGAAACTTTGATTTTTTCTGTTTTAGATTTACTTTTTATGAATTTAAAAATCATAATAGAAACCGTTACTTTTTCAAAAATTGGCGTTTCGTTTAAATGATAAATCGCTTCAAAAAAGCCATTAGCAACCATGTAATTGCGAAGAGAAATAGAATGAGTGGTATTCATCCAATATTCTGGACAAATAAAAATAAGCTGTCCATTTTCGTTCAACAATTCAATAGATTTGAGAACAAAAATGTATAAATAGTCGCAAAGGCTGTTGAAATACTTGTTCCAAATTGGATTTGAAGAAAGTTCTTTTTTTAAGTCGTCTTCTAAATTTTTCCATCGGATATAGGGCGGATTACCAATAATTAAATCAAATTTTTCTGAAATTTTTGCTGAAACAAAACTTTCGTATCTTACATTTGAAAAATCTTGTGCTAATTCTTCATCTATTTCAAAAGCCATCAAATTATCAAATCCCTTATCATGTAATAATTTTAAAAAAATCCCTTCTCCACAAGAAGGCTCTAATATGCTTGAATTTACCGAAATGTCCGCCATTTCAATCATAAAATTAGCAACTACTTTTGGAGTAAAGTATTGCCCAAATTTATTTTTTGAAGTTTCAGTTATTGTGGCGTTCATTTTTATTATTTAACTAGAATTATGATATTTTAATGTTGAATTAGTAATTTTTATTCACATTCATCTTTTTGATAATTCCATCTAATACCTTTATCAAGGCATTTATCAATCTCAAATTGTATTTTAATAAAAAAATAAATTTTAAATAAGCTAAAAACTATAAAAAATGTTGAAATTATTAAAACAATTTTTCTTTTCATTTATTTAGGATGCTTTAAAACCATAGTTTCTATTTCAAAAAGCTGTGCCACCAAATCATAATCTAGCATCACCTTTTGTCCTCTTATTTCGGGAATCTTTGTTTGAACTTTTTCGATTTCTATCATAATTAATTTTAATTTTATCTGAATAATTCTTTCTTTTTTACTTATATGACAAATTGTGAAACAACCTCAGTTGCCTTAAAAAGGCTTTTATATAATTTAGAATTATTAAATGCCGATTTTTAGGAAATAAAGTTTAATAAATGCGTATTTTTTCCAAAAGTATAGGTAAATATTTTTTTTCAAAATAGAATTAGGAAATAAGCTTTATTGTAAATCAACTTTTTTATTTGCAAACTTAAAAAATGTATCATTCATATCCAAAATTAAAATTATAATCGAAATGAGTTATTTAAAATTATTACTTTAATTTTCTTTAAATACATTTTTGATTGTTTAATAGCTATTTAAAATTAATTTTGTTAAAATTAAAATATATTCCTTTGCAAAAACTATTTCTTCTCGATGCTATGGCTCTGATATACAGGGCTCATTTTGCTTTTTCGCAAAATCCACGAATCAATTCTAAAGGGCTGAATACCAGTGCTACTTTTGGATTTGCCAATACACTTTTAGAAGTTTTACAAAAAGAAAAACCTACACACATTGCGGTGTGTTTTGACATGTCGGGACCTACTTTTAGGCACGAACAGTTTGCCGAGTACAAAGCCCAACGCCAAGAGCAACCTGAAGATATTTCTATTAATATTCCTTTGGTCAAGCAATTGGTTAGGGCTATGAATATCACACTTTTGGAATTGCAGGGTTTCGAAGCAGATGATATCATAGGTACTTTGGCAAAGAAATTTGCTTCTGAAAATTGTCATGTATATATGATGACACCAGATAAAGATTATTGCCAGTTGGTGACAGAACATATTTTTGTTTTCAAGCCTGCTTTTATGGGCAAACCAGCCGAAGCTTTGGATGTGGCTAAGGTACTGGAAAAATTTGGTATAAAACACCCAGACCAAGTGCGAGATATTTTAGGATTGCAAGGCGATTCTGTCGATAATATTCCAGGCATTCCAGGCATAGGTGAAAAAACGGCTCAAAAACTGATTGCAGAATACGAAACAGTAGAAAATCTTATTGCCAATGCCGATAAACTTTCGGGCAAACAAAAAGAGAATGTTGTGAATTTTGCAGCTCAAGGCATCATGTCTAAAGAATTGGCGACTATTCATATAGGTGTGCCGGTAGCTGTAGATTTTGAAAATCTAAAAGTAACTGAACCCAACAAAGAAAATTTGAGCCAATTGCTCGATGAATTTGAATTTAGGCAAATGAAAGCCAAACTTTTGCCATCGGAAGGGAGCGAAGCCAAAGCATCACCAGCAAAAAAAGCTACTAAATCTCCTGCTGTTGCTGGGCAATTTGGTCTTTTCGATGCTCCCACAGAACCTAAAAAAGTCGAATCTGAAGCTTTTGCAAAAGATGAAAATCAAACCTTCGAGCCTATAGTTTCCATTCAAAGCCAAACGATAGATGATATTTCACACGATTATCATTTGGTAAAAACCAAAGAAGAAAGAACTGAACTGATTAAATATCTTTTACTACAGACTGAATTGTGTTTTGACACCGAAACTACCAGCACTGATGCCATTCGGGCAGAACTGGTAGGTTTGTCCATTTCGTATTATCAATCAGAAGCATTTTATATCCCTATTCCTGCTGATAAAAAAGAAGCCCAAGAAATAGTGAACGAATTCAAAGACGTATTTCTCAACGAGAATTGCACTAAAATTGGACATAATATTAAATACGATATTTTGGTTTTGGGCAATTATGGCATCGAAGTCAAAGGCAAATTGTTTGATACCATGTTGGCACATTATCTCATAGAACCCGACCAACGTCATGGAATGGATATTTTGGCAAAATCATTTCTAAATTATTCCCCCATTTCAATTACTGAATTGATTGGTAAAAAAGGCGTTTCTCAAGGCAATATGCGTGATGTAGAAATCGAAAAAGTGGCAGTGTATGCAGCTGAAGATGCTGACATTACTTTGAAATTGAAACATACGTTTGAACCTTTACTCAAAAGTGCACAACTAGAACCGTTGTTCCAATCCATAGAAAATCCTTTGATATATGTACTGGCAGACATGGAACGAGATGGGGTAAAAATTGACACTACTGTTTTGAGTGAAATTTCGGATATTTTGGGCAAAGAAAGCATTCTTGCTGAAGATAAAATTTATGAATTAGCAGGAGAAAAATTCAATGTAGCTTCGCCAAAACAGTTAGGAATTATATTATTTGAAAAATTAAAACTCGAAGATAAGCCTAAAAAAACAGAAACAGGTCAATATGCCACAGGCGAGGAAATTTTGTCAAAACTAGCTTACGAGCATCCTATAGCCGCTCAAATATTAGAATATAGAGAATTGCAAAAACTAAAATCTACCTATGTAGATGCGTTACCTTTACTCATAAATCCACATACGGGTATGGTACATACTTCTTATAATCAGGCAGTTGCCGCTACAGGAAGACTGAGTTCCACAGATCCAAATTTGCAAAACATACCGATTCGTACCGATAGAGGCAAAGAAATTCGTAAGGCTTTTATTCCTAGAGACAAAGATTCGGTGATTCTCTCTGCCGATTATTCGCAGATAGAACTTCGCATTATGGCATCGTTTAGCAAAGACGAAAGCATGATAGCCGCTTTTAGAAATGGCGTGGATATTCACTCAACTACGGCTTCAAAAGTATTTAAAGTAGGACTTGAGGAAGTCACTTCTGACATGCGGAGAAAAGCCAAAATGGTCAATTTTGGGATTATTTATGGCATTTCAGCATTTGGATTAGCACAAAGACTTTCGATTCCACGCAAAGAGGCAGGTGAGATAATAGATGCTTACTGGAAAGAATTCCCTGCCGTTCGCAATTTCATGAGTGAGTGTATAGACAATGCTCGAGAGACCGAATATGTTACTACCATTTCGGCTAGAAGACGCTATTTGAGAGACATCAATTCTCGAAACATGACTGTGCGTGGATATGCCGAACGAAATGCCATCAATGCTCCTATCCAAGGCTCTGCTGCCGACATCATAAAAAAAGCCATGATAGATATTCATGCTTGGATGAAGAAAGAAAAACTCCGTTCAAAAATGGTGCTACAGGTACACGATGAGTTAGTTTTTGATGTGTATCAGTCTGAACTAGAGCAAATTAAACCCTATATCGAAAATTTTATGAAAAACGCCATACCACTTGAAGTTCCGATGGAAATTGGTATGGGAAGTGGTGTGAATTGGTTGGTGGCGCATTAGAGTTGATATTTCATTTGGAAAATATAAATCAAAACACTAAATTTATTTTAATTTGAAAGTAAAAGAAATAATTAAAAGATTGGAAAATGACGGCTGGGTGTTGCGAAGTCAAAAAGGTAGCCACATGGTGTTTAAAAAAGCAGGAGTGACTGATTTAATCACTTTGCCTAATCATGGAATGAACGCAGAACCATCAATAGGTGTTGTAAAAAGTATATTTAAAATCGCAAAATGGGCTTAAATTAAAATTATATGAAATATTTAGTAATATACGAACGTGCTGAAGATGGCACAATTTGGGGTAGAGTTCCAGATTTAGAGGGATGCTATTCTTTTGGAAATACACTTTTAGAAGCTAAATCAAATATAAATGAAGCCATTCATTTGCATCTTGAAGTTTTACAAGAAGACAATATGACTATTCTAGAACCCAAATATTTTGATGCTGAAATGGTTTTGGTATAGATATTGTTCGCAAGTACACGATGAGTTAGTTTTTTATGTGTATCAGTCTGAACTAGAGCAAATTAAACCTTATATCGAAAACTTTATGAAAAACGCTATGCCTTTAGAAGTTCCTATGGAAATAGGTATGGGAAGTAGAGTAAATTGGTTGGTGGCGCATTAGAGAAAAACTGTATATAAACAATTGTATTGACATTTTATATGTCAATACAATTGTTTATATTTGTAAAATAGTTTATGATTGAATCAGAAGGAATTAGCATAGAGGTTTATTCTAGAGACCATAATCCTCCGCATGTACATGTTTTTTATGCTGAATTTGAAATATTAATTAACATAAAAACACTGGAGTTTTTGGCAGGTAATATGCCAAATAAACCACTTCAAAAAGCAATCAAATTAATTTTAAAGTTTCAAAAAGAGTTTTTGTCAGAATTTGAAAAACTAAATCCAAGCAATAGAAAATGAAAAATACGCTCCCTTACATATTAAAAATTGAAGAAATTAAACCTTATCAAATCAAGTTAAGGTTTAATAATAACGAGCTTAGACAAATAAAATTCACTAAAAAAGAGTTTATGACAAATAATTTATTTGAAAAATTATTGGATAAATCTACTTTTTCTTCCGTAAGTTTAACAGAAAAAGGTGCATTGTGCTGGAAAAACATAACGTACACAAATTCACTTGGTAAATTAGATTTTTTGAAATTTGATACACTCAAAATTTACCAAGATAGTAAATTAATTCAAGAAGAAAAAATAATTATTGACTCCAAAAAAGAACTAACACAAACTAAATATGCTCAAAAATATGGTTTTAAAATAATGGATGTGATGAATAAAGTACGTAGAGGACAGCTTAAAACAAGGTTTATTGAAGAATTGGGAATTAAATTAATAGTTATTTCTTAAAATTTATAATGAAGAAATCAGCATTATAAATAGCTAAAAAAACAAGGTTAGCTCATTTCCTGTTGGAACTATACCTATTAATTCGATTTCGCATTTTGTAATTTCAAAACAAATACTAAAAATTCCAAGATTAACTTTATATAGGTATGGATATCCTACAAGTGATTCATGTTCAATTTCAAAAATATTTTTTGCTAAATACATACGATTGATAATTTCCTTAATTTTAATTTGATTCTCAATTGTTTGCTTATTTGCTTGTTCAATGAATTTTGCAGTGGCATTTACGTTCATTTTCCTAAATTATTAAAAAAAACCTTAGTTTTTTCTAAACCAACAAGACCGGATTTTTTACATTCTTTCATGTAATTTGCTAATGCAATATCTTCTGCCTCTTTTGCAGAATATACCTCTAACATTAGAGCACTTGCAAATGCTTTTAATGCTTTTGTATCACTTTTAGATTTGGTTTTGATTACTAATGTTTCCATATATCAACAACTTTATATTCAAATGTACAAAAAAAAGACGAATCATGAAATTATTATATAAAAAGTTAGAAAAATGGTTTTTATTTATTATTTGAAAATTATATTTTTCTTTTTCTGTAATGATATAAAATTCGTCAATTGGGTAAAGTAGGATAGTATTCTAAAATTCACCCATTAAGCTTTTTATTTAATTTTGTAAGGTGTAACGAATCTCAATTTCAAATTAACAATGCCTATAATTTCATAAAACTCAATGACAATTTCTTACGAATAAACAGCTTTAATTTCTAATCACTGGTTCGAGAGAAAGCGAAAAATAATCAAGGTTACTCTTCCTAAAGGGAACTCCTAAAAACCTCAATTCCGTTGAATCCCTCCCACTTGGATTCTGCGGTTTCGTAGTAGAAATTGGTTTGGGTGGGGTTTTAAAAAATAATATTGGGGTTTTTAGAGGTTTCCTGAAGAGCTTATGTTGCTAATAAAAAGCATCCGAATTTTCATAAAATTGAAAATGAAACAATGAAAAGGTTTTTCGTAACCTATAAAGTCCGACTAAATATACAAGCAGAAATTTTGATCAAGTAATTTTTATTTTCAAACTCTATATCGAAAACTTAATGAAAAACGCCATACCTTTAGAAGTTCCTATGGAAATAGGTATGGGAAGTGGTGTTAATTGGTTAGTGGCGCATTGATTTTATTTATATGATATTAGTAAATTCACTACTTTTGATAATAATTTCGATACCATTTTCTAAAATAATTATTAGCATTTTACTCTTTTTGGGTAACATTAGTGATTTCTATACAAAAAATAGGAAAGCAAAAGGAGCTAAGTCGAAAAGAATGAAAGTACAATCAAAATCAATAAATCAGTTTTGGAAAATCTTAATTTTAATTCTAAATTTGGAACTGAATTGTTACATTAGAAGTATCTTTGTGTTTAAATTAAATATTTCTCAATTTTGCACTTTTAAATCTAATGATTATTTTTTTTAAAAGATAACATAAATAATTTTATTATCACTTTAGAAATATGTTTTTTAAAATACATAAAAACGATTCTCAATCAAATGCCAGAACTGGAGAAATAACAACTGAACACGGAGTTATTCAAACACCCATTTTTATGCCCGTTGGCACAAACGGAACTGTAAAAGGAGTTCATTTTAAAGAATTAGAACATGACATAAAAGCTGAAATTATTCTTGGAAACACCTATCATTTATACTTGAGGGCAGGAATAAAAATGTTGGAAGGCGCTGGTGGTTTGCACAAATTTAATGGATGGAATAAGCCAATTCTTACCGATAGTGGTGGTTATCAAGTCTATTCATTGGCTCATGCTCGTAAGATTACTGAAGAAGGTGCTATTTTTAAATCTTTTTTAGATGGCTCAAAACATACTTTCACACCCGAAAATGTGATGGATATTCAACGCTCAATTGGAGCAGATATTATCATGGCTTTTGATGAATGTACGCCTTATCCTTGCGAATTTGAATATGCCCGAAAATCAATGGAAATGACGCATCGTTGGCTGGTTCGTTGTAAAAATAGATTTGAACAAACGGAGCCAAAATATGGATATGAACAGTTTTTGTTTCCGATTGTACAAGGAAGTACATATCCAGACTTACGAAAAAAATCGGCTGAATTCGTTGCTAATCAGGAATTTAAGGCAAATGCAATTGGCGGACTTTCAGTAGGGGAGCCAGCCGAAGAAATGTATGCCATGACAGATATTGTTACGCAAATATTACCAAAAGATAAACCAAGATATATGATGGGTGTTGGAACGCCTGCCAATATTTTAGAATGCATTGCTCTCGGAATTGATATGTTTGATTGCGTTATGCCAACAAGAAATGCTAGAAATGGCGGGATTTTTACCTCCGAAGGCATGATAAATATCAGAAATGAAAAATGGAAATATGATTATTCGCCATTAGATGAAAACTTGGATGGTTTTGCCAATAAATATTCAAAAGCTTACTTAAAACACTTACTCAAACATGATGAAATGTTGGGCTGTATGATAGCAAGTGTGCATAATTTGCAGTTTTATTTATGGTTAGTAACCGAAGCACGTAAAAAAATTGAAGAAGGAACTTTTACTTTTTGGAAAAATAAAATGGTAGAAAAAGTAAGTAGAAAGTTGTAAAAATTAACTTTTATTTCTTGAAATCAATTTTTGACTTGATTACAATTTATTTGAATTTTTATAAAGAAATATTTTATGATTAATAATTTTGGAATTTGTGAATTGAGTCTTGTACCCGTTCGTACAGAACCTTCAGATAAGTCAGAACTTTGTACGCAATTACTTTTTGGAGATTCTTACTCGGTTTTAGAAGTTTCTGAAAATGGAAAATGGCTAAAAATTAGGATTTTATTTGATGATTATATAGGTTGGATTGATAAAATTCAACATTTTGAAGTTTCCGAAAATCAAATCGAATTATATTTGCTTCAAAAGCACAAATTTTGTTTGGATGATGTAGCCTTAATTGATATTGAAAATGAAACTTCCTTAATTCATTTAGGTTCAGTCTTACCTTTTTTAAATGGTTTTAAAGGTAATATTGGTAATAAAAAATATATTTTTGAAGGTGATATTGCCAATCCTCTTTCTGGAAATAAATTAGAACAAAATATTCAATTTTTGGCTTTAAGATACATAAATTCACCTTATTTATGGGGAGGAAAAACACGTTTCGGAATAGATTGTTCAGGTTTTACGCAACAGGTTTATAAAATTCTTGGGTTTAATTTACAAAGAGATGCCTATCAACAAGCAAATCAAGGTGTTTTGATTGAAAATATTCTTAAATCAAATATTGGCGATCTTTTGTTTTTTAAAAACGATGCGAATAAAATTATTCATGTTGGAATTTATTTGGGAACTAACAAAATAATTCACGCTCACGGAAAAGTAAGAATTGATTACATAGATGATAAAGGTATTTTGAATTCTGAAACCAAAAAATATTCTCACCATTTAACAGTCATTAAACGAATTATTTAATAAATTAATTTTATTTTGAATTAATTTCAATATTCTACATTCATTTTTGTTTATAAAAATGGAATTTAAAACATTAAAATAAAAAAAATATCTAAATTTACATTCTTTTAAAACGTAACACTTGACTGATTTTCCTTTTTTATCCATATTAATATTTCTACCACTTTTATTTTCAATTTTAATTTTATTATTGAAAAAAAATAAAATTATCCGAATAATTACATTGGGAGTTTTTTCAATTCAAGTAATTTTATCAATAATAATTTATCTACTTTTTGATACTCAAAAAGTAGGTTATCAATTTTTTGAAAAATTTGATTGGATTAGTTTACCTATGGGTTCTCATTATAAATTATCCATAGATTATGCCATTGGTATTGATGGATTTAGTTTGCCACTAATATTACTAACCAGCATCGTTTTTTTGATTGCTACTTTTGCATCAAACACTATTTTTCTTAAACAAAAAGGATATTATAGCTTATTATTGTTGTTACAAAGTTCAATTATTGGTTGTTTTACTTCTTTAGATTTATTTTTATTTTACTTATTTTTTGAATTTATGCTTTTACCAATGTATTTCTTAATTGGAATTTGGGGAGGCGAGGGGAGAGAAAGGGCAGCTTTGAAATTTTTATTATATACTTTACTAGGCTCAATTTTGATATTAATTACTTCTATAGGCTTGTATTTATCAGGAATAGACCCTGTTGAAAGCGTTCCTGAAATAATAAGGGTTTTGACTTTTCGGATTGATTTTTTATCTGATAATAATAATATCTTACCAAATAGTATTTTATCATTGTCTAATACAAACAAGATTTTAGGGTTAGGAATAAGAACTTGGGCGTTTACGTTTTTGATGCTTGGCTTTATGATAAAGTTACCTTCTTTCCCTTTTCATACTTGGTTGCCAGAAGCCCATGTGGAAGCTCCAACACCAGTTTCGGTAATTTTAGCAGCAGTTTTGCTCAAAATTGGAGCTTATGGAATGATAAGAATTGCATATCCTATTTTCCCAGAAGTTGCTATCGAACTTGCTCCAATGATAGCTATTATTGGTATGATTTCCATTATATATGCCGCTTATTGTGCTTTAGCAATGACCGATTTAAAGAAAATGATTGCTTATTCTTCGGTTTCGCACATGGGTTTTGTACTTTTGGGTTTAGCAGCCTGCAATAGTGAAGGTGTAAGTGGGGCAATGTATCAATTAGTAAGTCATGGTTTTATTTCGGCAGCATTATTTTTAATTGTAGGAATTATTTATGAACGCACTCACAGTCGTGATATTTTACATTTCAAAGGATTAGCAAACAAAATGCCCATATATTCCACCATTGTTGTTATTGTATTTTTTGCAAGTTTAGGATTGCCTGCTTTTAGCGGATTTATTGCTGAAGTATTGGTGTTTTTAGGAGCTTTTAAAACAAATTATTACTCAACTAAAATTGCCGTTTTTTCTACTTTTGGGTTAATTATTACCGCTGGATATTATCTTTGGACAATTCAAAGGATGTTTTTTGGCAAATTTTATATTAAACCAGGCATAACTGCATCAAATCAAATGTCTGATATTTCTTATTTTGAATTACTACTTTTTGTTCCTTTATTATTTATTATTATCTTTTTGGGCGTTTATCCAGATTTTTTAACAACCATTTTTAATACTACTTTAGAAAATTGGCTTAGTAAATTTTAATTTTTTTAAAAATAATAAAGCAAAAAATATAAAATATTTTTAATAATATTACTTTTATTTTTAAATTACTTTTTAAAATAAAATAACTTTTTTAAGCATATTGCTTTTCAACAACTGGAATTAATTTGGGCTTTTCAACGCCATTGTATTCAAAAACACATTCAAAAGTACCATTTTCAATAATTCTTGTTAGAAGATATTCTTCAAAATTAAAATTAATTGGAATGATAATATGCCTAAATTTATGATGATCTAAAGCATATTTGGAAATAAAATCATGTTTTTGACTTCGTTCTATTTCGTTTATATATTTAATTTGAGGTTTTATTTTTGATTGTAAATAATAATCTATCGCTATTAATTGATGCAAAATTAAATCTTGAGGATAAATTTCTTTTGCAAAATCATTTAAAATATCATAAATATTTGCCAATGTGTGTTTATGGAAATCTTGTTTAGAGGCAAAATACTTTCCTAATTCTAACATAAAGTCAAAAATAGAATTATTTTCTGTTATGTATTTTAAAGTATGAATAGCTCTTTTTTTATTCCAATAAATTTCAAGAATTTCCTCAACAAGTGTAATTTCAAAAAGTTGATTTTTTGATAAATACTTACTTTCTATGATTTGATAAGGCGGATTTGGCTCGTAAATAAATCCATGTTGTTCGGCTTTGTGCCTTACTGGCGTTCCTTTCAAAAACTTTAAAAAACCCAACTGAAGCTCAGGAGCATACAATTTAAAAACTTCTTCAAAACTATATTTTATATCCTCCCAATAATCTAAAGCCATGCCAACAATCAAATCGAGGTGCATTTCAACTTTATAATCTAAAGTTTTAATAATATTTTTAGTTTTATCAAAACTTTGTTTTCTTTGAACTTCCAAATTCGCCTTTTGATTAACAGTTTGAATACCAATTTCAAACCTAAAAAGCCCGTGAGGAACGAAATCATGGATATATTGAATAATATCAGGGTGCAAAATATCAGCTGTAATTTCAAACTGAAACACATTTTGAGGCTTATGGTTTTTGACAATAAAATCAAAAATCTCAATCGTAAATACTTTTTTTATATTGAATGTTCTGTCCAAAAATTTGATAACTCTACCATGTTGCATCAAATATAAAAGATTGGATTTTATATCATCCATTGGTAAGTATCTTACTTGATTATCCAAACTTGCCAAACAAAATTCGCATTTATAAGGACAACCTCGTGAGGTTTCCACATAACATACTTTGTTATATAATTCTTCTGGTGTATCGTTTGAATATGGATTTATGCCTGCATATAGTTTCAAATCAAAATTTGCAGCTTTAGGAACAAAAATAACTTTTTCATCATCTTTTCTTACTAGATTTGATACTTTTTCGATTTTAGGATATTGCTCTAAAAACTCACGAAAAGGATTTTCACCTTCTCCTACAATGATATAATCAATTTCAGGAAGGCAAATAACATCTTCGTAATCATAACTTACTTCGGGTCCGCCCAACAAAATTTTGGCATTAGGATTTATAAGTTTTATCAAACGGCAAACTTCAAGAGTTTGAGTAATATTCCATATATAACAACTAAAAGCAATAACTTCAAAATCGGCACAAAAATCGGCAATACCTTGTTTTGGCTCTTTGATAGTAAATTCTTTCATTTCCAAGCCTTTGTAGTTTTTATTTAATTCGTACAAAAGCCTGATAGCCAAATTAATATGTATATATTTTGCGTTCAGTGTAGTTAATAAAAATTTCATAATTTCATAATTTTTTATATTTTTAAAAAATATTATTTAGAATAGTAAGATATTGATATAAAATTTTTTATTATAAAACCATAATTTTATTAAATTTTGTAAAATAAACAAAATATGATTATAATATTTTTTACAAAAAATAAATTAATATAAATATGTAATATTAAACTTTTCTTTCAACAACTCCCATCATTTGTTTTATATTTTCAATAATGGATAAATAATCAAAACCACATTCGGCATATAAGTCGGCTTGTTCGCCATGTTCAATGATTTTATCAGGAATTCCTAATCTTTTAATTTGAGCAAAATATTGATTATCAGACATGAATTCAAGAATTGCACTTCCAAAACCGCCTTGCAAACAACCGTCTTCAATAGTAATAATTTTATCAAAAGTAGCAAAAACTTCATCTAACATTTTGTTATCTAAAGGTTTTGCAAATCGTAAATCGTAATGAGCCACAGATATATTCTCTAAATCCAAAATTTCGATGGCTTTGGTGGCTTGATTGCCAGCAGTTCCAAAACTTAAAATGGCAATATCAGAACCTGATTTAATTTTTCTACCTTTTCCAATAGTAAGTTTTTGCAAAGGTTTACGCCAATCTGAAATCACACCAACACCTCTTGGATAACGAATTGAGAAAGGTTGAGGGGTTTCAGTACCTGTAAACATCAAGTTTCGGAGTTCAATTTCATCCATAGGAGCCGATACAATCATATTTGGTAAACACCGCATATAAGCAATATCGTAAGTGCCATGATGGGTAGGACCGTCCGCACCTGCAATTCCGGCTCTGTCCAAACAAAAAATAACATGTAAGTTTTGTAAACATACATCATGAAAAACTTGATCATAAGCTCTTTGCATAAAACTTGAGTAAATATTACAAAAAGGTATCAAGCCCTGTACTGCTAATCCAGCGGAAAATGTAACTGCATGCTGTTCTGCAATACCTACATCAAATGCTCTTTCGGGCATTTCCTTCATCATTAAATTAAGGGAGCAGCCTGTGGGCATGGCTGGCGTGATTCCCATAACTTTATCGTTTTGTTTGGCTATTTCTATGATTGTTTCTCCAAAAACATCTTGAAATTTTGGTGGACTTCCAGCAACGGGCGATTTTTTTTGTAACTCTCCAGTAATTTTATCAAACTTTACTCCAGGAGCATGCCAAAATGTAGGATTACCTTCTTCAGCAAATTTATATCCTTTGCCTTTGGTGGTAATCACATGTAATAATTTAGGTCCTTGAATGTCTTTTAAATCTTTGAAAATTTCTATCAAATGTGCCACATCATGACCATCTACTGGACCAAAGTAACGTAATTTTAAAGATTCAAAAAGATTACTTTGTTTGAGAAAAGCAGCTTTAACGGCAGCTTCCATATTAGAGGCAATGGCTTGTGCATTAGGTCCAAACTTTGAAATTTTTCCTAATAATTTCCAAATATCATCTCTAAACTTATTGTAAGTATGCGAAGTAGTAATATCTGTCAAATAATCTTTTAAAGCTCCAACATTAGGATCGATTGCCATGCAGTTGTCGTTCAACACTATCAAAAGGTTAGAATTACTAACTCCTGCATGGTTCATAGCTTCAAAAGCCATGCCTGCAGTCATAGCTCCATCACCAATTATCGCTATGTGTTGTCTGTCTTTTTCGTTTTTGTAAGTTGAAGCCATCGCCATTCCAAGAGCGGCCGAGATCGAAGTACTAGAATGTCCAACGCCAAAAGCATCATAAGGTGATTCGCTAATTTTAGGAAAACCAGATAGACCTTTATATCTTCGATTGGTATGAAAATCGTCTTTTCTGCCAGTAAGAATTTTGTGTCCATAGGCTTGATGACCTACATCCCAAACTAATCTATCATCAGGGGTGTTAAAAACATGATGAAGTGCCACAGTAAGCTCCACAACGCCTAAACTTGCTCCAAAATGACCACCATAAATGGATACATTATCAATTATAAATTGCCTTAAATCAACGCAAAGTTGTACTAATTCATCCAAAGTTAGATTTTTTAAATCATCAGGACTTTGTATGTTTTTAAGTATATTACCTTGGTTAATTTGCATTTTGTAAGTTTGAATGAATATTTCTGTCAAATTTAAAACTAATTTTGCTGTTTTAAGTTTTAAAAAAATGTTATTTTTTCAAAATTAAATTTAAAATTAATACTTGTTAGTTATAAACTTTTCAATTTCATTTTTTGTAGGAATTCTACATTGATTAGATTTCCCAAAAATTGCATATCTATTTTTAGCTATTAATTTATATAGATAATCTCTTACAAAAGTAGGAAAAATAATTAATAAAACATATAAAAAATAATATGGAAAAGAAGTTTTTTTTATTATTTCTAAAATGGCGTTTGAATAAACGAAAACTTTATTGTCAGCAAAAAAAATAACTGAATCTATTTCTTTAATATTAAATTTTCTAACTATTTCTTTTCCGAAATCAGATTGCAATGTTGCAAATTTGAATTTATTCTTTTTATCAATTTTGAGAATAAAATTTATATAAAAGTTACAGAAATTACAAACACCATCAAAAATAATTACTTGATTATGAATTGAATTTGTCATTTTATTTTATGAAAATTTAGAGTAAAACAACAAAAAAAGGTGTAGAAAATTAAATTCTACACCTTTTTTGTTTCTAATTAAAGAATTTTTGAGCGGTTCGGACGGGACTCGAACCCGCGACCCCATGCGTGACAGGCATGTATTCTAACCAACTGAACTACCAAACCAATATTAGTCTGCTTGCGCTTTTCTAACAACAGTTAGAAAAAACTTATATTGAGATACCAAAACTGTCGCTCTGTTTTGGGAGTGCAAAATTAGATATATTATTTTAATACCAAAACTTTTTTTAACTTTTTTATTGATTTTGATGAAAATATTTTCTTAGTTGTTCTAAAAACTGCTCAGGAGCAACGCAGGGGCGTTTATTGAATGCTTGAACAAACACTAAAGTTGTGCTTGCAATGGTCAAAAGTTCTTTATTTTCATTAAAAACTTCATAATCAAAAAATATTCTTGCTGTCGGAATTGATTTTATTGTTGTTTTAATGGTTAATAAATCATCATATTTGGCTGGTTTTAAATATTTGCAGTTGTATTCCAAAACGGGCAACATAATTCCTGATTTTTCTAATTCTTTGTAACTCATCCCTAAAGCACGCAAAGATTCAACCCTCGCAACTTCAAAATAGGTAGCATAATTGCCATAATATACAAATCCCATTTGATCAGTTTCTGCATATCTTACTCTAATTTCAATTTCTTTTGTAAACATTTTTATTTTTGAGTCTTTTTATAAATTAAAAGTTATTGTTCGCTAAAGTTATCTAAGAAATTACTGAAATATATATTTATTCAATCGTTTTAGATATTTTGGTTATAATCATAAATATTAGAAATTTCAGGTTATAAAACTTGTAATATTTATTGAAATAAAAATCAGAATCTAAATTAAAAATACTTATTTTTTTTTGACTAAATATTTATTTTTATCAAAATATTATATTAAACTTTTCACTTAATTCTTTCAAATCATTTTCCACAGGCGGAAGTAAAAAAATACCTTCATTAATCCTTTTAATGGATTCGTTGCGTTCGTAATCTCCTGGAATTTGCACTTTTTCGCCTTCAATGGCATTTGCATTTCTGAAAGTAGAAATCCAATTATCTATGTGCAGCTTAAATTCTTCCGCAGGTCTGAACGCATCAATGCGCATGGCACCAAAAAAATGACCAATACCTTCGCCAACAGGATTAGCAGGCATAGGTAAAAAACTTACGAAAGGTGGCACCCAAGGACCATAATTTGCCCCTGAAAGCACAGCCGAAAATATATCTACAATCGAGCCAAGGCAATAACCTTTGTGGCTTCCGTGGTCTCTATCTCCGCCCAAAGGTAATAAAGCACCACCATTTTTTAATTCGTGCGGATTGGGCGTTTGTGAGCCGTTTTTATCTTGAATCCAACCCATGGGAGCGTCCGTTCCTTTGCGTTGCAAAATTTCTAATTTGCCGTTTGCAGCCGTAGTGGTTGCAAAATCTGCCACAAACGCTGGCTGTTTGTCGGCAGGAATTGCCACTGCAATCGGGTTTGTTCCTAACATTCTATCCAGAGAAAAAGTGGGTGCAACAAGCGGACTTGCATTGGTCATGCTGATGCCAATCATATCGTGTTCTAACGCCATCATGGCATGATAACCTGCTATGCCATAGTGATTTGAGCCTTTAACCGATACCCAGCCAGTACCTACATTTTTAGCTTTTTCAATCGCTATTTTCATGGCAATAGGAGCCACAACCAAACCCAATCCAGAATCGCCATCAACTACAGCCGTACTTGGGGTTTCGTGCACTATTCTTACTTTTGGCGTTGCATTTATACGTTTTGATTCCCACAAACGAACATAACCAGATAATCTAGCAACTCCATGTGAATCTACGCCTCGCAAATCAGCCGAAAGCAAAACCTCAGCTCCGCTTTTGGCTTGAGCCGCAGGACAGCCCATTTTTATAAATATTTGCTCGGTGAATTTTAATAATTTTTCGTAAGAATACATTTTATTTATATTAAATATTATTTTTTGTTTTTATCAATCAATTTTATACAAATGTAATTATCCTATATATTAAAATACAAATTTTATCATAAAATAAAGAAAATAAGATTCAATGATTAGATTTGTAATTCAAATAAAATAAAACTTTAATAATTCTAAAAATATATTTTTGTGCCAACTAAAAATTATAAAAGTTTACTTTTTGCAAGTGATTTATTTTCGATAAATACGTATATTAACATTACAAAAAACAAATTAATATTACCTTTTTACCATACAGTTTTAAAATCGAATAAATCTCATTTGAGCGAAATTGGATATTACAGAGAATACAATTTATTTAAAGAAGATATTCTTTTTTTTACTAAAAATTACCAATCAATACCTATAAGCAAAATAGATTTTGCAAATTATAATTCATTTCATCTTACTTTTGATGATGGGCTTAGTGAAGTTTATTCAGAAGTTGCTCCTTTGCTTTTTGATAATAAAATTCATGCTACTTTTTTTATAAACTCCGATTTTATTGATAATAAAAACTTGTTTTACAGACATAAAATTAGTATTATTTTAACACAATTAAAAAAATCTAAAACTGATTTAGATAAAATTTCAAATTATTTGAATGTAGAAACTCAACAAATATATTCAAAAATTAATAGTATTAAAGATGTTTTTTTAATAGATGCTATTGCTGAAATATTACGAATTGATTTTAGTCAATATTTATTTGATTTCAAACCCTATTTAACAACTTTAGAATTAAAAGATTTAATGAAAATGGGATTTCAAATAGGAAATCACAGCAAAAATCATCCAAATTTCAAAAATATAGATATTTTTGAACAAAAAATGCAAGTTTTTGATTGTAATTTATTTTTAAAAAATGAGCTTAATATAATAGATTATTACTTTTCATTTCCTTTTGGTGATCAAAATATTGAAAATGATTTTTTTCAATCCATGTATTCTGAATTAAATATTTTAAATTCTTTTGGGGTTTCAGGCATGAAAAATGATGGTTTTTCAAAACATAAACATAGAATTTTAATGGAAAATAACGAACTTTCGGCAATTCAAATTATAAAGTATGAATATTTATATTTTATGTGTAAATCTTTTTTTGGTAAAAATTACATAAAAAGAAATTAAAATGATAACTAAAACCTTTAATAAAGAACAACTAAATAATTTTATTTTGTCGGAAGAATTTTCTAATCTAGAAAATTTACCCATTAGTTTTCATAGAGCTATTTCTCAAATTAATAATCCAAGGTTGGATGATTCGGATGTGATTTTATGTGCCGCATTTGATTCAAACAAAACCGTAGGATATTTGGGCGTTATTCCAGATTATATTTTTGTGAATAATGAAAAAATTAAAATGGGTTGGCTTTCGTGTTTTTGGGTTGATAGCAATTACAAAAATAGTAATATTGCTGCCAATTTATTTTTAAGAATAATACGAGCTTGGAATAAAAAAATTATGATTACTAATTTTATTTCTCCACTTGAAAAAGTATATCAAAAAACCAAAATATTTAATCAAACTCAAACTCGAATTGGATTAAGAAGTTATTTAAAATTTAATTTAGCAGAAGTTTTACCTCAAAAACACGTTTTTTTTGCAAAAAATAAATACGCATTATCTTTTATAGATTTAAGTTTGAATTTTTTATTACTAAATACTTTTAAATTATTTAGTAATAATTTAAAATTTAATTGCAAATATAAATTAGCAAATTTGGAAGATTTAAAACTTCAAAATTTTATTTCCAAAAGTAATAACCAAAATTTATCAAAAAGAAATATTTCGGAACTTAAATGGATACTTAATTTTCCTTGGGTTTTGGAGCAAGAACAAAACATTGATAGTAAAAAATATTTTTTTACTTCTGTAAGTTCGGTTTTTAAAACTTTTGCTTATGAAGTGTATAATTCTAAAAATGGTTTAGTAGGATTTTTTGTTTTTAACCAAAGAGAAACGCATTTAACTGTTCCTTATTTTTATGTAGAAAAAGATTTTCAAGCAGATGTAGTTACTTTTTTAATTAATTATATGAAAACAAATAATTGCTGTATGTTAACTTCTTTTAATGATAATTTAAATTTATGTTTGGAAGAAAACCGAAAACAATTTATTTTCCAAAAAGAAATAAAAAAATTATATCTTACTTCAAAAGATATTAAAGAAATTGATATTAATAACTTTGAAGCAGGCGATGGTGATTGTGCTTTTTATTGAAAATAAATTTGGTAAAAGTAAAAATTTATGATTTTACTTCTTTATTTTAATTTTAAATTGAAATGTGCAAAGGTTGAATTAATTAATAAAATTTTTATTAGTGCAATTTTAGTTGAATTTATATAAGGGAACTCCTAAAAACCTAAATTCCGATGAAGCCCTTTGGCTTGGATGCTACGGTTTCGTAGCAGAAATTGGTTTGGGTGGGGTTTTTGAAAACTATATTGGGGTTTTTAGAGGTTCCCATAAATTTATTTTTATAATAAAAATAAAAACCCTTTCTTTTTACAGAAAGGGTAAGAACAATTAACAATTAACAATTAACAATTAATTTATGCTCAAAGCTTGTTCAAAATCAGCTTTAATATCGTCAATATGTTCTATTCCGAGCGATACACGCAACATATTAGGATCAACACCAGCACTTTTTTGTTCAATTTCTGAAAGTTGAGAATGTGTAGTAGAGGCTGGATGAATAATTAATGTTTTTGCATCACCCACGTTTGCTAAATGACTTACTAGTTTTAAACTATCCACAAACTGAGTTGCTTTGGCTCTATCGCCTTTTAATTTGAACGATAAAACGCCACCAAAACCTCTGATTAAATATTTTTTAGCAATAGTGTGGTAAGAATTTGAAGTTAATCCTAAGTAATTTACACTTTCAACCGCAGGATTTTTTTCAAGCCACAAAGCCAAATTTAAAGCATTTTCGCAAGTGCGTTCTACTCTCAAAGAAAGTGTTTCGATACCTTGCAATAATTGCCAAGAATTAAATGGACTTTGGCAAGGACCCCAATCTCTCAATCCTTCTACTCTGCAACGAATAATAAACTGAATATTACCAAAAGGTCCGCCCACACCAAATACTGAATTCAACACAAAACCATGATAACTAGGCGATGGCTCAGTAAATTGGGCATGTTTTCCGTTTCCAAAATCAAAAGTTCCTGCATCTACAATATAACCGCCCATGGTAGTTCCGTGTCCTCCCACCCATTTGGTTGCAGAACCCACTACAATATGTGCTCCCCATTTAATTGGCTGACAAATGGCACCACCTGCTCCAAAAGTGTTATCTACAATAATTGGTAAATCGTGCTTTTTGGCTAAAATTACGAACTTTTCAAAATCAGGGATAGCAAAACCAGGGTTTCCGATAGTTTCTAAATAAATGGCTTTTGTTTTGGCATCTATTAATTTTTCAAAACTTTCAGGATTGTTTTTGGCTGCAAATCGAGCATCAACGCCAATATTTTTGAATGAGTTTTTAAATTGATTGAAAGTTCCTCCATATAAATAAGGAGATGTAACAAAATTATCACCTACAGATGTAATATTATTTATTGCTAAAAACTGAGCCGAATGACCCGAAGAGGTTGCTAAAGCTGCAATTCCACCTTCAAGGGCAGCAATTCGCTTTTCAAAAGCATCGTTTGTAGGATTCATCAAACGAGTATAAATATTACCAAACTCTTTGAGAGCAAATAAATTTGCACCGTGTTCTGAATTTTTAAATTGATAAGCAGTTGTTTGGTGCAATGGCAAAGCCCGTGATTGCGTGGCATCTATTTCAAGACCAGCATGGAGTTGAAGTGTTTCAAATTTCATAAGAATAATATTTTGAATTTGTGAATAATATTGCAATATTAAGAATATTATTTTATATAATACAAATAATATGAAATAATATTTTAAAATAAGTTAATTAATTATTTATAAATTCATTTATATTTTTTTTATATTATATAAAAAAAGAGTTTCTATCTAAAGAAACTCTTTTAGGAATATATTTATTTTGAAATTTTTTATTTTTGAAGTAGATTAATTTTATTTCTTCTTCTTATTTCCATTTCCTTTATTTCCATTCTTATTATTTTTATTTTTATCTGAATTATCATCGTTTTTCAATTCATTGTCATCATTATCATCTTTATCATCATCTACATTGCTATCTTCTTTATTTGAATTTTTATTACGGTTTTCTTTTCTGTTTTTCCTGTAAGTTTTGAATTTCTCAAATTGAGCTTCTGTAAGAATTGCTTTTAAATCTTGTTTAGATTTTTGAAATAATGGCTTGAGAGCTTCTTTTTTATTAGCTTGAGAGCTAGACTTAATAGCATCTACTTTTTGAGCCCTTTCTAAAAATATGGCTCTTATTTTCGTTTCTTGTTCGGCAGAAATGTCACCGCAGGCAGTTTTTACATTTTCGGTTAAAAAATTAGCTCGTTCTTCAGGTGTTTTTTTTACTTTTTTAAATTCTTTTTTCCCTTCATCTTGTTTATTATCACTCTCTTTTTCAAGGCTAGTTATAATTTCTTGCGATTTATTTGAGTTAGGAAGATCTTGAGAATATGTCAAAATAGAAACTAATACCATTGAACCTGTTAAAATGATTTTTTTCATGTATGAAAATATTTAAAATTTGAATAAAAATGAATGATTGTAAATTTGTGAACGAAAAGAAATTAAAAAGGTTACTTTTGCACGAAATTTTTATTTTTTTAAAATGTCTATACATAGAAATGTTGCTCAAGCGGTTGTTGATGCCTTAATTCAAATATTTATTCAAAAAGAACACGCAGAAATTGTTGTGGATAGACTTTTGAAATCAAATCCAAAATGGGGGAGTAGAGATAGAAGATTTATTGCTGAAAATGTGTATGATATTACTCGTTGGTGGCGTTATTTGCATTTTATAATAGGAAAAGATGAAAATAAAACCGATTCGGATGCTATTTGGACAGCTCTTGGTGTTTGGTTGAAAATAAAAAATGAACAACCACTTCCCGTTTGGCAAGAATTCAATAATGTAAATGGAATTAATATTGATTCTAAAAAATCGGATGCTGAAATAGTACCAAAAATACTTTATTCTTTTCCAGATTGGATGGATGAGCTTGGTCAGAAAGAACTTGGAAAAGAATGGAATAAACAAATGAAAGCCTTGAATGAACCAGCACCACTTGTTTTGAGATGCAATACTTTAAAAAATACGATTTCCGAGTTAAAATCTTTTTTTGATAAAGCTGAAAATGAAACGGAATTTATTGAAAATTATCCTGATGCAATTATACTAAAAAAACGACAAAATTTACAGCAAAGCGAAGGTTTTAAGAGTGGATTATTTGAAATTCAAGATGCTTCTTCACAGTTAGTTGCTCCGTTTTTGAGAGTTGAACCAGGAATGTTTGTAGTAGATGCTTGTGCGGGTGCAGGCGGAAAATCACTTCATTTAGCAGCATTGATGAAAAATAAAGGTAAGATTATTGCACTTGATACCGAAAAATTTAAACTCACTGAACTCAAAAAAAGAGCTGCCAGGAGCAATGCAACCATTATCGAAACCCATGAATTTGTGCATCCACAGCTTATTTCGCAGTGGAGCGGCAAAGTAGATAGACTTTTGCTTGACGTGCCTTGCACAGGTTTGGGCGTAATTCGCAGAAATGCTGATGCCAAATGGAAACTAACTCCCAAAACAGTTGAAGAATTGCAGTTAAAACAACAATTTATTCTAAAAAATTACTCTTCCGTCCTTAAGTCAGGCGGAATTATGGTTTATGCTACTTGCAGTATTTTGCCTTCAGAAAATCAAAACCAAATTGAAGAATTTTTAGCTTTTAACAATCAATTTACGTTATTAGAAGAACGAAAAATATTACCTTCCGAAGGATTTGACGGATTTTATATGGCTGCATTGCTCAAAAAATAAAACCACTTTTTTTTTAAAAAGAATATTGGGTACTCCTAAAAAACCTCAATTCCGTTGAATCCCACCCACTTGGATTCTGCGGTTTCGTAGCAGAAATTGATTTGGGTCGGGTTTTTAAAAATAATATTGGGGTTTTTAGAGATTCCCTATTATAAATTATAACAAGTTTTAATTCCCTTATTACATTATATCGTATCAATTTTGTAAGGAATTTCTACTTTTACAAGAGTACCAATTTCCTTTGAATTTTCATAAAAAATATTTCCATGTAATATTTTAATTCTTTCATTAATGTTATTAATACCGTTTTTTCTTACTCCATTGTATTTAAAACCTATACCGTTATCTTTAAAAATTAAAATCAAATTATCGTTTTTAATATAAGTTTCAAAAACAACATTTGTAGCTTTAGCATGTTTAGCAATATTAGTCATTAATTCTTTAGCAATAGAAACCATTTGACGTCCTGCAACTATTCGATAAATTTTATTTTTATCCAAATCCAACTTCATATTACATTGAAAATTAATATTTAATTTTGAAAAAAAATCTTCTCCAAAGTCTTTAATATAATCAATCATATTTTCAAAAATATCACTTTGAGTGTCTATTGACCATATAAAATCTTTTGTGCCTAAAAATAACTCATCACTACGAACTACTATTGTCTGTAAAATTTGTTCTATTTCTTGGTCAGAATTATTTTCTAATTTTTCAGCTAAAATTTGAGTTAAGAGGTTTATTCCTGCCAATTTATTACCCATTTCATCATGAAAATCTCTAGCTAAATTAATTCTTAAATCAATAATTTCTTTGGTTCGTTCAGTAATTTTATTATTTAATTTAATAACTTTATTTTCATTATCTAATTTAATTTTCCGATTAAATTCATCATCAGATTTAACAAAAATATACATCATTACAAAACAAAAAATACTGGCAAATAGAATATTTAAGAAACTTTCTCCAGGTTTTTGATTTTGAAGGTAATTTAAAAAGTAAGAATTATAATCTTTATCGTAAGTAAAAAATAGTAATATTATATAACTTGCAAATATAAGAATTGAAAAAAAAATCCCTTCTTTGCGTCCTATATAAAAAAATATTACTATGCATAATACTAAAAACCATATTAAATTAGTAGAATAAATTCCACCTGTAAAAAAAACTCCCCACGCTATTAAAGGAAAAATAAATGTAACCAAAAATAGAAATGTTACTTTTATTTTTTTTTGGGTTTTCAGCAAAATAAAAGTAATAAAAACGATTATTAAGCCAATTAAGTTTGAAATGTTTTGAATAAAACTTAAACAAAAAAAATAATAATAAGAAGAATAAATTGTATTAAATATTAAAACAAGTAATAATCCTTTTGCAAAAACGGTTGCTTTTTTATTATCTGAATTATCTTTCTTTTGTAAATCAGGATGTAAAATAAATGTTAGTATTTTTGATATCATGTTTTAAATCCAATTATTAGTTTTTGCTTTAGAAATGGCTTCTTCTTTTGTTTTGACTTGTAGTTTTAAATAAATATTTTTAATATGATATCTTACTGTATCTAAACTTATTTCTAAATATACGGCAATAGATTTGTAAGATTTTCCATTTACAAGAGCATCCAATACCAAATTTTCTTTTTCTGAAAATGGATTATTAATTATATTTTTTTTAAAACTTTCAACTACCATTCTAGCGATTGATGGACTCATTGGCGAACCACCTTTTATGATTAAATCTAAAGCTTCAATAATTTCATTTTTATTTGAATTTTTAATTAAATATCCCGATGCACCCTTACTTAATGATTCAAATACTAAATTACTATTTTCATAAATAGTAATTATTACGATTTCTATTTTTGGAAATGTAATTTTAATTTGTTTTGTAACTTCAATTCCATTCATATTTCCTTGTAAATTAATATCAACTAAGGCGATATCGGGTGCGTCTGTGCTTAAATTTAAAATGGCTGTTTCTCCACTCTGATATGTATTTATTACTTTGTAATTGCTAGTTTTGTTTATTAACATAGAATATGATAAACAAATGTCCATGTTATCTTCAATTATTATTACTTTTTTCATTAAATATTCTAATTTTTACAAAATTTATTGTTAAATAATATTGGCTTTAAAATAGTTTTTATAAACTTGAAACTTAGAAAAATAATAATCGGTAGAAAATAAATTAATTCTTACCAAAAGTAAACTATATAAATTATGAAAACTCTAACTTTTTAAAACTAAAATATAGACTTTTTTTTAATCCAAAAGAGATTTTCATACGCCTTTTATATTCAAAAACTATCCGAATGATAACATATTACTTTTGTCAAACTATGCCTAATAGTAATAGTTTTTTGTATTATTTTTTACAAATATAGTTTGATTTTTCAATTAAATAGAGTTGACGTTTTGTTAAAACCATTGCTGCAAAACGCTACAATAACCAACATACTTTAAAGGTAAGATATCATAACCTTTATTTCAATTGATTAAGAGATTATTGAGAATATTTTTATTTTATTTTATTTTATTTTATAATAGACACCGCTTTTGTTTTTGAGAATGATTTGTTTGTAAAATTACACTAATTGATTATCTTTGTCTTAAAATAATATGACTTTTATTTGAATGCTTTGGTAGGCTGACTTGTAAAGGAAATATATCCTATCAAATAGAAAGGGATTTTTTTATTTCTATGATAAAATATTTTTCTTAATATTTCGACCAAAAGTTTTATTTTGTGTTGAAACTAAGAATATTAAATTCGACAAATTTTAAGCTATAAACATTCATTACCCCAAAATTATGTTTTTAAAACACATTACAATATTCTTACTTTTATTTTCTTTGTTTTCTTGTAAAAACATACCTAATTTAAAACAATTTGATTCTAAATTATGGAAAAGCGACCCAATGGGTTGTTTAGGAATAAGAAAAAAAAATATTGAAACTTTAAATGAAATTAAAGGTGATTTGGTAGGGATTTCAGAAGATCAATTACTTGAAGTTATGGGTATGCCTGATCGTAAAATACTGGAAGAAAGAAGTAAAAAACAATATCTATATTACTTATCATCCATTGTATGTGCAAGCAAATTAATGGAAAACACAGCGGTTGTTGTTGATTTTGATGCTTTGCATAGAGTGGTCGTTTTAAGTACAAATATCGAAATAGGGAATTTTAAATGATTGATTTTACAGATATAGAATTTAATAAAAATTGGAATAATTTTTTAAATACCTTTTCTGAACAGTTTGGAAAAAAGCCTGATTTGAATGGTATTTTATATTTAATTGGTGTTCAAGAATTAGGAAAAGGTCCTCAGGAGTTTTCAAAAGAAGAAAAGCAAGATTTAATGCATATTGCCACCTGCAAACTTTTTTCAACCCTCGATTATTACGAACTCGAAGGACACGATGCTGAAGGATGGCCTCATTGGAAACAGCTAAAACCATTGCCAAAATTGAATATTTTAGAACAAGAAAAATTATTAAAAATGCAGATTTTAGATTATTTTGAAAATATTTTATAATTTTAAATTTAAACTAAATTGAACAAAATAAGCATGGTAGATTTGCAAAAGCAATATCTACTTTTAAAATCAGAAATAGACGAATCCATTCAAAAAGTATTGCTTCAATCAAATTTTATTAAAGGAAATCAAGTTACTGAATTAGAACACAAACTGGCTTCTTTTATCGAAATTGAACATTGCATTACTTGTGCAAATGGTACTGACGCATTACAGTTAGCTTTTATGGCTTTAAATTTGCCTCCCAAAAGTGAAGTTTTAATTCCTGATTTTTGTTATATTTCAGCTGCCGAAGTTGTATGTTTGTTGGGTTTAATACCAGTTTTTTTAGATGTAAATCCAGATACTTTCAATATAGATACGTCAAAAATTGAAGAAAATATTACTGAAAATACCAGAGCCATAGTTGCAGTTCATCTTTTCGGACAATGTTGCGATATGCTTTCTATCATTAAAATTGCTCAAAAATATAATTTATTTATCATAGAAGATGCAGCCCAAAGTTTGGGTGCTTCTTATTCTTTTTCTGATTCAGATATACGTATGGCAGGCAACATGAGCCATATTGCAACTACTTCTTTTTTTCCATCAAAAAATTTAGGTTGTTATGGCGATGGTGGAGCTGTTTTTACCAATGACGAACATTTATCGAAAAAAATTAGATGTTTAGCAAATCATGGTCAGTCGGAAAAGTATAAATATTCTGAAATAGGAATTAACTCAAGGCTTGATACTTTGCAAGCATCAATTCTTTTAACTAAACTTCCTCATTTAAAAAACTTTAATCAACAAAGAATAGAAAATGCAAATCAATATTCTGAATTATTACAAAATATAACTCAAATTGAAATTCCTACAAAAAGTAAAAACTCATCTCATATTTTTCATCAATATACTTTAAAAGTTAAAAATGGAAAAAGAGATGCATTAAAACTTTTTTTAGAATCAAAAGAAATACCAACCATGATATATTACCCTCTTACAACTCAAAAACAAAAAGCCTATCAAAAATTTAGAACTACAAATTTTAATTTACATTCTGAAGATTTAACTCAAGAAGTTTTATCATTACCGATGCACCCAGATTTAGAAAATGAGCAAATTATATATATATGTGAAATAATTAAAGATTTTTACAAAAAATAAATATTTTTATTGGTTTATTGTAAATTTAGTTTTATTACTAATTTACTTTATTAAATTTAAAGAAACTTGAAATAATTACTGAAGCATTTTCATTTTCTTTTCCTTGAAAAATTTCTGCAAATTGAATTTTATCTTCTTCAGAAATTTCGGTTAAAAATGAAACATTGCTATCTATTTTTTTACTACCCATTTGCCAACTTGGAAAAGCTCGATTTTTAATTTCACTTCCACTAATTAAAATACATGTTGAATGACGTGGGTCTTTTTTAATTTTTAAATATAAATTCATTATCTCTTCTTGTTCGCCTTCTAAATATTGTAAAAATTTGGTTTCTGTATAAAGCAAAACGCCCGTTATATCAAGTGAGGCATTATTTTTTTTACAAGAAGCAAGAATTTTTTCTATTTCTAAGTCTGTGCAAAGAGGTGTTTTTACGCTGAGATAAACTAAATGTGAAAGCATATTTTTATGTTAAATTGTAATTTAAGATTTTTTTTAATAATAAATTTTATTTTTCAGTTTTTTTAAAGTTTGTAAAGTCAATATTATAAGTTATCCCAATTAAAACACCGTTATTTGATTCAATAACAGGTAGTTTTGATATAGGATGCGAGGCAGGTTTAGTTACAATTTGGTTAAAGTAACTAGCTTCTATTCTGAAATTTTTATTTATTTTAAAGCCAATTCCAATTTGAAAACGGTTTTGATCAAAAATATTATTTCTAATATTTGCACCAGCACCTATTAATATTTCATCAAAAGCGTGTAAATAAAATTCTTTATCATCTATTGTAACTCCTTGCAAAGGCATTGCAATTCTAAATCTATATCTAAAACGCATCACAAAATTTGACTTTCCTTCAATTCTATTATTTTTTGAATCATACACATTTCCTAAAAAACGCTGTTCAAACATTAATCTATGGTTAATTTCAAAAATACCTGTATTGTTTTTTAATATAAGAGCTTGATAAATTCTATTTTCTGGAAAAGACTGGCTTTGCGAGAATTCATTTTTTCGAGCTATGGGTAAATCTCCATAAGAAAATGTTTGAGCTTGGGCATAACCAATTGTAAACATAACTTGGTCTGATAAATGATAATTAATACCAAAGCGAGCCAAAGATTATTGCCAATGAGTAATAAATTCTGTTCTACGAAATTGGTATTCCGTATGAATACTCCATTTTTCTGCTATTTTATGGTCGCCAAAATATCCATACCAACCAATAGTATTATATACATTTTCTCGGTTATGTTGAGCGGATGAAATAAACGTATTTAGTACAAAGATTAGTAATAATCGAATAAATAATTTCATGATAAATATAATTTATAAAACTATTTTTTTAATCCAAATCGTTTCATCATATTTAAAATTATGTCTTTATCTGATTTCTCATCTCTCATTTCAAAATAAATATCTCTAACTAAAAGCGGTGCAATAGCAAATGGTAATTCTATATATCTGGCATATTCAATCAAAAAATCTAGTTCGGCAGTATCCATATTCAAATCTGCCATCATTATTTTTTCCATATAAATTAATTGATACATTCGCTCAAAATTATCATTTGGAAATATAATTTTAGAGGGTTCTATTTCATGTTCTAAACTTTTTAAATCGCTAGGACGTAAGCCATTTTCTTTTGCCATAAGCAAAATGTCACGAATTACTTCATGTCCATCATGTTTTTTTTTCTCCCGATCTAAATCATCGAAAGCTCGATTTATTTTTCTACGTGGATCATACAGCCAATGTAACATCTTATTTTAATTTCATTTTGTTTGAAAATAAACCAACTAAACGCCCCAAATAGATTTAATAATCATCAAATATACTGGAATTCCTAAAATTATGTTAAAAGGAAAAGTTACTGCCAAAGCCATAGGCAAAAGTAAGCTCATATTCGCTTGCGGAACTGCCATACGCATAGCTGCAGGAACAGCTATATAGGATGCACTTGCACATAATATAGTAAATAAAAAAGCATCACCAACCGAAAATCCTAATACATAAGCAATTCCAATTCCTAAAGCGGCATTTATTAAGGGAGTAATAATTGCGAATGCTACCAAGAAAAAACCTGATTTTTTTAAAGCCGACATTCTACTTCCAGCAACCAAACCCATATCTAATAAATATAATGCCAACATACCTTTGAAAATATCTTTTACAAAACCATGCAATTCTTTTTCGCCATTATCACCTGCCAAATAACCTATTACCAAACTACCAACTAACAAGACAATTGAACCATTAAAAACCGCTTCTTTGACTACACTTTTAAGACTTGAGTCATGATGCGAACCATCTTTAAGTACACTTGTTTCTGTTTTGATGGACATTCTAATCAGTAATAATCCCATAATTATTGCAGGAGATTCCATGATTGCCATACCAGCAACCATATAACCACCAGCAGGAATTCCTTGATTAGCAACATATG